>CAJBCV010000538.1 GCA_903951635.1 uncultured Planctomycetaceae bacterium
GAAGCCATTGCGAGAAATGGGCGGTATGCCCACTGGAATCGTGGACGGAGGGCTATCACCGTCGGACGTGAATGAACTGCTCTACGGTGGGGAGAGTGTCAACGGTATTGAACTCCCTCCAGACTTTGACACCGTCGCATGGTTCATTGGCCTCCAACACGTAGCCCGAACGCAAGACGTGCCGCGCTACTATCCGCGGATAGCTGCCAAATACCCCGATCCCGATGACGCCAAATACAACGCCGAAATCACAGCCGTGGCGTATGCGGTTCGGTCTGGTTTCTGTCTCGCGCTCAAGCTCTACGCTGACGACCTGAAATCATCTACCAAAGCGGGGCCGATCCTCGAGGCGCTGAAAAAGGGACCGCGCAACGGCGGCGCGGCGACTAAGCAAAAAGCCGCGCCGAGGCGGCAGGCGATTCGCCGGCGATACAGTGAACTCCGGAAAGAGGGGTATGAAATAGGGGAAGCGCGGCGGAAGATCGAAGAGGAATACGCCACGCGTCCGGCCGGCAAAATCTCATACCGGCAAATCGAACGGCACACCGCAGGAATGCCCTGATAAACGCGGTGTTTCTCGCTGCCCGACAAGGCTTCCTGCAATGTCGGATGCCCGACAAGGCTTCCTGCCGTGTCGTTTACCGCCGCGTCAATCGCGCCTAGGTTTCGTTCAATCGCAACGCCGTCCGTCGTGGACGACGTGCGACATGAACACGACCAGGAGGTGCGCATATGACCGATCGGCTACTGACCCGCCGGGAAGCCGCCGAGGTTCTCGGCTTCCAGCCGCAGACCCTCGCCCGTTGGAGTTGGGAGGGGCGCGAGGATCGTCCGCCCGAGTTGAAAGTCGGACGCGCGGTTCGCTACCGCGCCTCGGATCTGTCGCAGTGGATCGCCAATCGCTGCGAACGCTCGAACCTTTCGCCCCGGGCCCGTAACCCGAGGACGTGATTCCCTACCCCTGAAATGCTGCAAGCCGCCGGGGTCACGTCCGGCGGCTTGCGGTGAACCCGTCTGGAGGCGGGATCGAATGGAGCGATGCTACTGCCCGGATCGGGCTCTACATAGGGCGGTCGATGCTGCCCTCGATTATCTCGGCTTGGAACCCGACTACGTCACCACGAACCGCCGCCCAAAGCCGGCGGGCACGTTCGCCGAGCAGTCCCGGAGGATCGACCTCGGCGGGAAGGTTCTCTCCCTGGTCCGCCGGCGCTTGTCCGTTGGGTCTGACGATCGGCTGCTGATCGAGCGGCTTGTCGATAGCGCATGCGCCCGGCTCGAGGAAGCCGAGCGCGACACCCCCGAGCCGGGAATCGATCCAATTGAGGACCGGCAGGACGTGCCGCCGATGCCGGCGACGACGAACCCGCGCCCCCGGGCGACCCCGCCGGGGACCGCCGCGCCGGCAAAGGGGAACCCCTCGAGGAGCATTCGTTCCGTGCGGTGGAGCGGAAAGAAGGCTCGCCGATAAATGCCGAGCGAATCGCCGACGACACCGGCCCCCCGGCTGAAAACGGCCTCGGCATTTGCGATCTGTGACCCGTTCGACACCGACCCCGACCATCGACACCCCCCAAAATCCGACCCTTCTACCAGACCATCGGCACGAAGCCGACGACCGGCTACCAGGAAAGGAAGCCTCTCCCATGAACGATTCCGACCCCTCCACCGACACCGCTCCGGATCTCGATTTCGACGTGAAGCCTGTCGGGAAGGGAATGCGGGCGCGGGTGCGGGTGTCCGCCGGCGGGGACGTGCTCCTCCACGATGAAGTCGATCTCGGCAAGGAATCCAAGCGGAGCGATTTCGCCGCGCGGGTCGCCGAGGTTGCGGGCGTTCCCCTCGAGGATGTGGAAGCGCAACTCCTCCGGCTCGCCGACCAGCGGGAAGCGCCGATCGACACCAGCGGCGAGGACGTGCTCGAGGACGATCTCGCCGAACTGACCCGGCGGGCACTCGAGGCGACCGACCAGGACGTGCGCGATGAAGCCGAGCGGCTGCTCGAGGATCCCGAACTGGTCGCCCGGATCGGGCGCGACATTGAAACCGCCGGGGTCGCCGGTGAGGAGGAACTCGCGCTGACGCTCTATCTGATCGGAACCTCGAGGCTGCTCCGGCGACCGCTCGCCGGCATCGTCCAGGGGCAGACCTCGAGCGGCAAGAGCTACACCATCGAACGGGTTGCCGGACTGTTCCCGCCCGAGGCGGTTGTGATGGCTACACGGATGACTCCACAAGCGCTATTCCATGCCAAGCCGGCGAGCCTTTCCCACCGACTTGTCGTCGCCGGCGAGCGGAGCCGGCTCGAGAATGACGATACCGCCGAGGCGACCAGGGCGCTGCGGGAAATGCTGTCCGCCGGTCGGCTTTCAAAGATGATGCCGATGAAGGTGGACGGGGAAATCCGAACCGTCGTGATCGAACAGGAGGGGCCGATTGCATTCCTCGAATCGACTACGGCGGCGAGGATTTTTGAGGAGGACGCAAACCGGGCAATCCTCCTTTCCACCGACGAACGGCGATCGCAGACCACGACGATCCTCCGGCGGCTGGCGCTCCATGCGAGCGGCAAGGTGAAGGCGGAAGGCGAGCGGGTCGCCGACCTCCACCGAACCGCCCAACGGCTGCTCGAGCGCCGAGAAATCCTGATCCCGTTCGCCGAGCGGCTCGCCGATCTGCTCGAGGTGTTCGCCGACAAGGTGGAGTGTCGGCGGGCTCTGCCCATGCTGCTGTCGCTGATCCAAGCCTCGGCGCTCCTCCACCAACGGCAAAGGCAGACCGACCAGGAGGGGAGATTGATCGCCGAGCCGGCGGACTACGCGGTCGCGGCCCGGCTGCTATCTCGCCCCCTCGGGCGCTCCCTCGGCGAATCGCTCTCAGATCCGGCGCGGCGGTTCCTTGACCGGCTTGTTCAGGAGGTGGACGACCCGATCGACCCCCTGCCGGTCCCGTTCACGGCAAAGGACGTGCGGCGACGGATGAAGACGATAGGGCGTTCCACGGTCGCCGGGTTCCTCTCGGACCTCGAGGACAAAGGGTTCCTGGACGCGACGGAAGCCGGGACCGGGGGGCGCGGTCGCCCCCCCAAGGCATGGAGGCTGACCGGGCGCGACGGCGAGGAAGTTGACGTGCTGCCGCCGGTGGAGGTGATGTTTCCCGGGGGGGGCGGGAACAAAATGGACAAATTGCCGCCGGCTAAGCCGAAGTAGGGTTTCCCCCGGGGAATTGAATCATTTCGGGGGTGCGGTTTTGTCCACGCCCCGATTTGGACGAAGTCGGACAAATGGACAAATGGCGTAGCGGTCCCCGCGGCGGGGGGCGGGCGACGGGGATTCGTCCATTCGTCCGATTTCAGCCGCGCGGCGACGTGGACGAATCAACCCGTTCCCCGGCATGGGGTTGGGTGTCGTCCGGCGGTTTTGTCCATTTGTCCGACGGGGAGCGGATCCAACGCGCGCCGCGCCCCGTTTCACTCTCCGAACAGCCGCCGCGCGATCCGTGCGCCCCCGCGCAACAAAGTCTGTCGCCTCGGGGGGGTGCTCGCTGGGGACCCTTGGGGGAAACACCCCGGGAGGGACCCAAGGGGTTCGGGAGAAACTCGGGCGATCGGCCCCGTTCGTGAGGCACCGTCATCGGCAGCCCCCCCCCTCGAAAACCCCCGGGCACCCCTGTACTTCAGATTCCAATGGTCTGACGGGGCGAACGCCCGAGAAAACGCTTACCCCCCTGCCAGCGGGGGAATGCTCGAGGACTGACGCATCATCTCTACGAGGGCGTCGGCACCATCGCGGGCCACCTGCATGAGCAGGGCGTCGTCGTCGGCACGGTTCCGGGCCACCTCTTCGAAGAGGGCGTCGGCATCCTCCCGCATTGCCACAAGGGCTGCGAGCAGTTCGGCGGCGGGATCGAGGGCTGTCATGGCCGGCGCTCCGGGGGCTCGGGCTGCTCGAGTCTACGGGCAGGGCTCCGGCATCGCCGGCGGGGCGACGATCCCGTCCGTTCCCCTGGTCGAACACGGGGCGAGGGGCTCGAGGCCACGGGTTCCCCCCGTCCGGTCGCCTCGGCGATGCGGTCCCCTGCCCTACCAGGGCTGATCCGGAGGGGCGGGATTGTCTGCCGAGGGGCTCGAGCGGCTGCTCGAGGACGTGCTCGCCGGGGGGTGGGAAGTAGCGATCCGAGGGGGGCGAATCGGTCGCCGGCATAGCCCCGGCATAGCCCCGACCCCTCTCGCCGGTCGCCGGCATCCCCGGTTCGAATGCCGAAATGCCTTGTTTTCAAGGCTGAAATCAAAACTGGGGAACTAGGATTCGAACCTAGACTAACTGGTTCAGAGCCAGTCGTGCTACCGTTACACCATTCCCCAAGAATGGTCTTCCAGAGGCCCGATCCAGGCGGAATCGGGGGCCAAGCGACCGCGGCGGCGGGTTCCCAAACTGGGGACAACCGCCGGCCGGTCACTCCCGGAAGACTTCAGAGAGTACCGGCGAATCGTTGTGCTGGCAATTCGGCTCTTCAGGGGCCATTCTGGTGGGCGGCGGAGCGGCTTCCGGGCTCGGGGTGGGTTGGCGGATCCGGGCGGATCCCAGCGAGGTGAAATGTGTCGGCTTGCTTGCTCGAATTCGGCGGCGGGCCCCGAAAGGGGGACAAGATTCCGATCCTCGCCGATCGGACGGTCCTCGGACGCCATCCCTCCTGCGACATCGTCATCCCCGATTCCTCCGTGAGTCGGCATCATGCCGCCCTGATTCGCGACGGGGAACGGGTCCTCATCGAGGATCTTCGCAGCCGCAACGGCACGCTCGTCAACGGCCGGCGGGTCGTCGGACAGCGGCCGCTTTCAGACCGCGACGAGGTCTCGGTCGGCGAATATCGGATGCTTTTTCGGGTCGCAGCGCGCTCCGACACGGAGGATGCCCCCTCCACAGGGGATGCCGACTATCTTGACTCCCATGCCGGCAGCTCGCTCATCGTCTCCCAGATGGAGATGCCGCGGCACTCCAGCGAGGAGGTTGCGGGGGCGAGCGCCGCCGATCAACTCCGGGCCCTGTTCGGCATCAATCGGGCGATCGGAGCCTCGCTATCGCTCGAGGAGGTGATCCCCCGGCTCCTCGAAGGCCTCTTCGAGATCTACCCCCAGGCCGACCGGGGCTTCGTGCTCCTGGTCGATCCGGACTCCAGCCGACTCCTCCTTCGTGGCAAGAAGATCCGGGGCCCCCGCGAGGAAGGGCCGCCGCGGCTGAGCGTCTCGGTCCTCGACACCGTCATGGAGACGCGCCGCGCGATTCTCTCCAACGACCTCCAGTCCGACGCCCGGTTCGATGCCAGCCAGAGCATCATGTCGGGGTGGATGCGGTCGGTGATGTGCGTCCCGATCTGTCGCGCCGACGGCAGTGTCCTCGGGGTCGTGCAACTCGACGCCGCGTCCAGGGGGCGGGGGGAGTTTCGCGAACGGGATCTCGAGGTCTTGGCCGGCATCGCCGGGGCGGCGGCGCAGGCGGTGGAGCAGGCGCTGGCCCACGACGAGCGGGTCCACCAGGCGAAGCTCAACCGCGATCTCGAACTGGCCGGTGACGTCCAAAAAGCACTCCTCCCCTCGAAGCCGCCGGAGATCCCCGGCTACGAAGTCTTCGACTTCTACGAGCCGGCCAGGCATGTCGGCGGGGATTACTTCAACTACGTTCCCCTCACCGACGGCAGGATCGCCGTCGTCATGGCCGACGTGTCGGGAAAGGGGGTGCCGGCGGCGATGGTCATGGCGGTGCTCTCGGGGGACGTGAAATACTGCCTTGCGGCGGAGCCCGACCTCGTCCGTGCCGTGAGCCGGATCAACGACAGCGTCTGCCGCAGTGGCTGGGACGAACGCTTCGCCACGTTCGTCGCCGCGGTCCTCGATCCCCGCACTCACCGGGCGACGCTCGTCAACGCCGGCCATCTTCCCGCCTATGTCCGCGATGCAAAAGGGATCGTGACGTCCGTCGGCCCTGAACAGGGAGGGCTTCCGCTGGGGATGGCGGCCGAATGGGAATACAGCGCTTCGGAGATCGCGATCGAACCGGGGATGACGCTCGTCTTCTTCACCGACGGGATCAGCGAGGCGATGGACGTCGAGGACCGCCTGTACGGACTCGAGCGGATCGAAGCGCAGGTGGGCAAGCCCGGAGGGAGCCCCGAGGAGGTCGGGCGGAGGATCCTCGACGACGTCGAGCGTCATACCGCCGGCCAGATCCGCAGCGACGACATGTGCCTGGTGTGCGTCGGCCGGGTGTCGGGGGAGGACGACTCCGGTGGCAGTTCCCTGTCCCTCCGCCCCGCCGAGAAGACGCCGCGACGCAGCGGCCGGAAGCCTTCCGGCCCGGGAAGTCGCTGAGCCCTCCGAGCGGCAGCTGCCAGGGACAAACGCCCGCGATCACCGCTTCGGACGGGGGATCCTGCCGGCGGAACCGCCGCCGCTCCCCCCCTTTCGACCCCGCCCACCGGCGCGGCGTTGGCTCCCGCCTCCTCCCTCGCCGCGCATCCCGGAAATCCGGTCGCGGATCGCGGCTGCCCGCTCGAAATCGAGTTCGGCGGCCGCCTGCATCATGTCGGCCTCGAGTTGTTCGAGGAGTTCGGCCGACTGCCGGCGCCCCTCCTCCCCCTGCCCCACCGCCTCGAAGGCCTTGGCACGGGCGGCCGATTCGGCCTCGATCCCGGAGCGGATCTCCTTGCGAACGGTCTCCGGCGTGATCCCGTGGGCGGTGTTGTAGGCCTGCTGGAGCTCGCGGCGGCGCTGGGTTTCGTCGATCGCCAGTTGCATCGATTCGGTGACGGTGTCGGCGTAGAGGATCACGCGGGCTTCGACGTTGCGGGCCGATCGACCGATCGTCTGCATGAGCGAAGTCTCGCTCCGCAGGAAGCCCTCCTTGTCGGCGTCCATGATCGCCACGAGCGACACCTCGGGGAGATCGAGCCCCTCACGGAGCAGATTGACGCCGACGAGGACGTCGAACTTCCCCTCGCGGAGCTCCCGGAGGAGATCGACCCGCTCGAAGGCGTCGAGTTCGCTGTGGAGCCAGCGACAGCGAACGTTGCGCTCCTGGAAGTAAGCCGTGAGGTCCTCGGCGAGCTTCTTCGTGAGCGTCGTGACGAGGACACGGTGACCGGCGGCCACGGTCGAGGCGATCTCGCCGGCGAGGTGAGGGACCTGGTTGCGTGCCGGGACGATCTCAATGACCGGGTCCAAGAGCCCCGTCGGACGGATCACCTGTTCGACCACTTCCCCGCCGGTGCGGGCCAATTCCCATTCGCCCGGGGTAGCCGAGACGTAGACCGTCTGGTGGAGCTTCGTCTCCCACTCGTCGAACTTCAGCGGCCGGTTGTCCATGGCGCTGGGGAGGCGGAAGCCATGGTCAACGAGCGTCGTCTTGCGGCTCTTGTCGCCGGCGTACATTCCCCGGACCTGCGGGACGGTGACATGCGATTCATCGACGAAAAACAGGTATTCCTCGGGGAAATAGTTGAACAGCGTCTCGGGCGTGCTGCCGGGGGCTCGGCCGGAGAGAGGACGCGAGTAGTTTTCGATCCCCGGACAGAAGCCCGCCTCGAGAAGCATCTCGAGGTCGAAGCGGGTGCGGGCAGCCAGACGCTGCGCCTCGAGGAGCTTCCCCTGCGATTTGAGCTCCTCCAGACGCGTCTCGAGTTCCTGGCGGATCGTTCCCACCGCCGCCCGGACGCGGTCCTCGGGCATGACGAAGTGTCGGGCAGGATAGAAATACGTCTCGTCTTTACGGGCGGCCACCTCGCCGCTGGTGGGATGGGTGACGGCGATCGACTCGATCGTGTCCCCCCAGAACTCGACCCGCGTCGCGAGCTCCTCGTAGGGGGGCCAGATGTCGATCGAGTCGCCACGGACGCGGAACCGGCCTCGCTCCAGGGCGACGTCGCTCCGCTCGTAGTGGATCGAGATCAGCTTCTCGAGGAGCTGCTCCCGGGTGAGCGTCATCCCCGAGGCGAGGCGGATGACCATCGCCCGGTAGTCGTCGGGCGAACCGAGCCCGTAGATACACGACACGCTGGCGACGACGATCACGTCGCGGCGACTCACCAGAGCGCTGGTCGCGGCGAGCCGGAGACGGTCGATCTCCTTGTTGATGGCGGCATCCTTCTCGATGTAGATGTCGCGCTGCGGAATGTAGGCCTCGGGCTGGTAGTAGTCGTAGTAGCTGACGAAATAGTGGACGGCGTTGTGGGGGAAGAAGTCGCGGAACTCCGCGTAAAGCTGGGCCGCGAGGGTCTTGTTGTGGGAGAGGACGAGCGTCGGCCGGCCGATCCTGGCGATCACGTTGGCCATGGTGAACGTCTTGCCGGAGCCGGTCACACCCATGAGGACCTGCGAGGCCCGCTCCTCGGCGACCCCGCGGACGAGGCTCTCGATCGCGGTGGGCTGGTCGCCCGCCGGGGCGTAGGGGCTGACGAGTTCGAAGACGCCGGGGCGGGGGATCATGGGGTGGGCTCCGTCGGTGGCGACTGCCCGGGAAGCGGGCGGAGGTGGGGGCGGAGACGGGCGAGCGTGGCGGCGCCGACGCCGGGGACGTCGAGGAGCGACTCCGGCGTCTGGAAGGGGCCGTGGAGATCGCGGTGATCGACGAGTCGCCGGGCGAGGGCGGGGCCGACGCCGGGGAGTTGCGAAAGCTCGACGGGACCGGCCGAATTGAGGTCGACGGTGAACCTCAGTGGGATGGTGGGGGGGGCGTCGTGGTCCACGAGTCCACCATGAAGCCCCCCGGCGGCGACGTACCAGACCGCCATTCCGGCGAGGCCCATGGCGACGACAACAGCGATCAGCGGTTGGGTGCGCCGGGGGAGTTGATGCTCGACGGCCCCCTGGAGCTTGTGAAATCCCTTGTCCATGGAGTCATCGTACCGCCTTCCCCCACGCGGTGTCGTCGCGGTACGCTGCCGGGGCGCCGGGCCTCCGTCCCGGCAGCGCCAGGCTCCGTCCCGGAGGTGACATGACCGCAGGCCCCAATCCCGTTTCCAGGTCCTCGTCCGCCGCTGCGTCAAGCGTCCAGCCCGTCCCCCGCGACCACCGGCGCCTGGAGTGGGATGCCGCGCTGGAGGGGATCGTGGCCGGCCTCGTGCCGACCTGGCTGGCGGAGGATTTGGGGCACGAGTGCGATTGGACGAGCCTGTCAATCGTCCCCGCCGATGCCTGGGCCGAACTCGACGTCGTGGCCAGGGCCAGAGGCGTCGTCGCTGGCTTGGGGGCGGCGGGCATCGTCGCGGCGGGGGTTGACCCTCGGCTCGAGTGGCTCCCGGCGGTGAGCGATGGCGACGATGTCGCGCGGGGGACGATTGTTGCCCGGCTCGTCGGCCCGACCCGGAGCATCCTCACCGCCGAACGGACGGTGCTCAATCTCCTCGGCCGGATGTCGGGGGTGGCCACGGCCACGCGCCGGCTCGTCGATGCGGTGGCCGGGACGAGGTGCCGGATCTACGACACCCGCAAGACCGTTCCCGGCTTGAGGCTCCTCGACAAATATGCCGCCCGGGCCGGCGGCGGCTGGACCCACCGGATCGGTCTCTACGACGCGATTCTCATCAAGGACAACCATCTCGCGGCGATGGCGGCTGCCGGGGGGGATCCGGCGATGGCGGTGCGTAAGGCCCGGGATTTCATCGCCCGGACGTTTCCCGCTGATCGGGCCGCAGTCACCGTCGTGGAGATCGAACTCGACACCCTCGACCCGCTCCCGGCCGTCCTTGAAGCGGGCCCCGACATCGTTCTCCTCGACAACATGTCCCCCGAGACGTTGGCCGCCGGGATCGCGATCCGCAACCGGCTCCGTCCGGAGGTGATTCTCGAGGCGTCGGGGGGCGTTTCACCCGATACGGTGGCCGCGATTGCCGCCACCGGCATCGATCGGGTCAGTAGCGGCTGGCCGACCCACGGAGCCCCCTGGCTCGACGTGGC
>CAJBCV010000539.1 GCA_903951635.1 uncultured Planctomycetaceae bacterium
GCTGTTTCTCCGCCTGCTTCCGAGCCCAGATCTCGTGGGCCTTCGTGATCGTCGCGACGTGCAACGCCACCAGTTCAGTTCTCGTCAGGCCGTCTCCGACGTAACCGCCGGCGAGCACGAACGCCGCCGGGGAGTCCTGGCTGTCGATCCACTCGAAGACGATCTCCTCGCGGGTCACGAGATCGTGCTGACTGACGCCGTCTCCGGCCGGATCGACGCCGGCGTTGTAGAGCACGAGGCCGTAGCCGGCGTGGCCGAGCCGGTCGAGTTCCCGCTCAATCGTCTGCAGGTAGTTGCGCGTGTCGGCGATCACGACTCGGGCGTTGCCTGAGTCCGAGTAGGAGTCGAAGGAGTGCGTCGAGATGTCGAGCTGCGTGATCCGTGGCTCATCGGCGATCAGCGACGCGGTGCCGCCACCACAGTGGGCATCAAAGTCGAGAATGAGGACCGAGGGCACTCCGCGACGGATCGCGTCCTTCGCAGCAAGTGCCAGGCCGTTGAACGTGCAATAGCCGCTGCCTCGCCCACGGCGGGCGTGGTGAAGACCGCTCGACAGGGATCCGGAGATCCCCGCTTCCCTCGCCGCTGCGATCACGCCGCCGGTCGAGGCCGCAACCGCCGGAAATAGCCGAGGGCCCCAGGTGAAGCCCTGCGATCGGGCGAGCGACGCCGGTTCACCGGTGATCACCGCATCGACGTACTCGGCAGAGTGGACATCGAGGAGTTGCTCGCGAGTAACGGCCGGCGGGGACGTGAGCCGGAGGCCTGGAATTGCCAGGGAATCCGCAATCCACCCGGCTTTGCGAGTGGTGTCGAACAAATGTTCGGCGGCTACGTAGTCGTTGTCGAAGAAGAGTTTCATGGTGGGAGTTGTACGCACGCTCCCGGCTCTTCAGCCCCTCTATGACACGGAACATCTGTAGACCACTCCGGAGAGGGTGGTAAGATTCCCCCAGCATTCGGCTCGATTGGCCGGCCCCGCAAGGGGTCGACCGTCCAACCTAGCGGCGTAGGCCTCTGCCTCGCTGACAAGGTGGTTCCGGGATCCAGCAATGGATCTCGAGGATGCGTCGCCCGGAACGTTCCGGACGAAAACACACGACAGCGAGAGGAGCTCGTCATGCCGATCGGACACGTGTTCATCGTCACGCCACCGCTTTCTCGGTCCGCCTGCGGTGCCGGTGTCACTCGGCCGTGCCGTCCGTGGGCCATGCGGAGCGGCCGGTGCCGGACTCGCGCCGCGTCGACGATCGCTCGAGCAAGAAGCCGAGGAGGTTTGCCACCTGGGCAACGCCCAAGGCGCACGCCAGAGCGGGGGACGCGTGCGCGCCGCGTGGGGGAAGCATGCTTCTGAGCAGCCTCCGGTAATACGGCCATTCCACGACCCGGTGATCGGGGTATCGGCTGCGGTGATCGGCATGAAAGCGGTAGGCCCCGCGGCCGTACGCGAGGTGCTGCCGCCAGAAGCCTGCCAGCCCCATGGTGTGCGCGTGATGGATGACGCACTCCGGGGCGTAGGTCATCATCCGGCCCGAGTGCACCCAGCGGTCGCAGAGATTTCGATCCTCGGCCGTGCGGAAGCGCTCGTCGAAGCCGCCGATCAGCGCGAACTCCGCACGAGGCACCGAGAGATTGTTCGAGGCAAAAAAGCGGGCTCTGTCGGGGACGCAGTTGGAGTGGTCGTAGCCGATCGTGATCAGGTTCTGGCTCACGGTCGCGAAGGGACTGGCCGTGAGCCGGTTGACGGTGCGGCCGCCGACGATGCGGGGCGCGGCGACCGCGTCGTGCCGGAGAACGAGGCCCCGGAGCCATGCTGGCTCGGGATCGCAATCGTCGTCGGTGAAGGCGAGGATGCGGCCGCGGGCGTGCCGGGAGGCGAGATTGCGCGCCGCCGCCGGGCCGCCGTTGGTCGTGCGCAGTACGCGGCAGTCGCAGCCGGACGCGTCGCGGAGA
>CAJBCV010000540.1 GCA_903951635.1 uncultured Planctomycetaceae bacterium
ATGCCGTCCTCCTGCGGAGGATCGTCGAATGAAGTCGCCTGCCACCATCCGCCGCGGCATGACGCTCGTCGAGATGCTCGTTGCCACCACCTGCACGCTCATCCTCATGGGGGCGATCGCCCAGGTGTTCGGCGCCTTCGGGACGGCCGTCTCCGACAGCCGCTCGATGATCGAACTCGACGCCCAACTCCGCTCCGTCGCCTGGCGGCTGCGGAACGATCTCGCCGGGGCCACGGCCCGATCTCTTCCCCCGCTCGAGGTCGAAGCGGGGGAGGGCTATTTTGAAGTGATCGAGGGGCCGCGGAGTGACGCGGACAGCGGCATCGATCGCTCACCGCTCGCTCCAGCGGACATCGACGACGTGTTGCTGTTCACGACGCGGAACACCGAGACGCCGTACTTGGGAAAGTACGACTACGGCACGGCGACGAAGACGACCGAGAGCCAACTCGCCGAGGTGGCGTGGTTTCTCCGCCCGACCGAAGTCCCCACCGGCACAAGCCCTCCGGTCACGACGTACACGCTCTTTCGCCGACAGAATCTTGTCATCGGATACGTTGGCTTCGCTCCATTCTACGGTGCCGCCAACGCCAACTTCATCACATGGAGCAACGCCAACTCATGGGCCGAGTTTTTCGACCAATTCGATCTCTCGGCGCAGTACCAGCAACCGTTGGGTGCTCTCGTTCCGAATTCGCTCGCCGACCTCACGCGGCGCGAGAGCCGGTTCATGCACAACGTCGCGGGCACGATTGACGCCAAGGCGGGGACGGGGACGTACCGGTTTCCCGACGGGAGCGTGCAATCCAACTTTCATTGGCAGAAGACGCCGGCCCCCGACGGTCTGATCTTTGACTCTAGGATGAGTGTGATCCGCCCAGATGGTTCGACGTTTACCCGCGCGAACAGTTCGCCGCGCATCGGCGAGGATGTCATCCTCACGAACGTGATTGGCTTCGATGTCCGCGTCTTCGATCCCGGTGCCCCGGTCGGCGTCCCCTCTGGCGGCGACAGCGCCGTCGTGCCGGGCGACGGAGGCTTCGCGGCAACGCCGGTCGCCGCTAACGGCGCCTATGTCGACCTCGGCTGGAACAAGGGGCCGTATGGCGTTGTCGCCACCTCGGGGCAACGCCCCCGGTTTGCCAATCTCGGCGAACCCTTGAGCGGCCTGCGAAACGCTGCCGGCCCCGCCATCTGGGACACGTGGAGCACGCACTACGAATCGAACGGCGTCGACGACGACAACGACGGCGTGACGGACGAAGGGGCTGACGGCCTCGACAACGATAGCGACGGCAAGGTTGACGAGTCCCCCTACGACGTCGATGGCGACGGACTGTTCACCGGCGCCGGCGACGACCCCGGCGAACTCGAAACGCTCCCCCCATACCGCTTCCCGCTCCGCGGGATCGAGGTCCGCCTCCGCTGCTACGAGCCCTCGAGCCGGCAGGTGCGCCAGGTGACGATCCGCCACTCGTTCGTCCCCCGCTGACGCCCCCTCGCTCCTCCCTCTCGTCGACGCCCCCCGTCGTCCTCCCACCAAATCAGGGAGACCGGTTCAGGGAGAGGCTTTCTGGGCCGCTGGCCCCTCATCATCCTGGTGAGAACGGCCGCAAGCCCTTGCTGCAAAACGACTTGCGGCATCAACGACCATCTTTCCAGCCCCTCTTGGCCTCCCTGGAATGGTGCGACGCTTTCCGAGCCCAAGGCTTGGCCCGGCGCTCTCAAAAACGCCTAACTCTCACTCCGGAAAAGACTTACAGGCAATCGAGAGAAGCCTGCTCCGATTTGGCACGGCAGATGCATTTCTTCGTTCGCCATCGGGCAGCAAAGCCTGCCCCCAGCCACGACGAGGATCACCGCCATGTCGACCGCCTCCCAGATCATCCGCAAGTTCGCCGGCCAGTCGCTCTGCCGGGCGTTTTCGATCTGGGGCGTCGCGATCGTGGTGGCAACGATCCTCGGTCAGGCCGCGACCGCCGCCCCGGTGTTCCTCTACGACAGCATCAACGGCAGTACGTCAGCTGGCTCTGACGGCGCCAACAACGGCACCTGGCTGGCCAACCAGTTCAACACCGATATCGCCAGCTACGATCTCAATTCGGTCGTTCTCGACTTTGTCGCCGCCCCGCTCGGCTCGATCGCCGTCGATATCTATTCCGACGCCTCCGGCACCCCCGGCTCGAGCCTCGGCTCGCTCACGAATCCCGGCGGTTTCCAGGTCGGAAGCAACACGTTCACGGCCTCCGGCATCCCCGCCCTCGCCTCGGCCAGCTCCTTCTGGGTCGTCCTCCGTGGCGTTGGGGCCAGTTCGGTCGATTGGCAGTACACGAACGACACCCCGACCGGCGTTGGGTCCTCGACGAACACCAACTTCTCGACGACCGCTGGCGCTGCCTGGGCCGGGGTTTCGACGGGCACGCCCTACAGGATGTTCGTCAGTGCTACCTCCGCCGCCCCCGTCCCCGAGATCGACCCCGCTTCCTTCGGCAGCGCCCTCTCGCTCGTCCTCGGGTCGCTGGCGATCCTCGAGCGTCGCCGCCGCCAGGGCTGATCAGCGACTCTCCACCGCGTCGGCCGGCGGCTTGCCCCGCCCTTCTTTCGCCAGACGCCGCGAGCGACTTTGAATCGCCCCCTCACCAGAGCGGTGAGATCTTTTCGCAGATTCTGCGAAAAAGCTGCAAGTCTTTGCAGAATAGCGACTTGCGACCAGAGCCACGGCCGCCGCTGCACCACCCCTCACCAGGGTAGGGAGGGATCAGTCCACCCAACCCGGGGACTGCGGCTTTCCAACATGCGACGCAAGTCGTTGCAAGAAAACGACTTCCAGAAAAACCAAGGAAGGAGCAGAGATTTGGCACGCCAGCTGCATTTCAGGTGATCCATCAAACCAGCGGGACCGCGGCAAGGCGATCCGGCTGACGAGCACCATGAAGGGATCACCGATGCGTCTGGCCACTCTCTCCCGTTCGATCCGGATTTGCTCCCTGGGAGTGGTGCTCTTCGGTCTCCTCGGCCTCGTCTCGGCCGCCTCCGCCCGCGCCGAAGTGATCTTCGACAGCATCACCGGCAACACGGCCACCGGGTCGACGACGGCCACGGTCAACGGCTGGAAGGCCGCCCAGTTCATCCTCCCGGCGGCTTCCGGCGACAAGACCAAGTTCGGCCTCGGCTCGGTCGTCTTGAACCTCGTCAACAACCCCCTCGCCACCAACTTCACCGTCGAGATCTACGACTCGACCGGTGGCACATCCAAGCCGAACAGCCGGATCGGGGAACTCGTGGCCACGCAGCCGATCGTCGTCGGAAACAACGAGTTTTTCACCCCCAGCAACTTCCCCAACCTCAACGCCGCCTCGAGCTACTGGGTGGTTCTGAAGGGGGGAGCCTCGAGCCCGCAGTGGGGCACGGCCGGCAACTCCGGGCTCATCAGCCCCGTCTCACAGCAGGGCACGAGCACTGCCCTCACCAACAACGGGGGCACGAGCTGGCTGTCGAACCCCGCCGCCAACAACCCCTCCATGATGACCGTCAACGCCGTCGCCGTCCCCGAGCCCTCCACCTGGGCGATGGGTCTGGCCGGCCTCGGCTTCGCTGGCTTCAAGGTTCTCGGCCGTCGCCGCCGCCAGGGCTGATCGCCCGCGGCCGACGCCCCCCCTCCCATCCGGCCCTCTGGCGACTTCTCCGCCGCCGGGTTCTTTCCAGGCGACTCGCCCCCTGATCGATGGACGGCCAACGCGCGTGCCGTTCCGTCTCGCATCAGCGTCCCTGCCACCGCCGTTGGTGAGCTTCACTGTTGTGGTGAGCCCGACTCACCATTTCACACGCGGCGCCCGCGGCGCTCCTCGACCCCCTCGTGCGAACGTGAACCGAAGGGTAGCGCAAAGGCCGGGGAAAACAGCGTTGAG
>CAJBCV010000541.1 GCA_903951635.1 uncultured Planctomycetaceae bacterium
CACGTCGGCGGCGTCAATTCGACCTTCGGTGACGGCTCCGTCCGGTACATCAGCGACGACATCGACGGGGTCATCGTCAAGTTCATGGTCGGCAGCAACGACGGCCAGAACGTGAGCATCGACTGACGTCGTTCTCGGTCAGGATCAACGCCGGCGGGGGTGAACGGTCGTTCGCCCCCGCCGGTTGCTTTTCATCACCATCTCCCGCTTTCCCGAGGATTCCCGTCATGCGCTCACCTGCCTTCTTGTTCATCCTGGCCCTCTCCGCGCTCGTCGGCTGTTCCGCCGGCTCTGCCACCAAACTGCCCGAGGCTGGCCCCGTCAGTGGCACGCTTGCCCGGGCCGACGGGTCGCCCGTCGGGAGCGTCCTCCTCATGCTCCAGCCGACGACGACCGGCCACATGACCTCGTTCGAAGTCGATGCCGAGGGGAAGTTCTCCGGCGAGGCCGTCGCCGGCCCCTACGCCTGGTTCGTCGCCAAGTCGGCGAAGGCCGACGACGCCGACAAGGCGTTGGCCAAGGTCCCTGAAGCCTTCCAGCAAGGCTCCTTGGAACGAAAAGTCACCGTCGGAGGAAGTGCGCCGATCGCCATCGTCATTCCGTGACCATGGCCGGTTGGATCCAACGTCATCCACCGTCAGACAAACCGCCGGCCACGAGGCCGGCGGTTTTTTTGATGGACGCCGGAGGGGCGGGGCTCATCACACGTTCACAAATCGTCGCCATGATGAGCAGCGGCCGGATTCGCTGCCGTGCTCAGACCACGTGCCCTGTGACGCCCCTCGGGATATCGCCCCACCATGACCGATCGCCGCCTCCGTCCTGCCGTGGGGAGCCTGCTGTTGGCAGCAGCGGGGCTCACGCTCTCGCTCTCCGGCCCGATCCGATCGTCGCTTGGCTCGCCACAGGGCGATGAGAGCCCGGCCGCGGCCACGATCGAGTCGATGTACGTCCTCGAAGAGGGGCCCCTTCCGCTCCCATCCGACTCCCCGGCCGCGTCGCGTGCCCTCGACTTCCGCCTCGGCGGCATCAGCGATCTTTTTCTTTCCGGGACCACGGCCGACGGCACGATCCATCTCTGGGGGATCACCGACCGTGGCCCGAACGGCTTCGTCCAGAAGCCTTCGAGCGACGGCAGCCCACCAAAACCGTTGCGCACCCTTCCTGTCCCCACGTTCCAACCGCTCCTGGTAAAGCTCGCTCTCGAAACCTCCGCCGACCCCGGAAAGCCCGGAACGCTTCGCGTCGTGGAAGTGAAGCCGATCTCGACCGCCGACGGCGGGCCGTCCTCCGGGCGTCCGGCCGTCGCCCCACCCCGGTCGAAGCCGATGGTCGATCCCGCCACGGCCCTTCCGCTGCCGATCGATCCTGACGGCCTCGACACCGAAGGGCTCGCGCCAACCGCTGACGGTGGCTTCTGGATCGCCGAGGAGTATGGGCCGTCACTCCTTCGCCTCACCTCCGAGGGGCGGATGGTGCGCCGGATCGTGCCGGTCGGCGCGGTGCTCGGGGATGACAAGGATCCGCACGCCGGCTGCGAGGTGGTCGAAGCGCTCCCCGAGGCATGCCTGCGACGCGCCGACAACCGCGGCTTCGAGGGGCTCGCGCGGTCGCCCGATGGCGCGCGGCTGTTCACGATGCTTCAAAGCCCGCCAGAGCCATTGGCCGGGTCCAGCGAAGAGGACGCCATCTGCGTCCCACTCCTGGTCCTCGATCCCGTCGCCGGCATCCCCCTGGCCGAGTACCGCTACCGGCTGGGAGAACCGGGAGACCAGCCGGCCGCCCTCGTTGCCGCCGACGGCAAGATCTCGGCGCTCGCCGCTACCGGCAACGACACGCTCCTCGTCCTCGAGCAATCGGCGACCGCCAGCCGGCTTTACGAAGTGGTGCTCGGCCCCAGCGTTCGTACCGCCGCCCGAACGGTCGAAACTGTTTCAAAGCGTCTCGTCGCTGATCTCGCCCCGCTCGCCCCGATCTTCAACCGGGAGCTCACTCATGGAGCCGCCGGGGCGCCTGAAAAGCTCTCCGATCTCAAGTTCGAGGGGCTCGCGCTGCTCGCCCCGGGTGTCGTCGCGATCGTCAACGACAACGATTTCGACATGGACGCAGCGGGAGCGGCGCCGGCTCATCCGCCGATCCGGCGCACCTGCCTGTGGATCGTCCGCTACGCCCCGGCTGCGGAGTGAGCCATCCGCCGCAGCTCGTCAGTCCCGGCGGGATCTTCGCGTCGTGGCCGGCAAGCCTTCGCCGATCCGCACCGACCGGGCCCAGAACGACAGGCCACCGCACGCCGATTCGACGCGGATCGCGACGCCGTCCCATTGGAGGTGGGTGACGTCGAGGATTCTCACCCCCACCCGATCGCCGGACGTCGGCGGATCACGAAAATCCGACGTCACGGAGAACTCGTCAACGCCTTCGAAATGCATTTGGAGAGCCTCGTCGGCGCGGCGGAGCCCGAGGACGACCCGCGCTTCGCCCCGCTGCGGGAGGGCGTAGCGCACCTCCGTGATCTGCCAGGCAACGGCATCGCGGAGCACCGGATGATCCTTGGCATGGATCAGTGTGACGCTCGAAGCACGTTCCACGATTCACCACCTCGGGGTTTCCGGCCGGCCGGGCATGACCCTACCGGAGAACGATGAGCCGCCGATGAAAAAAGCGTGAGTGTGCGATGAGCGCCCCGTTGCAAGGCGCCATGCAGGAGCCTTGCCCACCGAAGCCTCACGCAAGCCCCGAGTCGCACCGACATCCGGCTCGTGGGAAGGTCGTGGTCCGCCGCCACGGTGCCGCCCCGCCGCAGTTCGTGCCGAGCGACTCCGGCGTGGCCCGGGCCAATACCGATGCCCCGTTCCCGATCGACGGCGCGACCGCGGCCGGAGTTGCCGTTTCTTTTGCCGTCTCCCTTGTCGACGTACGGGTCACAATCAGCTCTCGGCGGCGCTCGACGGACCTGCGGCAGGATTTCCAAGGCGCGTCTCCCTGGCTCGAGCTCATGCGTTGCTTGTCAGACGCTCATCAACCGCTCGCGATTGGGGACTCTCGCTGCGTATCGAGAGGGTTCGCAACGTTTCTTCAGGATCCGTGAACCACGGCCTCGACGGCCTCATGAAGAACTCACTCGCAATCTCGCCTAGGCGCTGAGCGAGCGAGTCCGGCAATCTCCCCGCGCTGCTATCCGTCGGTCTCGACTCATCCAGCGCACCAGGAGTCTCCTGCCATGCTCCGCTCGACGTTCTCGAGCCGTCTCCTCGACGGCTGCGTCCGCATCGGTCTCTCGATCGCCGTCGTCGTTTCCGGTCTTCCCGCGATCGCCACGCCGATCGATTTCAGCGGCACGACCTACACGCAAGACTTCCAGTCGATGACCGGAAGCACGTCGGCGAGCACGACGGCGATCAACGCCAGAACGATGCTCGACATCTCGACGCTCGCGATGTCGGGATCGAGTGCGTCGGTCAACGGGTGGTATGCCTATGGCCTCGGCACGAGCAACAAGACCGGGATCAACAACGGATCGTCGAACACCGGTTCCTTCTACCAGCTCGTCGATTCCGCCAGCCCCACCAACCGGGCCTTTGGCTCGGCGGGCGCCGGGGCGAGCAACGGCTTCTTCGGCGTCGTTCTCAAGAACACCTCCGGCGGGACGATCAACAACCTCTCCCTCGCCTACGACGCGGTTATGAACCGCAATCCATCGACGACCCCCAATCCTTATCCGATGTCATACCGGGTGAGTTCGGCGAACGTCGTGTCGGGGAGCGCCACCGGCGACGGCACGTTCAACACCTCCGCCGGATCGTGGACGAGCACCGCCTTCGGATTCACCACCCCCGCCTCCGGCACCGGGGCCCCCGGCACCCAGGCCGCGATCACGCCGCTGTTCACGATCGGCAACAAGGCGGGAAACCTCACGGGGGTGAATTGGGCGAGCGACCAATACCTCTACATCCGCTGGAGTGACACCGACGACTCCGGGGCTGACGCCACGGCGGGTGTCGACAACTTCAGCCTCTCGGTCCTCAACGCCAAGGGCCTCGGATGGGATGTTGCCGGCGGTGGCACCTGGGACACGACCACGGCCAATTGGACCTCGGGCACGAGTAGCTCCACCTTTACTGACGGCGATCAGGTGACCTTCGGTAACTCCGCCGGCGGCACGATCAGCCTCGTCGGCGCCCTCGCTCCCTCGTCGCTCACCGTCTCGGCCACGGCCGGCAGCTACACCTTCAGCGGCGCCTCCGCCGGCGACAAGATCACCGGCTCGACGGGGCTCACGAAAACTGGCGCCGGAATCCTCGCCCTCTCCAGCGACAACGACTTCGTCGGCGGCACGAATGTCTCCGGCGGCACCCTCCAGATCGACGGCGCCGGTCGGCTCGGCTCCGGCGGAATCACGCTCTCGAGCGGCGCCATCCTCCAGAGCACGGCTGGCTCGGCGATCGTACTTCCCAACGATGTCGTCATCGGCAGCGGCGGCGGCACGATCGACACCGGCAGCCAGAATCTCTCCGTGGCGAGCATGTCGTCCCTCTCGGGGCTGCTGACGAAATCGGGGGCTGGCAATCTGACGGTCAATGGAAACTTCGTTCCCTCCTCGGGGGGCGGAGTGACGGTGGCCGCCGGCAACCTCGTTCTCGGTGGCGGCCCGACCGCCGCCGGCATCTACAACCTCGGTGCCTCGGGCGTGCTCACCGGCAACCTCGTCCTCTCCGGCACGCAGCGGCTGAATGTCAACGACGGCGCCACGCTTTCGGGGAGCGGCCAGATCCAACTCCCCACCTCCGGTGCCCTGATCTCGAACCTCTCCGGCAACACCGGCGGCACCGTGTCGGCCGGCATCGGCCTCAATTCGACCGACCAGTCGTTCACCGCCGGATCGTGGTCCGGCGCCACCTACACGCCAGGATCGTTCACGAGCACGATCGGGGCGACCCGGGGGGCAAACACGAGCACCACCGGCAATCTCACGATCTCCGGCGTGATCAGCGGCGACTCCGATCTCGATTTCTCCAACAGTTCTCTCGCCGGTGGCGGCGGCGGCGTCCTCACGCTCTCCGCCCAAAACACCTACACCGGGAACACGACGATCAACTCCGGAACCCCCGACGTCGCCGGCACCGCCTCGATCAAGCTCGGGATCGCGAGCGCTCTCCCCAGCACCAGCGGCGTGATCGTCGGCACGAAGGCAGGGATCGGTGCCGCGCGGCTCGACATCAACGGCTTCAATCAGCAGGTGGCCTATCTTGCCGACGGCGCCAACGCCACGGTGGGGAGCACGAAGAACCTCTCGATCGTCAACAACGGCCCGCAAGACGCCACGCTCACCCTTGGCGGGGCTACGACGCCCGGCACGGGTTTCGGAGGTGTGATCGGCATCGGCAACCAACTCATCAACGTCGTCAAGACCGGCGCCAACACCCAGACGCTCACCGGGGCCAACACCTACACCGGTGCGACGACGATCGCGGAGGGAACGCTCGCCCTCTCTGGGGCCGGCTCGATCAACGGATCGCCGACGGTCACCGTCGCCTCCGGCGCCGTCTTCGACGTCTCGGCGGTCGCCGCTGGCTATACACTCGGCAGCGCCCAGACGCTCGGCGGATCAGGCAACGTCAATGGAGCCACGACCGTTGGCGGCACGATCTCCCCGAACATGAACGCCATCGGCACGTTCACGATGGGAGCCGCGACGCTCGCTGGCGGCGGTGGCTTCGACTTCCAGATCCACGACGCCGCCAGCAGTGCCGGCACGGGCTGGGATCTTCTCAGCACCACCGGCGACCTCACCGTGCCCGGCTCGGGTTCGTTCACGATCCGGCTGGCCAGCGCCTCCAGCGCCGGCGGGGCGGCGGGGCAGGCGATCAACTTCAACGACGGTGCCGCCGGATCCTGGGCGATGATGACGACGGCCGGAAGCCTCTTGGGCTTCGACGCCAACCGCTTCACGGTCGATGCCAGCGGCTTCACAAACCCGCTTGCCGGCGGCACGTTCACCGTGAGTGACACGGGAGCATCGGGCACCGGCCTCTATCTCGTGTTCACTCCGGGGAACGTCTCCACCTGGGGCGGCGGCAGCGGGACATGGTCGGAGGGCGGCAGCGGCTGGTCGAGCGGCACGTGGGATCCTTCGCGAACCGCCGTGTTCTCGAGCCCCGCCGGGACGGTGGCCGTCGACGGTATCGTGCAGGCCAACAACGGAATTCAGTTCGAGGTCGCGGACTACACGTTGTCCGGTGGCTCTCTGCAACTCGGCGGCGCGAGCACGCCGATCAACGCAATCACCTCCGCGGCGGGCACGACGACGATCGCCTCAGACCTTCTCGCTCCGAATGGATTCACCAAGGCCGGCCCCGGCACGCTCGTCCTTGCCGGCAGCACCACCACCCCTCAGGTCACACTGTCCTCTGGAACACTCCAGGTTGGGGCCGGGGGAACCAGCGGTGCTCTCGCCGGCGACGTCTCGATCGCCGGCGGGACGACCTTGGTCGTCAACCGGTCCGATGCCGCGACTCTGGCGGGCAACCTCTCCGGATCCGGTTCGGTGCGCACCGCAGGGGGCGACCTCACTCTTGCCGGCTCGATCGGCGAGAACATCGCGGTCACCAATGCAGGCAACGCGGTCGTGACCATCGCCGGCAACCTCACAGGCGCTGCCACCCTCACCAATTCCGGCCCGGGCCGGATCGACGTGACCGGATCCACGGTGACCACCTCCGGCGGCATCACCGTCTCCGCCGGCAGCGTCGGTTTCGGTGACGCAGGGCTCGGGAGCGGCCCGGTGAGCCTCTCCGGCGGCGGCCGAATCGCGTATGACGGCACGGCGACGACGACGATCTCCAATCCGATCACCGTGGCCGCCAGTGGCGGTGGAATCGATGTCGCCGGCGGCGACACCCTCGCCCTCAGCGGGCTGCTGACGCGCAACGGCCCGCTCACCAAGGGGGGAGCGGGAATCCTTTCGGTGGCCGCGCTTCCCACCTCCAACCTGTCGGTCACCGCCGGCACGCTCGACGTCACCGCCACCGGCACGGTGAACGTGACAACGGATCTCCAACCGCTCTTTGGCGGCGGCAGGCTGTCGTTCTCCGGCGCCAACGTCCGCGTCAACGTCAACTCGGTGCAGACAGGCACCGGGACGATCGAGTTCACGAAGGGGGGACAGTCGGTCGCCGTCTCGGGCGCCAGCGGCACGCTCTCCAATCCGCTTGAGCTCGCGCTGGCCAGCGGAGCCCTGAACATCGGTGCCACCAGCGGCAACACCCTCACGCTCACCGGCCCGATCTCCGGGACCGGCAACGTGAACTTCGCCGTCGGCGGCTCCGGCGGCGCCGGAGTCACGAATCTGAACGCCGCGAGCACCTTCACCGGAAACGTCACCGTCAACAGCTCGGCGTCGGGAGTTCACCGGCTCGGTGTCGACAACGCCCTGCCGACGACCGCCGGCGTGACGTTTGGTTCGACGGCGGGATCGATCGATCTCAACGGTCATGCCCAGCAGATCGCCTTCCTGGCCGGTGCGAGTTCCGGCGTCGGCGGGATTGTGAACTCCGTCGTCGAAACGACCGCCGTACTCTCGGTCGAAGGCTCAACCGACAGCTCGTATACCGGGCCGATCGGCAGCACGGGGAAGTCGAACATCAGCCTCGTGAAAGACGGGCCCTCCATGCTCACGCTCTCCGGTGCGAGCACCTATTCCGGCGGCACGGACTTGAAGGGGGGGACTCTCGTCGCCGGCAGCGCGGGCGGCCTCGGCACCGGAAGCATCGCGATCCACGCTGGAGCTACGCTCGACCTCGGCTCCCAGGTGCTGACCAACGCGCTGGACAACCGCGGGGGAAGCGTGGTCAACGCCGCGAACTTCGCCGGTTCGCAGGTGCTTTCCGGGCCGTCGTCGTTCTCCGGGAACGTCGGTGGCACGCTCGATGTCCTCTCCGGAGGCACGCTCTCCGGAGACAATGCCTCCTTCGCGGGCATCGTTTCGATTGGCGCCGGGGCCATCCACTCCCCCGGCAACTCCCCCGGGCTACAGCGATTCACCGGCGGCCTGAGTTACGCCGCCGGCAGCGAACTCCGCTGGGAGTTGGCTGCCAGCACGTCGGCGTTCGCCGACCGCGGCTTCCTCTACGACGCCATCGACGTGCCGCTGGGTGTCCTCACGATCGACTCCGGGAGTATCCTTTCGCTGGTCTTTGACGGCATGGGTTCAACAGTCGATTGGACCGATGGCTTCTGGTCAGCCCCGCGATCCTGGCTGGTGATCGACGCCTCCGGTGCCGACAGCTCGACAGGTCTGTTCACGCTGGGCTCCCCCGGGCTCGACATCCAAGGCGCCAGCCTCGCCGACATCCGCCCCGGCGCGTCGTTCCGGGTCGCCCGCAACGGGACGAACGTCGTCCTCGATTACACGACCGTCGCCGTGCCGGAGCCGGCAACGCTTCCCCTGGCAACGCTGGGCTGCCTCCTGCTGGGCTACGGAGCGACAAGACGTCGGGCGCTGCGGGCCGCCGAAGGCTCTCCGAAGGCTAGGCGGTCTCCGTCCCCTTGACCGCGCTGGGATCCGGCCGGCCTGGCTCCTCCCGGGGGCTATAGGACCTCCAGATTCCGCACGAGGCCCTCCAGCCAGTCGGCCGGGGGGCCTCGTTTTTTTGAATCTTGTCGGGGAGAGAACTCGAGGAGGCGAGGAGGAATCCATCGCTCGCTCACACAATCCTCATTGTTTCTTCATGCCACGCTCACGGAAAACTCGTATAAAAAATACGTTGTCCTAATATTTCACCGAGCTTCTCTTGCGGTTTTGCCGCCGAATCTCGGGATTTTCTCACCCTCTGGGCCATCCATCCCATGCGTTCTCTCTCCCCGTCGATCCGGCGTGGGTTCACGCTCGTCGAGCTCTTGGTCGTGATCGCGATCATCGGCACGCTCGTCGGCTTGCTCCTTCCCGCCGTCCAGGCTGCCCGCGAGGCCGCCCGCAAGAGCCAGTGCTCCAACAACGTCAAGCAGATCTCGCTTGGCAATCTCAACTACGAGTCGGCTGTCCGCCGCTACCCCACCAGCGGTGAGGGGAAGACCGGCGCCGGCCTCGACGCGATGAACGTCAACTCGTTCTTCACCCAGATCCTCGCCTACATCGAGCAGCAGAACATCTCCAACCAGATGAACATGAAGGCACCGTACTGGGCCCCGGCGAACCAACTCGCTGCGGCCTCGTTCGTGAACACCTTCATCTGCCCCTCCAACGGCCTCACCAAGGACGAGTACGGTGGGTCGAGTTCCGCCGCCGTCGCCGCCGGCGCCCAGTTCAAGTTCTACGGCCAGACCCACTACATGCCGGTTGCCTACACCGACATCGACCCGGTCACCGGGATGCGGAACAAGTGGACCGGTTCGGGCATGGGAGCCTACAAGCAAGGCCTCCTCTCCTTTGACCAGTCGTCGAAGGTCTCTTCGGCCCAGGACGGCACGAGCAAGACCGTCGTCTTCTTCGAGGATGCCGGCCGCAATGCCCAAAACGGCGGCAAGCGTCAGCCGAGCCTCGGCGGCAACACCGTTTGGGTCCGCAGCAGCGGCGGCAGCTCGGCACCAATCGTCTCCGGCGATGCCAACTGGGTCGATGGCTCGAACCCCGACATGCCCGTCGGTGACGGCGTCGGCATCGGTACCTGTCCGAACCGCTGGGCCGATCCCGACTGTGCCAGCGGCGTTTCTGGCGCTCCTTGGGACGAAGGGAACAATCCCCGCCGGACGAGCATCATCAACAACACCAAGACGCCGATGGGCGGGTCGGCCGCCACCTGCCTCTGGTCGGTCAACAATTGCGGCCCCAACGACGAGCCCTTCAGCATGCACTCCGGCGGCGGCTGCTTCGGTGGCCTCGCCGACGGCAGCGTGTCGTGGTTCGGCGACGACCTCGACTGCCAGGTCCTCCGCCAACTCTCTGATCCTGCCGACGGCGAAGCACCGCGGTTCAACGGCAACTGAGTGAGCGTGGTGGAGACAGGGAGCGGAGTCGCTCCTCGTCCACCGAGGATTCAGCCGTCCGTTCGATTCCAAACACCCCCGGTCGCAAGGCCGGGGGTGTTTTTTTTGGTCCTTTCCCGACGCCAACCGTCGCTGTCGGCTTCCGTCTGGATGTCGTCAGAACCTGTTGGAAACCGCCGCTCGCGTCCCCACCCCGACACCGCCACACCATGCCGCTCCCCCGTTCATTCACGCCAGGCACGCTTCCGGCACGTCGCAGCCACCTTCGGCGAGTGCCGGAATCACGGTCGAACGTCATCCCCGAACTCCCAGTACGTCACCGCCCCACGAGTTCACCGACTCTTTCTCAACATGATTCCAACAACCGAACCGACAACGGTTGAGGGCCTCGAAACCCTTTTTTCTCGCTGTGTTTGCCAATCGACCCGGTGAAATGAGAACATTCGTTCAGATACTTTGGCCGTCTGTCATAATGCTTCTGATGTTCCTCCTCCTGCTTCCCCTCCTTTCTTTCTTTCATCCATGAGAAGAAGAAAAGAGAAGAAAGGTCCGGGGTGGAGCGGCAGGAGGGTGAGCGGGGGTTTTTGTGGCCCCCGGGTCGGGTACAGTAGGGGTTTTCCGTGGCCGGGTTCCTCAGGCCGCGACGCGGTTCGTCCGAAGGGGTCCGTCATGAAAGTGCGATGTGTGCGTGAGCCGCTCCTTGCGGCCCTCCAGAGCGCCCAGGCGGTGGTTCCCGCCCGGTCGCCCAAACCGGTTCTCACGAACGTCAAACTCGAGGCCGAACGGGAGACAGCCGTGCTCTCGGCCACCGACCTCGAAGTGGGGATCCGCATCGGCATCGACGGAGTCGAGACATCAGCCCCCGGGGCTGTGCTCCTCCCCAGTGCCCGGCTGGCGGCGATCGTCCGGGAAAGCCCTGCCGGCACGGTGTTCGACATTCATACCGACGGCACCGCCACGATCGTCAAGGCGCCGCGGAGCGAATTCCGGCTGCCGGCCGAGGATCCGCTCGAGTTCCCCGCCGTCGCCAGTTTTCCCGCCGACTCCGGCCACGAACTTTCGACGCCGTTGGTTCGGGAACTCGTCCGACGGACGGTGTTCGCCACCGACAACGAGTCGAGCCGCTATGCCCTCGGGGGTGTCCTCGTCGAGCTGGGCGACAAGCAGGTGACCGCGGTCGGCACCGATGGCCGCAGGCTTGCCAAGATGCAGGGACCGGCGGTGGCCACCGGTGGAGGGGCAGCCGAGGCCGCGCCGATCGTTCCGGCGCGGGCGATGCAGTTGGTGGAGCGTTGCCTGGGAAGTGTCGACGTGCCGGTGCAGATCGCGGTCCGCCCCAGCGAGATCCTCTTCCGGAGCGGATCGACGACGATTTCATCGCGGTTGGTCGAGGGGCGTTTCCCCCGCTGGCGCGACGTCTTCCCCACCCGCCCCGATGCGATCCGCGTGAATCTCGTCTCCGGGCCGCTTCTGGCGGCGGTCCGTCAGGCGGCGATCGTCACCAGCGAACAGTCGAAGGGGGTCGATTTCTCCTTCGAGCCTGGGCAACTCGTCCTCACCGGACGATCGGCGGAGAGTGGCGAGAGCCGGATTGAACTGCCGATCGACCACGCCGGCGCGACGGTGCGGATCAAACTCGATCCCCGTTTCGTGAGCGACTTCCTCCGCGTCCTCGATGCCGACACGGCGGTGACCGTCGAGCTCACCGACGCCCAGAGCGCCTGCGTCTGCACCACGGCCGACGGCTACGGCTACGTGATCATGCCGCTGGCCGCCGATTGAGCGTGCGGCCGATGCCGTAACGCTCCTCCGATCCCGCTCCCTTTCCCTCTGCTTTCCCTCCTCCCCATCGATCCTCGCATGCCGAACGACCCCCAGCCTGCAGGACCGACGGCCATCGGCCGGCTCATGAGCCGCCTCCTGGCGCGGACCGGTTACGACCGCGAGCAGGCGGCCTCGGGTCTTGTCGATGCCTGGCAGCAGGTCGTTCCGGAACATCTCCGCGCGGCATCCCAGCCGGGGCTCGTTCGGCGGGGTGTGCTCGAGGTGTTCGTGACCCACTCGGCGCTGGTCCAGGAGATGGGATTCCACAAGCGTCAGGCCGTCACCCGCCTGGCCGAACTGGTGCCGGCCGAGGGGATCACCGACATCCGCTGCCGCCTCCTTTCCGAACCGATCGATCGATCCGAACCGATGCCCACCCTTGAATCGAAGCGGGCCGACGCCTCCCGGCGATCAGGCCCACCCCCGTCATCCCCGGAGCACCCGTCCCATGGCTGACGAGACCCGCACACCCGGCTATACGTCCGAGGATCTGCTCCATCTCTCCGACCGCGAGCATGTCCGCGAGCGGTTCGGCATGTATATCGGCGACAACACCGCCCGCGGCCTCCACCACCTCGTCTACGAGGTCGTCGACAACTCGATCGACGAGTGCATGGCCAATTACGCCAAGCGCGTGAGCGTGACGGTGAACGTCGACGGGAGCGTCACCGTCGAGGACGACGGCCGCGGCATCCCCGTGGAAAAGCACGCCCAACTCTCGGAGGAGATGGACCGTGACGTCTCGACCCTCGAGGGGGTGATGACGGTGCTGAAGTTCGGTGGCAAGTTCCAAAAGGGGGCCTATCAAACGTCCGGCGGCCTCCATGGCGTCGGTGTCACGGTGGTGAACTTTCTCTCTGAGTGGTGCGAGGTCGAGGTCTCGCGCGACGGCCACCTCTGGCAGCAGGAGTACGAGCGCGGCGTGGTCACCGGCCCCGTCCGCGACGTCGGCACCACCACCCGCACCGGCACGAAGACGACCTTCAAGCCCGATCCGCAGATCTTCCCGTCGACGAAGTTCTCCTTCGACATCCTCGCCCGCCGCCTCCAGGAACTCGCCTTCCTCAATTCGGGCGTGCGGATCGTGTTCAGCGACGCCGCCAGCGGCCAGACGGAGGAGTATTTCTACGAACGGGGCATCGTCGAATACGTCGAGTGGCTCAATCGCTCGAGCGATGCGATCCATGCCGACGTGATCTCGATCGTCGGTGAGCAGGAGGGGGTCTCGTTCGACATCGCCATGCAGTACACCGGCGAGTTCACCGAGAATCTCCACAGCTACGTCAACAACATCTCGACGACCGAAGGTGGCACGCACGTCTCCGGCTTCCGCGCCGCGCTGACCCGATCGCTCAATGCCTACGGCAAGAAGACGGGGCTCTACAAGGATCTCGTGCCCACCGGCGACGACGTCCGCGAGGGCCTCACGGCGGTGGTGAGCGTCCGCGTCCCCCATCCGCAGTTCCAGGGGCAGACGAAGACGAAGCTCGGCAACGGCGAGGTGGAAGGAATCATCAACTCCGCCGTCGGCGACTTCCTCGCCAAATACCTCGAGGAGAATCCGAAGAACGCCAAGGCGATCGTCCAGAAGGGGGTGCTCGCCGCCGAGGCCCGGGCGGCGGCCCTCAAGGCGAAGGCGCTCCTCCGCGAGCGCAAAGGCGCGCTCTCCGGTGGCGGGCTCCCTGGCAAGCTCCGCGATTGCACCAGCCGCGACGTCGCCCGCTGCGAGCTCTACCTCGTCGAGGGTGATTCGGCCGGCGGCTCGGCGGAGGGGGGGCGGCACCGCGAATACCAGGCGATCCTTCCCTTGCGCGGCAAGATCATCAACGCCTACAAGAGCCGGGAGGACAAGGTCCTCGCCAACGAGGAGGTGCGCAGCGTCATCTCCGCGATCGGCGCCGGCATCGGCACCGACGCCGATCTCGGCAAGCGGCGCTACGACAAGATCGTGATCATGACCGACGCCGACGTCGACGGCTCGCACATCCGCACGCTCCTGCTGACGTTCTTCTACCGGCAGATGTACCAGCTCGTCGCTGCCGGGCATGTCTACGTCGCCCAGCCGCCGCTGTTCCGGGTGCGCAACAAGAAGCAGGTCTACTACGTCCAGACCGAAGAGGAGATGAAGACGCAACTCCTCGACCAGGGGCTTGGCGAAGGGGTGTTCCTCCCCGGTGACGGCCGCGAGATCGCCGGGCCGACGATGCAGAAGCTCTGCCGTACCCTCGCCGGCCTCGAGGACGCGCTGGTGGCCTTGGAGCGGCGCGGGATCAGCCTCCGCGACCATGCCGCCCGCCGTGACGAGTCCACCGGCAAGCTGCCGATGTTCCACGTCTATTTCGGGAGCGAGGAGCACTGGTTCTCCAGCCGCGAGCAGCTCGAGACCTTCGTCAAGGGGAAGGAGAAAGCCTCCGGAGGGGCGCTGTCGGTGGGGCGTGCCGAGGACGCTCAAGTTCCCGCAGGGGGGCCCGCGGCACCGTCGGCCGATGCGAAGCCGGTGGAGCACGAGGACCAGCTCGTGATCGTCGATCTCCACGAGGTGCGGAGCATCAACTCCGGTCTGGCTGAGCTCAAGGAGATGGGCTTCGGCATCGAGGCGCTGTTCCCCGAAGACCGCACCGGCACCGAGGACGCGCGCTATTCGCTCCGTCGCGGTGAGAACGTCATCGGCCTGGAGGATCTCCGCAGCCTCCTCTCCGCCGTCCGCCGTGCCGGCGAGAAGGGGCTTTCGATCACCCGCTTCAAGGGTCTCGGCGAGATGAACGCGGAGGAGCTCCGCGACACGACGCTCGATCCGGCCAACCGCACCCTCCTCCGGGTGACGATGACCGACGCCGCCGCCGCCGACGATCTCTTCCGGGTGCTCATGGGGGAGAAGGTGGAGCCGAGGCGCGAGTTCATCGAGCGCCACGCCCTCGATGTGAAGAATCTCGACGTCTGAATCAGGATCTCTCGATGCACGCCCCCTCCAGCACAGGCCTTCCGCGGCTGTCGTTCGGTGTCGGTGATCGTTTCGCCCATCAGGCCGCCGCTCAAGTTGCGGCTTTCGAACGGCTCGAGCGGGAAGGGGTCGTCGTCGCCCCGGTGTGGAACAAGTCGAACCGCGAGCATGGCTTCGTCGGCAGCGAGCCACCGAGCGTCCGGGCGGCCGCGGCGAAAGCGGTGGACGAACGCGGCTGGCGTCATCCGTGGTTTGTCGACGCCGACCACATCCGACTGGAAACGGTCGAGCGGTTTCTCGACACGAGCGATTTCTTCACGATCGACGTCGCCGACTCGATCGGAAAGCCGGCGCCGGCGGCCGAGATCGCCGCCTTCGTGGCGCGTCATCCGGAGCTCGCCGGCACGCTCCGACTGGCGGGCGTAGCGGAGCCCCTCGTGTTCGACGCCGACGTCGTCGCCCGGATCGCCGGGCAGTATCTCCTCGCCGCCCGCGAGGCCGGCGCGATCCACCGCCACATCGCGGCCCGGAAGGGGGGGAGTGGGATCGTCACGGAAGTGAGCATGGACGAGACCGACAGCCCGCAGACGCCGCGCGAGCTTCTCGTCATCCTCGCCCTGCTCGCCGACGAGCGCGTGCCGCTGGACACGATCGCCCCGAAGTTCACCGGTCGGTTCAACAAGGGGGTCGACTACGTCGGCGATCTGGCGGCCTTCGAGCGGGAGTTCAACGACGATCTCGCCGTCCTCGCCCACGCTTCGGCAAGCTACGGCCTGCCTGCCGGCCTCAAGCTCTCGGTGCACAGCGGGAGCGACAAGTTCTCCCTCTATCCGATCATCCGCCGGGCGCTCGAGCGCACCGGCGCCGGCGTCCATGTGAAGACGGCGGGCACCACCTGGCTCGAGGAGCTCATCGGCCTTTCCGAGGCGGGGGGGGACGGGCTCGCTCTCGCGAAAGAGATCTACGCCTACGCTCTTGGGTCTGTCGACGAACTCTGTGCCCCGTATGCCACCGTGATCGACATCGACCGGGCGCGGCTCCCTTCGGCCGCGGAGGTGGCTTCCTGGGATGGCC
>CAJBCV010000542.1 GCA_903951635.1 uncultured Planctomycetaceae bacterium
CGGCGCCGCCCAGCAGGGCGGCGCGAGGAGCTCGCGAGCGCTTGCGGCATCGAGGGGGCGGATGCGCGACACCTCTTCGTATTTCTCAGGCGTCGCCCGCGCCAGAACGAGGTCGCCGTACTCGCCGAGGATGAGGAGGTGGTCGTCGACGAGCGTGACGCTCGACCGCCCCAGTCCCCCCTCGCTCCAGCCGACCACACCGGTGTTCCAGTTGACGCACACGAGTTGGGCGTCGCCGGCGTTGCGACCGCTCGAGCCGTAGACGTATCCATCGCGGAGAACGGGCGTGTTCCAGTGGGTCTTGAGGGCCTGCCGGGGACGTGCACCGGGCTTGTCGCGACGGACTTCGCGGAACGAATCGTTCTCCAAGGCGAGGAGGACGCTGCCGGGGCCGTAGCATTCGGAGAGGAGGACTTCGTCGCCGGACAGCACCGGGCTCGCGGCGACGACGCTGAACAGTTCGTCCGACCGCCACCGGAAGCGATCGAGGAGCCGGCCGGTCGCCGGCTCGACCGCCACGAGGTCGTCGCGCATCCAGGCGAGGATCAGCGGGCGGCCGCCGATCGTCGCCGACACCGGCACGCTGTAGCTGGCGAGTTGGTTCGTGGCACGCCACACCTCGGCGCCCGAGCCGATGTCGAAGGCCACCAGGCCACTGTCGAGCCCCTTGACCAGATCGAGGCGCTCGGGGGCCGCCGGGCTCGCCCCCTCGCGGCTGCCCCCCACCTGGACGACGACGAGCGTCCGCACCGCAGCGTCGTCCCCCTGGGCTTCAATGACGAGCGGAGCGGTGCCGACGCCGAAGAAGTTCTGGACGACGTGGTAGCTGGTCGAGGTGTCGACCTCCCAGAGGAGACTGCCATCGACGACCGCCCGGCACTCGAGTCGGCCATCGGGACCGAAGGTCAGGACTCGATCGCCGGCGACGACGGGCTGGGCCCGTGGGCCGCCGTCGTAACCGAAGGAGTCGGTGTAGACGACGTCGCGACCGGCTTCCCAGAGGGGGCGGCCAGTCTCGGCTTCGACCGTCCGCAGGCGGAGGCGGTTGGCGACGCGGTCGAAGAGGAACGCTCGGCCCCCGGCGACGGCCGGGGCGCAGTATCCCTCTCCGATCGCCGCCTGCCACACGACCCTCGGGCCGCCCGCCTCCCAGGGGGACGCGATCCCGACGAGACTGCTCGAGCCGGTGCCCGAGGGGCCGAGGAACGTCCCCCAATCCTCCCCCGCTCGCGTCGAAAGATCGGCTGCCGGGGCCGGTTCGGCGGCGGTGGCCGGGGATGATGGAGCGACAAGGGCAACGGCGACGAAGAGGATGGCCGTGGATCGGACCATGAGCGACTCTGCGGTGGAGGGGTGACGACGACTGCGACGCGCCGGCCGGGACCTTTCCGGTCCGGGGGGAATCGCGTACACCAGTCGATACCGGGAACAAGCGATCCCCGGACCAAGGCTACCGCAGATGGCACGCGAGAAGGAAATCAGGGTCGGTGATGGTGCGGTGGTGATCCCCGCCCATGAATTGTCGTGGCACTTCGTGCGCAGCGGTGGCCCCGGCGGGCAAAACGTCAACCGCACCAGCAGCAAGGCGGTGCTCCGCTACGATGTGCGCAACTCCCCCGCCCTGCCCGACCCGGTCCGTCGGCGGTTGATGGCGCTGGTGGCATCGCGGCTGACCCACGAAGGGCACCTCGTGATCACCGGACAGCGGTTCCGCGATCAGCCGCAGAACGTCGCCGACTGCCTCGCGAAACTGTCCGCGCTGGTCGAACGGGCGCTGCGTCCCCCCGTCGTCCGGCGCCGCACGAAGATTCCGAAGTCGGCGGTGGCCCGGAGACTGGCCGGCAAACGGCACCGTGGTGAGACGAAGTCGCTCCGCCGCCGACCGGCGGAGTGAGTCGCATGTCCCGTCGACTGTCCGGATGGATCGGTGGCGATGCTATAATCGGACCTCTGGAAACGCCTGCCGGAGCGCCACGAGGGTGGTCTTGAAAGGGCGTCAACCGAATCCGAGGTGAACCTCCATGGCTGGTGCCCGCGACATCGATTCGCTCCTCAAAGGATGGGAGTTCCAGCCCGGAGAGGTCAGCGCCCGGCTCGTCAAAGCCCGCAACGGCCGCGACGTCATCCAGATGCGGGTCGACATGGGCCTGCTCCAGATGGAGACCGATCTCCGCCCCGACGGCGTCCATCCCAACGGTGCCGAGACCTATTTCGATTACCTCGTGGGCGAGGCGGTGCGGAGCGGCGAGCGGTTTCGCCTCACGAAGGAGCAGTGCGCCGAGGCGGACCGCGAGTTCGTCCAGTACTACCACCGCCGTATCTGCTGGCTGTCGTTGCGGGAATACCGCCGGGCCGCCCGCGACGCCGATCACAGCTTGGCATTCATGGACTTCGTTCGGGAGCATTCGCCCGACGAGGAATGGACGCTCTCCCACGAGCAATACCGCCCGTTCGTCCTCTTTCACCGGGTCCAAGCGACGGCTTTGGCGACGCTCGAGGAGAACGGGGCGGCCTCGGCGATCAAGGAGATCAACGTCGGGCTCGATCAATTCCGCGACCTGTTTGCCCGCTATGACGCGGCGGAACAGTTCTCCGACGACGAGTTGGTCCGTCGCCTCGAGCAGATGCGCGAGAGCGTCCGGAAGAAGTATGAAGTGGGGCAGACGCTCGAGGAGCAACTTGCCGCCGCGGTCCGCGACGAGGATTACGAGCGTGCTGCCTCGCTCCGAGACCAATTGCGGACGCGGTCTCCGGCCGTGTCCGAAGGCGATCGGCCCGATGGCCTCGGGCCGGACGACGGGTTTGCCAGGGTGGATCACGCCGCCCCCGACGCCTGACCACCACGCCCCCGGTTGACAGCGGCGCGCGGCGCGCGGCAGTCCGTCAGGGTTTGCCACGCCGGCACCTTCCCCCCTCCCCCGCCCATTCTCAAGCCGTTCGAGCCGGCGCGACGATGGAAGAAATTGCAGGTCACCCAGCTTTCCGGGGGCCCG
>CAJBCV010000543.1 GCA_903951635.1 uncultured Planctomycetaceae bacterium
CACCGAGGCGCCGCGTGGGCTTCTCTGGCACCGCTATGCGATCGACGCCGAGGGGCTTGTGAGCGCTGCCGCGATCGTGCCGCCGACGTCGCAGAATCAGGCCCGCATCGAGGCCGACTTGCGCGCCTTTCTCCCCGGGGTGCTCGCGCTCGACGATGCGGCCGTCACGCTCCGCTGTGAGCAGCTGATCCGCAGCTACGATCCCTGCATCAGCTGCGCCACCCACTTCCTTCGGCTCTCGATCGACCGCGCCGGCGAACGCGTCATTCGGCCGTGACCGATTCCCCTGAGGCGCGGGTGACGAGGCCGAAGTAAACCCCCGGATCGATGTCGGGAGTGAGGTTCGTCACGTGGCCGTCGCCGAAGCCGGTCGTGACCGTGCCGCCGGCATGATCGCTGCTCGGGCCCCAGGCGGAGTTTCCGCGGGTGCCGCGGCTGCCGAGATCGAGGACTTTGCGTGCCGGCGCGGCGGCCGAGGGACCGTAGCCGAGCGCCGATACGGCGGACCCGACGGTCCAGCTCTTCCCATCGAGGGTCGGTAGCGCCGGTGAATCGTCGGCCAGCGCCACGACGAACGCCTGCATGCCGTCGACCCAGGCGGAGTTGCCCCCCTCCTTCGATTCCGAGACGAGGATCGTCGTCGAGGTTCCGTCGCGGAGGGCATCGAGTTCGAGGCCGAGGTAGGGGAGATCGTCGACATCGGGCTCGACCGTCTTCGGCCCCCGCAGCGGCATCCCTCCGTTGTCGGCGAAGGCCGCGGCGGCCTTGTCGGCCCCCGCCACCTTCCCCTGCGACGCCACCCCCGCCATCGCCTTGTAGTTCGTGATCGCGATGGTGGGATAGGGCGTCGAGCCGTCGTAGGTGCCGATTGAATGAAAGGCGCTTCCCGCTGCGCTGGTGACGGTGGCGGGGCCAGCGTACGACGGGCACTGGAGGACCGCCAGCGGCGTCTGGCAGGGATGGGGCTGGTTGTTGATGGCGAGGGTCGGCATGAAGGGATAGGCCCCGCGACCGAGCCTCCCCGAGCCGGCGAGGATGCCGGCGTGGAGATCCGACTCTTCGAGGTAGGCGAGGATGTGGACGATCCAACTGAAGCCCCCCGGCTTGGCCGTGGCCGGGCCGCCACTGGAGGCAAACGTCACGGCACTGGCGGGGTAGCGGTCGATGGCGGCGGGGATCCGGCGGGCGGTGTCGTGGCAGCGGGTGAGGCCGACGAGGAGTTGCCTGGTCTTGTTGCCGCAGGAGGTGCGCCGCGCCGACTCGCGGGCCGCCTGCACCGCCGGGAGGAGGAGCCCGACGAGGACGCCGATGATTGCGATCACGACGAGAAGCTCCACGAGCGTGAAGCCATGTCGGGCCCGGGGGGCCATGACAGACGCGGAAGTGGCGGTGGTCGGCATCGAGGGGCTCCGGGCGGCGGCGTTTTTCGGGGCGACGTGCTCCCCGGGGAAATGTTCTACGTTCCTCGCTGCCCGGTGCGAAAGCACCGAGGGCAAACCTCGGCGGGGGGCCGCAGTTGGAGGCCACAGAAGGGGAGGCGGATTGGTAGGCTTTGAGGGCGGTGGCGGCCGAGCACGTCATCCCCGGCCTGCCAGGCACCCGATCGGAGATTCCCAGATGGTTTTCCGGATGGTTTTCCAGCTGCCCGCAGCGCTTCCTCCCTCGGCCCATTTCCCTCGGGCTGTCCTCGGCGTCCTCCTCGCCGCGATCCTTCCACTCGCCACGCTGGCCGCCGAGCCGGCAGAGCGGATCGTGTGGCGGACGCCGGTCTCGGTCGCGGCTTCCGGGGATGGCCAGTGGCTCTCGACCGCCAACCGGGCCTCCGGGACGGTGACGCTCCTTTCCACGACTGGCACGCTTGCCGACGAGCTGGCCATCGGCCGTCGCCCCGGCGCCATCGCAGCGCGGGGGGAGAGTGGCTTCGTGGCGGTCACGACCGAATCGGGGGATCTCGTCGTCCTTGCCGTGAAGGACGGCCGCCTCGTCGAGACCGGCCGGGCCCATCTCGGCTTCGAGCCGCACGACGTCGCCCTCTCCCCGGACGGCGCTACCGCGTGGGTGCCGCTGGCCGCGAGTGGGGACGTCGTCGCAGTTGATCTCGCGTCGCTTGCCGTCTCGGAGCCGATCCCCACCGGTCCCCTGCCCCGCTACGTCGCCGTCTCCCCCGATGGCACGACGGTGGCCGTCGCCTGTGCCGCCGCGGCGGAGATCGTCGTCGTCGATGCCTCCGCCAGAAGCGTCCGTTCGCGCCATCCCTTCAAGGGGCTCAACATCGGCCAGCCGGCGTTCACGCCAGACGGCGGCACGCTCTACTTCACTTTCACCTACGACGGCGGCGGGTTCACCTCCCCCGGCGACATCCGCCGCGGCTGGGTGACCGGGAGCCGGCTCGGCAAGCTCGAGCTCCAGCCCGACGGCGGCACGCTCCACGGGCTGACGCTCGACGTCTCCGGCCGGGCGGTTGGCGACGTGCTCGGGCTTTCCATCGTCGACGACGGGCGGACGGTGCTCGTGGCCGCCGGGGGCACGCACGAGCTGCTCCGCTTTGACGTCGCCGCCGGGCTTCCGTGGACGCAGATCAGTGGCGCCGAAGTGATGGATCGGGCCCTTTCGATCGATGCGAAGCGCTTTCGCCGCCTCGAGCTCGACGGCCGCCCGCTCGGGCTCACCGTCGCCGCCGATCGCTCGCGGGTGTTCGTCGCCAACGCCCTCCTCGACGCCGTCCAGGTGGTCGACCCGGCCGGGCCGGAGCTGCAAGGGGCGCTCACGCTTTCGCGGGGCGAGGTGCCGACGGCCGACGAGATCGTGATCCGCCGTGGCGAGGCGATCTTCCACGATGCGCGGCGGAGCCTTGACCAGTGGTATTCCTGCCACACCTGCCACTGGGAGGGGGGCGGCAACACCGTCACGTTTGACACCCTCAACGACGGCTCGGTCGGCACCTACAAGACGGTGTTGCCGCTGTGGCATTTGGCCGACACCGGCCCTTGGACCTGGCACGGCTGGCAGACGGACGTCCGCACCGCGGTGCGGAAGTCGATGATCGACACGATGCAGGCGCCGGCGCCGAGCGACGACGATGTCACCGCGCTGACGGCCTTCCTCACCCGGCTCGAGGCCCCGCCGAGCCCGTTCCGCGCAGCCGACGGCAGCCTGTCGGAGGCGGCCGAGCGGGGGCGAACGCTCTTCGAATCGGCCCGTGCCGGCTGCAGCGACTGCCACACGCCCCCCTTCTACACGAGCCCCGCGCTCCAGGACGTGGGGCTGGGGAAGAAGGAGGATCGCTACCCGTCCTACAGCCCGCCGACGCTCCTGGGCGGCTACCGCAAGACGCGCTGGCTCCACAACGCCCGGGCCCGGTCGCTCGAAGCGCTCCTTGCCGGTCCCCACTCTCCTGAGAAGCTCACCGGCCAGCCGCCGCTCACCGAGGCCGAAATCGACGACCTCGTCGCCTGGCTGAAGACGCTTTGACAGTAAGACCTCCTTCAGCGCTGAATCGACCTCCACCCCGGATCGCGACCTATACTCTGGACTTTAGGAAAGTCCGCGGGGAGGCGAGCGACGTGACGACAAGGGAACGAGGGCTGATCGGCCGACGCGGATGGCCTTTTCGACAGCGACGGTATGCAGGACTCGCCCTGATGCTGACGCTGCCCCTGATCCTGCCCCTGCTGGGTGCTCCTGGCTGTAGCGCCCCCGACGAAAAACTCCCGCCGCGGAAGGCTTCGAAGGGGGCGGCCACGAGCGGTGCGCCAGCCGACGCCGTACCAGACCCGCAGCCGCTGCCGGCCGAGGTGCCCGCGCGGCCCGTGTTTGCACCGACCGGTGCGACCGATGCCGCCAAGCTCCAGGCCCGGCTTCGCGATGAATGCTTCGAGGTCGCCGAGACGCTCCTGGCCGATTTTCCTGCTGACCCCGCCGGCTGGACGCTCCTCGGGGCGGTCCATCGGTATTTCGGCGACGACGCCGGCGCTGAACAACTTTTGTCGCAGGCGCTCGTTCTCGACCCCGCCTCGCCCGACGCCCACCGGCAGCTCGGCGACGCGGCGGTCGGACGGGGCGACTTCGACGACGCGGAGGCTCACTACCGCCTCGCACTCTATGCCGATCCCGAAGCGCTCGTCGTCATCGACAGCCTCGTCGAGACGCTCCTCACCAAGGGGGACACGGCCGCCGCGACCGAGCTGCTCGACGACTACCTTGCCGATCACCCGCGCGTCGTCGAGGCGTGGTGTCTCCTCGGGAAAACGCGGATGGTCGAGGGAGACTTTGGCGCCGCGCGTGAGACGTTTGAGAAGGCGCTCGAAGTCGAGCCAACGTCGCGCGACGCCAGCCACGGCATGGCGGAGGCCCTCGGCAACCTCGGCCGCGAGACGCCGCTGCCGGTGACCCTCGAACTCGAGCACCGCCTCCGCGACCGGCGCGACGCGGCCCATCCCGTCCGCCCCCTCGAGGCCCTCCAGGCCAGAGGCCCGGCCCCGTGGGCGGCGACGGTCAACTACTGGGCGGCCTTGGCCCACGCCCGGCTGGGGGATCCGACGCGGGCGGCGATCGGCTGGGGACGGGCGCTCGAACTCGATCCCGACGATCACGACAGCCGCGAGGCCCTGGCGACGCTCTACGCCGAAACAGGGCGAACCCGGGAGGCGATGAGGCTCCGCCAGGAATGGTGCGACCGCGATCCCGCCAACCCGGCGGCCTGGTTCGGGATCGGCAAACTCGCCCTCACGCTTGAGCTCCCCGAGCAGGCGACGAAGGCGCTCAAGACCGTGGTGGCCCTGGCGCCCGAGCGTGCCGAAGGGCACGCGCTCCTGGCCCGGGCCGAGGCCACGCTCGACCCGGCGGCAGCGCTCGAGGCGGCCCGGCGGGCGGCCGACCTCGATCCCACCGCGGCCCACTTGACCCTCCTTGGCGACACGCTCTCCCGCGGCGAAGAACGCGACGAAGCGGCCGCCGCCTACGAGCAAGCGCTCACGCTCGATCCGGAGGACGACCGGGCCAAGGAGGGACTCGAGCGCCTCAAACGGCCTTGAGGACGGCGGCCAATCAGCCCGCCGTCGGCTCGATGCGGAGCGTGAAGGTGACCGGCACGAGCCGCTCCCGGGCCGTCTGGTCGAGGGCTTTCCAACGCTTCATGAGCTTGCCCGAGAGTACCTTCGCGGCAGCCTGCGCTTGCGTATCGGTAGTGAAGTCGGGGATGAGGCGGAAGTCGGTGACGATCTGCTTGATCATGAAGGTTTCGAAGTTCTGCTTCTCCGCGACGGCCGCCTGGAAGTGGGCGAACGGCTCGTCGAACGGCGTGTGGGAAAACTCCGCGGCGAGGTTCACGCCGGCGGCGAGTTGATCCTTCGTGAACGTCTTCGTCTCGCTCCCCCAGGTCACCTTCGCTGCCGGCGTGTTCAGGCCGCTGACTTTGAGGCGGTAGCGGTTGAGATCGTCGTTGAACGGCACGAAGGGGAGGATGCTGCGGGTGCCGCCACTGGAGCTGGCGTCTCCCTCGAAGCAAAACGGCCAGCGCGTGCTCGACACTTCGACGGTCGCCACGGCGCCGTCCTTCTTCACCCCGGCCACCGTCTGCCCCGGCGTTCCCTTGGCCGTGCCGGCGGGGAGGTCGACGGTGATCTCGCCGATCGAGCCGTCGACACCGAGCCCCTTGAGGAAGGCGTAGGCCATGAGGAGCTGGCCGTTGGGGCCGGGATGGAAGCCGTCGCCGCCGCAGACGTCGTACTTGGGGCCGAGCGTGGCATTGGCCTTCGTCATCGCATCGACCATCGCGCCGTGGACGTCGGCGAACCGCAGCCCCTTCTCCGTGGCCAGGCTGCGGTCGATGTCGCGGAGGTGGGCGAGGTTGTCGTTGTAGGCGACGTGGGCCGGCTTGTCGGCCATCGTCTGACCGGGGCGGAAGAAGTTCGTGTCGACCGCGCCGGGGGAGCCGACGACCACCGACTTCACGCCGAGGGCGGAGAGGCGGTCGAGGACCCGGCGCATGTTCCCCTCGTAGGCCGTGCCGATCTCGCTCCGCCACGGCTGATAGCCGCCGTCGTTCATCCCGTAGCAGAGGGTGACGATGTCGGGATCGAAGACCGAAAGATCGTTGTCGGCCCGGTTGGCGAATCCGCCGGCCGTCTCACCCCCCCAGCCGAACTGCATGACGCGGAGATCGGGAACGCCCGAGCAGGCCAGCAACCACGTCTCGACATATTTGCTGTAGAGCTTTTGCTCGGTGATCGAGTCGCCGACGATCGCGACGCGCGCCTTGGGGAGGAGGGCTGATTCCTCGGCCGCGGCACCGCCGAGGAGGGCCACGGGGATCATCGCGGCGGCAAGGAGCACGGCCAGGGAAGAACGTCGCACGTCGGGAACTCCGGGAAGCAGGGGAAGGACGAGGTACGATTATCGGCCCGGTGCGCCCCCCGCAGTCAACCCTCGCGCGACGCTTTCCGGGACTTTGCGGCCGCATGCTCGAGCCAGCCCCACAGGTAGCGGCAGGCGTGGCTGCGATACGGCCGCCAACGCTCTGCGATCCCCCCGATACGGGCCTCGTACTCTCCCGGGGAGACGCCATAGAGATCGCAGACGGCCCGCCGCAGCCCCGCGTCGCCGACGCTGAACACATCGTCGCGGCCGAGGGCGAAGATCAGGAACATCTCCACCGACCACGGCCCAAAACCCTTGATCCCGCGGAGGGCCTCCCCAGCGGCGAGGTCGTCGAGCTTGCGGATCCGCCGGAAGTCGATCGCGCCGGACTCCGTGCGCGAGGCAAGCTCCTGGATGAACGTCGCCTTGCTCCGGCTCAGGCCAAGCGTACGGAGCCGGTCGGCGGAAAGGGCGGCCACCTCGGGGGGCCGCCAGCGTGGCACGACGCCGCGCACCCGTCCCCAGATCGTCGTCGCCGCCGCATACGAGAGTTGCTGGCCGACGATGATCCGGCAGGCGGTCTCGAAATCGGTCCGCTCGCGGTAGTAGCTCGGCTGGGGGCCGATCGCGTCGATGACGCGGCGCAGCACCGGATCTTTTCGGAGGGCGAGATCGTGGGGTGATCGCGTCATGGATTCGTGGGCGCGAAAGTCAGCGTTGCTTCAGCGGGGGCGGATGCGAGCCAGCCGGTCCATCGAGAGCCACTCTCCTTGGAGGATGAGCCGCTCGAAGGTCGTCTCGGCGTCGAGCCCCTCGCCGCGGGCGTCGCGGAGGACGGCGCCGACTTCTTCGGGATCGAGTTCGATCCGCGTGTCGGTGCGGATCACCGCCACGAGCGCGGCGCCGACCTCGGGGTGGGGGTCGGTCGCGAGCCAGGCTGCCACGGCGGCCAGCGGCGAAAGGCGATCGAGCGGCATGGCGTGCCCTGCTGCCTCGGCGAGCGCCACCTGCCCTGGGTGGCTTGCCGGGGAGGACGCTGCGGCCGTGATACCGGGGCCGGTGGAATCGTGTCGGGCCATCGGATCCTCCCTGAAAAAGCTCGCCTCAATGGGAACGCCCGACGGCGAGTCTCGTGCTCGTTGCCGTCGGCCGCGGGTGCGAACCATCCCTGATCCGCCACCCTTGCCTGGGGCGAACTCTACGCCCCGCCGCCCCCCGCCGGCAAATCGGCCCCGCTGACAGCCGGCCCCCCTCCTCCTCTCCCCGCCCCGGAAGCCATGGGCCCCCGAGCCCTTCGGTGCCGCGTCAGGGGCCAGCCGCCGGGGTCGGCGGAGGCGGAAAAAGCTCGCCGAGCCGGGTGACGGTGTGCTCGACGAGCACCTGCCCGGCCTCCGCCCCCACCTCGTTGCTCTCCGCGATGGCGCTGTAGCCACCACCGCGGGCCGCCCGGGCGCTGGGGAGATAGGTGCCGGGGCCGGCGAGTTGGATGACGAACGTCTGCAGGGCCGGGCTGCGGGCCTTCATCGCCACGCCGAAGTCGGTGTAGAGCTCGAACTGGTTGGTGGCGATGGCGACGTCGCCCACGCGAATGACGTGAACTTCGGTGGTGAACGGGGTCTCGTCGCCGGACTGCTGCCGCTCATAGCGACCGACGACGCCGCCGTGCCACCAGAGGAGCGTCTGATTCCCCTTGTCGGCCGACAACTCGCGGATCTTCTCCCGCGCGAGTTCGAACTCCCGCTCCGACACCGTCCGCCGGGGAAGCTCGATCCGATCGACGCGGTGCTCGAGGGGAACCTCGGCAAGCTTCTCCTGCTCGGCGCCCGCAAGGGCCTCCTTCCAGCCAGCCACGATCCGCCGCGCGATCTCGTCGAGCCGGGAGAGGCCGCGGAGCCGGCGCATCCGCTCCTCGGCGGCCTTGCGGAACATCAGATG
>CAJBCV010000544.1 GCA_903951635.1 uncultured Planctomycetaceae bacterium
GGGATCGTGAAGGGGGCAAGCGAAGGCCAGGGCCTCGGCAACAAGTTCCTCTCCCACATCCGTGAGGTCGACGCCATTCTCCAGGTCGTCCGCTGCTTCGAGGATCCCGACGTGATCCATGTCGCCGGGAAGGTCGATCCGGTCTCCGACATGGAGACGATCGAACTCGAGCTCGAGCTCGCCGACATCCAGCATCTGGAAAACCTCCTCCCCAAGGCGGAGCGGGCGGCGAAGGGCGCCGACAAGGATGCCAAGCTCAAGGTCGACGTGATGAAGAAATGTCTGGCCCACCTCGGTCAGGAGCAGCCGGTGCGGACGCTCGCCCTCGACGCCGGTGAGAAGATGGCGGTCCGCGAGATCGGGCTGCTCTCCGCCAAGCCGATCCTTTACGTCGCCAACGTCGACGAGGGAGATCTCTCCGGCACCGGCGACCTGGTCACGAAGGTCAAGGCGGCGGCGGCACGGGCCGGCGCGGAGGTCGTGCCGGTGTGTGCCAAGCTCGAGGCGGAGATCGCCGAGCTCGACGAGGCCGACCGCGGAGAGATGCTCGCCGGCGCCGGTCTCGAGGAGCCGTCGCTGGCCTCACTGGCCAGGGCCGCCTACCGGACGCTCGGCCTCCAGAGCTACTTCACCGCCGGTGAGAAGGAAGTGCGGGCTTGGACGGTGCCGATCGGGGCCACGGCGCCGCAGGCGGCCGGCGTGATCCACACCGACTTCGAGAAGGGTTTCATCCGCGCCGAGATCTACACCCTTCCCGACCTCGAGCACTACAAGACGGAGAAGGAGATCCGCGCCGCCGGCAAGCTCCGCGTCGAGGGGAAGGAATACGTCATGCAGGACGGCGACATCTGCCACTTCCTCTTCAATCGCTGAGTGGCAGGGCGGCGGAGCCGACGCCCTCGGGCTCGCACTCCACCGCCAGTTCGAAGCAGGTGGCCGTGTCGGTCGGCCGATTGCGGAGAAACTGCGCCACGCTGTAGTCGGCCCGCTTCCAGGGTCCGACCGCGAGGAGCCGCACGCGCAGCCAGAGCGAGGTGCTGCCGCAGGCCTCGTCGGGAAGCAGTTCCTCGAACTGCACGATCGCCCCGTAGATCCGCGGCTCGAGGGTGTTGATCAACGGCCGCCACTGGAGGCCATCGGTGGAGAACTCGAGCGCACAGGCACCGTTCCCGATGATGCCCTCCTCGAGCGACTGCTCCCGACAGGAGAGACCGGCCTTGAGGTAGATCCGCCGGCTCGGGCGTGGGAAGTCGTAGCGGAAGACGAGTCGCCCCTCGACATCGAATGTTTCCGGCCCCCAATACCTGTATCGCTGCCCGTAATCCTCGTGCCACTTGACGATGCCGATCGACTCGACGAGGTAGCGCTCGGCCTCCGGGTCGTCGACGTCGCGCACGGCGTGGCGGAAGTCGGCCCGCGCGATCGGCGACGATGAGAACGCCGGCGGGTCGAACTCGGGCAGGCGATCACGGGTGTCGCCCTCATGGCCGACCGTCACAGCGGGCACCGTCGGCCCGCTCGCCCGATGGATCAAGGCCCACGGGGCAAGCGCGGCAGTAATCCCCATGGCGCCGATCGCCGGCAGGAGCCAGCGGCCGCGATCCGGCCGGGGGTCAGCGATCTTCAAGTGCCCCCCCGGATCCCAGTCGGGGCGGCCTTCGGGGTAGCGGTCGAGAAGGTCCGACAGCTCCCGGGCGAGGGCCCCGGCATCGGAGGGCCGATCGGCCGCCGCGGGGCAAAGCGCCTGGTCGACGATCCCACCGAGGGCCCGGCCCACCCGAGATGCCGCCGTTTTGGCAAGCGCAGGACGGTGCGAGCGGATCCGCTCCATCGTTGCCACGATCGACCCCTCCTCGAGCCGGAACGGGCTCGCTCCGGTGAGCAGCTCATGGAAAACGACGCCGAGCGACCAGACGTCGGTGCGGGGGCTCTCCTCCGGCGGACGGGCATCAAGGAGCTCCGGAGCGATCGACTCGATCGTTCCCACCAGTTGCCCGGCGCACGTCACACGGGTGGCGTGGAGATCGCCGCGAAACGCGGTGGCGACGCCAAAGTCGATCACCTTCGCAAGCCCGTCGGCTCCCACGAGAATGTTCCCCGCCTTGAGGTCGCGGTGAACGACGCCACCCGCGTGGGCGACTGCCACGCCCGCGCACACGTCGCGGAAGAGCTCGACGCGGCGGCGGAGGGGAAGCGAGTGGACCTCCGCGTAGCGGTTGATCGGCAGGGCATCGGCGACGAACTCCATCACGAACCACGGCAGCCGTTCGCCGCCGAACGGGAGGAAGCCGGCGTGGTAGACGCGGCACAGCGCCGGGTGGGAGAGGGCCCCGAGGATCTCGAGTTCGCGGAGGAAGCGCTTCGTGCTTTCGGGGTCGAGCCGGCCGGGGCGTTGAAGCTTCACCGCCACCGTCCGCGCGGGCTGCTCCTGGATCCCCTCGTACACCCGCCCCATTCCCCCTTCGCCGACGACGCGCACGAGTCTCACGCCCCCCACGGTCGTGCCAACGAACGGATCGGCAGCGGCGACAGGGAGGGCCTCCTCGACGAGCTGCCACAGCGGTTCGAGGTCGAAGCGGCCTTCGGAGGCGCCATCCGCGGCGGGCGTCGCAGGGGCGTTGCTTCCCTCGGGCGCGGGATCCGCTTCATCGCGATCGTTGTCAGTCATGAGAAAGGCCTCCGTGACGCTCACCCGGTGCAGGGCACATCCGCGCCGAGGGCGTCGCGCAGCGTCTGCTTGATCGCATCCCAGCGGCGCTTCACGGTCCGCACCGAGCAGCCGAGATGGTCGGCGACCTCGACCTGCTCGGCCCCGAGGAACCAGGCCAATTCGAACACCTCCCGCTCTCCGGCAGGGAGCGCGGCCGCGGCCTCGTGGAAGGCGGCCCAGCGTTCGACGCCGGGGTCGTGGACATAGGGGTCGGCCGCGTAGGAGACGCGCATCACCACCTCGCTGTCGACGACGGTCGAATTGCTCTCGTGGTTGGCGGCGTACGACTCGGGGCCGCGGTGCTTGCGGGCCAGATCGACGAGCTCCCGGCGGATTTGGAGCGTGGCCAGATTGACGAGGTGCTCTGGCGTCTCGAGGCGGGTGGCGTCGAGGGCGCGGAGAAAGCGAATGGCGGCATTCTGGACGACGTCATCGGTGTCGTCCCAGCGGCGAACGGTGCGAAACGACCGGAGCATCCGGTGGGTCACCTCCCGCATCCGCCCGATGACGAGGCCGACGACCTCCTCGCGCGCCGCTCCATCGCCGGCCTGGAGTGCCGGAAAAAGCTCATGGAGCCGGCGGAGGGGTTGGGGTGTCGACATCGCAGCCGAGGGTTCCTGAACAGGCGGCAGGCATCATAGCCCTCCCCCGGCTAACTCTCCACGGCGGGGCGCAATCGTCTGCGGGAGGGTCAGCCAATCCCTTACAAAACGAATCAAAATCAGTCCTGAAGAGAAGCCGGA
>CAJBCV010000545.1 GCA_903951635.1 uncultured Planctomycetaceae bacterium
CCGGCGTGGGCCGGCCCGGACAGTTTCCCCCATCGCCGGCTCAGGGTCGGTTTACTCTCGAGTTCGGCTCGGATCGGCCGGTGTTCCCGGTGGTTCGAAGCCAGCCTGACGAACCGGCCACCGAGGTGCCGATGGAGGGAGTGACGAAGCTTTCGATCCCTGACCTCGGTCAGTGGTCGAGAGACCAAAGGGGGCGTACCGGTTTCGACCGGATGCAAGAGGTTCAGATTGCGTGTCGTGGTTGGTCGGCTGGCCACGTTAAAAGTCGACCAAGCTTCAATTGCCGAAGCTCAGTTTTCTCTGGCTGCTTAATTAAGTAGCCCCGAGCGATGGCCCCAGTCGGAAGGGCCTCCCAATCGGTCGCCAAATCCGACTCGCTCCACTCCACCGCCGGGTACGGGTGGGGCTAAAAAAGTTCCTGGCTGGTGGATGACGAACCCTGCCGGCCGGGGGCGCATCCACGAGACTCAAATCGACCGGATACGCACGTAGACGTTTGTTCTGAATCATCACGGGACGCGGGTTCGACTCCCGCCGCCTCCATCCTTCGCGAGCCAGCGCCGGCAACGGTGCTGGCTCGCGTCGTTTTCAGACGGCCCGATTCAGACGCCAAGCGAACGCCACGGCCGGCCACAGGCTCTCACCCGCGCCCACCTTCGCAGCAGGTCTCGCAGATCCGGTGGCACTGCTCGCAGTGGAACTTCGCCCGGATCTCGATCAGCCGCCCGCCACACACCGGACAGGCCGGGCGCGATTCACAGGGGGGCGTCGCACCGGCACCATCCTCGGGGTCAGTGGAGTCCATGGGAATCTTCCGGGAGGAATCGTCCGACGTCGGGGCGCGATCGGGCGGGAAGGGTTTGGGCGGATGATCATCTATCATGCCCCGACGGCAGCCGCCGCGGCAACGCCGCGAGACGCCTGGAGGAGTTCTCCCCGGCGGCCACCGTGCAACGGCCGCTCCACGCTCACGGCCGCCTGGCAATCGAACACTGGCAATCGAACACTGACCGTCGAACAAAGCCCCCCAGAGGTGTCCGCCATGATCCAGAGAGTCGGTCGATGCCTTGCGGCCGCGATCTTGGCGATCTCCGCGGGGGTGGGATTGGCTGCGGACGATCCGACCTCCGCGGCAGGCCGCGTCAATGTCCTGCTGGTGTGTGTCGACGACCTCAAGCCGGCGATCGGCTGCTATGGCGACGCCCTTGCCAAGACTCCCAACATCGACCGACTCGCCGCCCGCGGTGTCCGCTTCGAACGGGCGTACTGCAATCAGGCCGTCTGCTCACCGTCGCGAAACGCGTTGCTGACGGGATTCCGCCCCCAGTCGCTCGGGATCTACGACCTCGCGACGAACTTCCGTCGCGCCGCGCCCACGGTCCGCACGCTTCCCCAACTCTTCCGTGACGGGGGCTTTCACGCGTCGGCACTCGGCAAGATCTTCCATGTCGGCCACGGCAATCACGACGACGAGGCCAGCTGGGACGAGCCGCTCTTCCGGGGCAAGACGGTGCAATACCAGCTCCCCGAGAACCGGGGGCCGAGCCGCGAGGAAGCCCGCTTCGAGGGACGGTCTCCCGAAAAACTCCCGCGCGGCAGTGCCACCGAGAGCGCAATGGTCGACGACGAAGCCTACGACGACGGCAGGATCGCCGCCGAGGCCGTGAGGCGAATCCGGGCGGCGGCGGCCACGCCCGGAAAGCCGTTCTTCCTCGCGGTGGGGTTCCTCCGCCCGCATCTCCCGTTCGTCGCCCCGAAGCGGTACTGGGACCTCCACGATCCCGACGCGCTGCCTCGTCCGGAGACGACCCGGGCCCCGATCGGTGCGCCCCCGTACGCGTCCTCCGACTGGGGTGAACTTCGTCAATACAAGGATGCCCCCGACAAGGGGCCCGTCGACGAGGCCCTGGCGCGGCGTCTCGTCCATGGCTATTACGCCGCCGCGAGCTTCATGGATGCGCAGGTGGGCAAACTCCTCGACGCCCTCGATGACACCGGACTCGCCGAAGACACGATCGTGGTCCTGTGGGGCGATCACGGCTGGCATCTCGGCGACCACGGCCTGTGGTGCAAGCACACCAACTACGAGCAGGCGACCCGGATCCCGCTGATCGTTTCCGCCCCCGGCATGCGCCGGGGCGAGACGACCGCGGCGCTCGTGGAGAGCGTCGACGTCCTCCCCACGCTTCTCGATCTCACCGGCCTGCCATCCGTCGCCGGACGCGACGGCCAAAGCTTCGCCCGCTCCCTCGCCGATCCCTCGGCTCCGGCTCGCGATCACTGCATCCAGGTCTATCCGCGCGGAAAACGACTCGGTCGCGCGATTCGCACCGCTGACCTGCGGCTGTGCGAGTGGAGAGAGTTTGGGGCCGCCCCCGACCAGGCCGAGATCGAGCTTTACGACATGAACCACGATCCCGGGGAGACGAGAAACGTCGCCACGGAGCGCGAGGAGGACGTCGCCCGGCTGCGGGCCCTCCTTGCCCAGCACCCCGAGCCGCGTCCGCCGCTGGTCGGGCCGGCGGCGGATCGCTCCCCGAAGCGGGTGTCGCGCGGCGCCGCTCGGTAGGGGTTCCCGGACGCTGTAGCCTCTGCCGCAGGGCCCGTCGGGAGCTCTTCTAGTCGAGCACGACGGCCACCGGCATCGAGTCGCCGAAGGTCTCGAAGTCGCGGAAGCTCCACACCACCGACTTGTCCGGCGTGACCTCGATGATCTGCGGGTTCTCCGGGCCGGCGTGGCAGTTCACAAACCGGGTGTTGCCGTTGGGGAGCCGCCATACCTGCGTCACCCAGGCCAGCGTGATCCCCGGGAGATCGTTCTGCTCGAGCCGCCAGACGATCTCCTTCGCCGGCGTGACCTCGAGCACCGAGTGGCCATTACCCGTGCCGATGAGCGTGTTGCCGTTGGCCAGCCGCACGGCCGAATAAAGTTGATCGCCGAAGGCTTCGGGGCCATGCCCCGGCTTCTCCTCCTTCCCGAACAGCGGGACGTCGTACTCCCACACCACCTTCCCGTCGCGATCGTATTCGCGGACGACGCCATCGCGCTCGTGGGCCACGAGGATCGTTCCAGCGGCGGTGCGGCGGGCGTTGCGCGTGTCGGAATGGACAGCGGGGTTGTTGATGACCAGCTTGATCGACTTCCGCACCTTGCCGTCGCGCGTCACTTCGACGATCCGCGCCGGCCCCGATTCGACGACCATCGTCGCGCCGTCGGGGAGCCGCTCAAAAGCGTGGACCTCGACCGGCTTGCCGGCGTTGTCGCCCCCCGCGGCATCGTATTCCCACACCGGCTTGCCGTCACGATCGAGCTCGAGGACGCGCGTCCAGCCGTCCTGGATGAGGAGGTGGCCATCGGGCAGGAGGTGGAGATCGTGGATCGCGCCGTTGGCCCGCTTCCATTCCACCTTCCCGTCAGGGGCGATGGACGCGAGCGTTCGCCGCGAGTCGTCGGCGGCGATCACGCGCCGCGGCGGACCGGTCTGCTCGGCGACCGCCGTGCCGCCCAAGCCCGCCGCCAGCGCGAGCATGAGGAGCACCGCGCGGGCCACGGCCGCGGGAGACCAGCCCGACTGCGGCTGGGAGTGAACGCGCGGGGGATGCCCGGCGCCGGCGGCGAGCACTTCGTCCCGCGCAAGCGCTACGTTCGACCCCGGAACATGATCGATCGCGAGCGAAAACGTGACCTCCCCGCGGGGTGGAAGCGTCACGACGCGCCCCTGCGATTCCTCGAACGAGCGCGGATTGGGGAAGTTGGTCGCCGGCTCGAGGCCGGTGACATAGCCATCGGCTTCCCCTCCCTGCTGCTTCCACAGCGCGAAGCAGGGAAGCGTCCGCGAATCCCAGGAGAGCCGGGCGGCCTGTTTGCCACCGGCGGCCACGAGGAGCGCGGCGGCGGTGCCGTCGCCGCGGGGATGGATCCGGGCATAGTGGCAATCTTCGGGACGGCCGGGCCGCGGCGCGTCGTAGCGATTCCAGGTGGCGATGTCGCCCGCTGCCACCACGTCGCGCGGCACGATCTCGTCGATCGGCGCGACGACCTCGGCCCCCGCCCCGAGGAGCGGAGGACCGAAGTTGACGTGGTAGAGCATCTGCATCGAGGTGGGTCGGTCGGAGATGTTCGTGACCGTGTCGGTCCAGGCGACGCCGTGCCGCTCGACCGAGAGCGTCAGATTCATCGTCATCCGCAGGGCGTGGAAGTGGAAGCGGGTCTCGTCGACGGTTCCACGGGCGGTGAGGGTGCCGGCCTGCTCGTCGAGGATCACCTCGAGCGACCGGGCCGGAAGATTGGCGACCCGGCCGTGGAGGCCGTAGCGGAGACGCCCCTCCGGCGTGAAGTCGGGGGCGCCGTTGCTCACCAAGCCGCAACGAGCGACGAGTTCGTCGAATCCGTCGAGCCAACCGAGGCCGGAGGGCTCCGAAAGCGGGACGAAAGCCGGATGGACAGGCCCACGCACCGGCGACTGCCAGCCCCACTCCGTCCCCGCGGCATTCACCTTCCAGATCCCGAGCCCCCGATCGGGCAGGAGCCACAGTCGCGTCTTCCCGGCGACGAGCTCCACCATCCGCACCCCCTCGGCGAGCCCGCCGACGAGCGTCCGGCAGCGGACGGCAAGCGCCCCCGCAGAAACATCGATATCGGCGGGCGCCCGCGGGGCCATCCCGGTCCGTTCGTGCGCCTCGATGATCGACACCATTCGCGGCCCGGACATGAAATCAGCTCCCTGATGCGGTAATCTCTTCAACTCGGACCCGTGGCTTCCGTCTTGGCCCTGCAGACCGGGTCGGGCGCCCGGAAATCTAACAGATTCCGAAGCCAACTCGGACGCGCCTTTCCAGCCCCCGTCCAAGCTTTTGTTTCAGCGTCAGTTCCAGGCCACCCACCCTTACTCAGGATCATCATGCTCCCCGATCAGCAGCCGATGGCCGTCGTGCTCGCCGCCGGCAAGGGGACACGGATGGGGAGCGACCTCCCGAAGGTCGTTCACGAGGCCGCCGGGCGACCGCTGGTCCGCTGGGTCGTCGATGCCCTCCGCGAGGCGGGGATCGGCGAGATCATCGTCGTCGTCGGCCATCGGGCCGAGCTGGTCGAGGCCGCCCTCGCCGACGTTTCCGGGCTCTCCTTCGCGATCCAACGCCAGCAGCGTGGCACCGGCGACGCCGTCGCGGCTGCGGCCGCTGAGATCGAGGCCCGGCTCGGCGGCCATCGTCGCCGCCCGGTGGTGATCGTATGCGGCGATTCGCCGATGCTCCGCCCGGAGAGCGTCCGCGGGCTGCTGACCCGGTTCGCGGAATCCGGCGCCTCGAGTCTCGTCGGCACGGCGGTGACCGCCGATCCACAGGGCCTCGGGCGGATCGTCCGCGATGCCGCGGGGCGATTCCTCCGCATCGTCGAGCACAAGGATGCCACGCCGGAGGAGCGGGCGATCCGCGAGGTGAACATGAGCACCTACGTGTTTGCCGCCGGGGATCTCCTCGAGGCGCTTTCCCGACTCGACAACTCCAACGCCTCCGGCGAGTACTACCTCACCGATTGCCCCGGGATCCTCCTCGGTGACGGTCGCCTCGTGGAGGCGCTTGCCTGCCTCGATCCGAGCGAAACCCTCTCGGTGAACACGCCCGAGCAGCTCGCCGAGGTGGCGGAAGCACTGCGGCGACGCGGCGGCGACGTCCCGTCTTGAACATCCCGCCCCACGGCCAGACGATGCCGGCCGGCCGATGCCCATTCCCTTTTCCAGGCTCCGATCACGATGAATGACCTCAAGATCTTCAGCGGCCCGGCGAACATCCCGCTGACGCAGGACATCTGCCGCTATCTCAACCTCCCCATGGGCAAGATCTCCATGGGACGGTTCCCCGACGGCGAGATCTCCTGCAAGATCGACGAGGACGTCCGCGGCCGGGACGTGTTCATCGTTCAGCCGACCTGCCCGCCCGTGAATGACCACCTCATGGAGCTGCTGGTCATGATCGACAGCTTCAAACGGGCCAGCGCCTTCCGGCTCACCGCGGTCATTCCCTACTTCGGCTATGCGCGGCAGGATCGGAAGGATTCGGGCCGGGTGCCGATCACCGCCAAGCTCGTAGCCAACCTGATCACCCGGGCCGGCGCCGACCGCGTCTTGGCGATGGATCTCCACGCCCCACAGATCCAGGGATTCTTCGATTGCCCGGTCGATCACCTCTACGCTGCTCCGGTGCTCAGCAACCACGTGCTCTCGATGGGGCTGCCGAAAGAGGACATCGTCGTCGTCAGCGCAGACGAGGGGAGCATCAAGCGGGCCAGCGGCCATGCCTCACGGCTCGGAGCCCCTCTGGCGATCGTCGACAAGCGCCGACTCAGCGCCGACACGACCCGGAGCACGAACATCATCGGCGCCAGCGTCGAAGGGAAGATCGCCCTGATGTTCGACGACATGATCAGCACGGCGGGCTCGATCTGCTCGGCCGCGGAAGCCGTACAGAAGCACGGGGCCGGCGCCATCTACGCCGCTGCCACCCATGGCCTCTTGGTAGGCCCGGCGATCGAACGCCTTCGGGCAGCGCCCTTTGCCGGGATCATCGTCACCGACTCGATCCCGCTTTCCCCGGGGAAGCAGCTCCCGTCAATCACGGTTCTCTCCGTGGCGAGCCTCCTCGGGCAAGCGATCAAGCGGATCCACCGCAACGAGTCGGTGAGCATGATGTTCCAGTAGGCCCGTGCCACAGGCCAGGCTGCTGGCATTCACCGTCCGGCAGGCATCGGGCACCGCAACTCCGCCCCCTCGGCCGGGGCTCATGCGGCCCGGAAGCCTCGCCACGAGATTCGCCGCCTGTTTTCGCCGGTCCAGCGGTGATTTGCTGGGAAACAGCCACATTTCTCGGTTCGGCTTGCGGATTCCAGCCCAGATGTCACAATGAGTGGCTTGCCGAAAGGAGCAGATATGAGCGATTCTCTTGAAGTCGTTGCCCGCCCCACCACAGGTTCCCGCGAGTCCCGCCGACTCCGTCGCCAGGGGTTCGTCCCCGCCGTTTTGTACGGGCACGGGGAGAAGTGCGTCGATCTCGCAGCCCGGCGGGAGGCGCTCGAAGCGGTCATCCGCCACGGTGGCCGCATCGTCGAACTCAAAGGCGCGGTGAAGACGAGCGCTCTGCTGCGCGATCTCCAGTGGGACACGTA
>CAJBCV010000546.1 GCA_903951635.1 uncultured Planctomycetaceae bacterium
CAGCGGCGCCTCGGGCCCGGCGGTGGCCACCAGGGCCGCGGGATGATCGGGGCGGAGGAGCGGCTGGCCGTCGAGGGAAACAAGGAGATCGTGGACCCGCAGACCGGCGGCCTCGGCCGGCGAACCGGCCACGATCTCGCGGACGACAAGCCCCACGCCTTCCGGGATCACCAGGTGGGTGCGGAGGAGCGCAGGGACCGGCGCCAGGGTCATGCCCGCCAAGGGGGATGGGCGCTCGGCGGCGGCCACCTCGCCCGCCGGACGGAGATCGGAACGGGGGGGCTCGGCGGCCCCCGCCGGCGCCGATACAGCCAGCCCGAGGAGCGCGGAGGCCAGATGCGCGACGGGGATCGAGGCCCGGCTGGGACTTCTAGGGTGCATCGCGACGGGGTCCGGGGGGCGGTGTGGCGGCACGGCGCCAATCAGGCGTGTGTAGGGGAGGGATGGCCAGGGTCGCCAGACAGGTTTCGCCGACCGTCCCCCTCGGGCGGGAAGCTGGGCAACCGCGGCAACCGGGGCCGGTCGTCGAAACGGGGAATGGCCGGCGCTCGGGGTGGGAGAGGGGCGATGCCCATGGCTGCGGGGAAGGGGTTCCATGCGGCTGTGGCGAACCGTCGATACCCCGAACAACACGGGGAAGCGTGTCCCGTGGCCGCCCTCGGTGTGGCGGCGAACGGTGCGGCAAGAGATTCGACGAAGGGACCAACGGCCATGAAGTGCACGGTGCGGGGGATGGTCATGGTGGCGCTGGCGATCGGCGCGGTGCTCGGTGGTGCCGAACCGGCGGCGGCGCAAAACAGGCTCCGCGCCCTCCTCAAGCGCCCCCTCCCCAAGGCGTTCAACGGTCCTCCGCCGGTGGCCACCGACGTGACCTTCGTCCCCGGCAGCGGCACCGTCGTCGAGGCGATCGGCGACGACTTCGAGGACGAGAAGTGGAGCTGGAACTATCGCCATCCCAAGAGCTCCGAAGAGCAGGACAAGCGCGTCCGCGAGCCGGTCGGCCGGGCGGTCAACGGCCGCTGGTTCGAGGGGATGAAGCGGGGCACCCCCGACGTCGTCAAACGCGTGCCGTTGCCGAGCCCGGGGCTCGAGGGGAGCGAGCACGGGCTGCTCATCGCCTCACTCAACACCGGCATCCCCGGCCGTCCCAGCTACAAGATGGAGCAGGACGATCTCATCTACAACATGCAGCGCAACTTCGGCCAGGGGATCCGCGTCAGCAATTCACCGAGCGTCGTGGCCCGCGTCTATCTGCCGCCGATGGACCAGTGGGAGAAGCGCAGCGGCCCGACCTTCGGCTTCCGCGCCGGCTGCTACACGCACGCGGTGATCACCGGCGAGGATCATCCGGAGAAGGGGCGCTTCGGCCTCGAAGAATACTGGCCGGGCATGTTCATCTGCTACGAGACGGCCGCCGAATCGAAGTCGAAGGAGGAGGGGGCCTATCTCAAGGTCCGTGGCGGCCGCAACGGCGGCGAGATCCGCGGCCCGCAGATGACCGAGATGGGCTGGTGGACGCTCGGCCTCTCGTTCACGCCCGACGGTCAGGTCCACTATTACGCCAGCCCCGGCGTCGACGAGCTCACCGCCGATGACCACATCACCTCGCAGTTCCCCTACAACTACCGCACCGAGACGCTCAAGACGTTCTTCTTCAACGTCTGCACGAAGGACGACGGCAAGACCTGGAGCACGCCCTGGGTGATCGACGACCCGAAGGTTTATTGTATCCAGCCGCTCCCCGTCGCCCGTGCCAAGACGACGACGACCCGGTGACGGTCGCCGTCCTTGGTTGCGTCGCTCGACCACGGCCCCCGGATACCTGTGGGCATCACGGGGGGGCGACGAAGCGGGCGAGGTCGGCCTCCATCCGAGCCAGATCGGGGAGGTTCAAATACATCATGTGCCCCGAGGTGTATTCGGCGAACGTGATGTTGCCGCGGAGGGCCCGATCGAGGCGGAGGTGGTCGACGCTGTGGCGCATCGCGTCGCAGGGAACGGCCAGATCGCACAAGCCGACGAGGACGAGGACGCGGAGGTGCGGGTTCTCGTGCATCGCGTCGGCGAGATCGTCGGCGGTGTTGGCGTAGGCGTTTTGCTGGTAGGGCCAGGGGCCGACGCCGGCGAGCACCTTGTAGGGGAGATCGCTCTCGTAGCCGAGTTCCTCGCGGACGTAGGCGTTCATCGCCGACGAGAGCGGGCCGAGGGCGGCGGTGAAGGAGGGATCGAAGCCAGGACGCGATCCGGCCGCCGATCCGTCGCGGCCGGTGATCCGGCCGTCGAACCTCCCGCAAATCAAGCCTTCGTCGGCCAGGAGCTTCTCCTGGAACAGGCCCGGATCGATGCGGAGGTCATGGTCGAGGATGAGCCTCTCGGGGAGACCGGTGAGCCGGGCGAGTTGCCGCGCCACCTCGACGCGACGAAGGTCTGGAAGTGACGCCCCGGCGAACAGTGCCGTCGCATAGTCGCCGGCGGCGAAAGCCCGCGCCTCGGCGAGCGCCGCGGGGAGATCGGCGCGGAGGTCGGCGTCGAGCTTGCCGTGGTGGGCCGCCACGGCGGTGAAACCGGGGAGGAACGTCGCGTAGGGAAGATCGTTGCTCGGGCCGGGGTGGATCGTCTGGAAGTCGACGAGCCCCGACACGAGCACGAGGCCGTTCAAGAACATCCCGTGCTCGTCCTGGAGCCGGCGCGCCAGTCCGGCGGCCCGGAAGACGCCGTAGCTCTCGCCGCAGAGATACTTCGGCGACCGCCAGCGGCGCGCCCGCGTCGTCCACAGGCGGATGAAGTCGGCGACGGCCGAGATGTCGGCGGCCGCGCCGAAGAATTGGTCGGCCCGCTGGTCCTTGACCGGGCGGCTGTAGCCGGTGGCGACCGGATCGATGAACACCAGATCGGCAGCGTGGAGGAGCGTGTGGGCGTTGTCGACCAGGCCGAACGGCGGCGGCGGGAGGGAGCCGTCGTCGTTGACCTTGGCCCGCCGGGGCCCGAGCCCGCCGAGATGGAGCCAGACCGACGCCGCGCCTGGGCCGCCGTTGAAGCAGAACATCACCGGCCGCGTCGCAGGATCGGCTGCCGGCTTGGCGGTGTAGGCGACATAAAACACGCCCGCCCGTGGTGTGCCGTCGTCGCTGAGGAGGGGAAGCATCCCGGTCTCGGCCCGGTATTCGAGCGTCGTGCCCCCGAGGGTGATCGCGTGTTCGGTGACGATCGGTTTGTCGGTCGCCTCAGGGATGCGGAGCGGCTTCTTCCGGTCCTTCTCGGCGGCGTCTCCGGTCGCCGCCGGCTCAGCCGGCTTCTCGGCAATCTCCGGTTCGCCCCCGAGGCCGGCCCCGGCCCACGCCATGGCAAGGAGGATTCCAGGCACGAGGCGGCGGTGGAGAAGGCGAGGCATGGCCATCACGGGGATCCTCCTGGGGCTGGCCTGTCCATCGAGGCCTGGGCCATGAAGATACCCAGCCGCAAGCCGACAGTCCCTCGGAGGGCGGCTGGGGTGCGTCGGCCATTGCCAGAACGTCACCGCTGGCTGGCCGGCCCAGGATCGACTCCGCGATACCCGAAAAAAAGGGCCCGACCATCGTGCGATGGCCGGGCCCTTCGGTATCGTCGCAGCCGGCAAACGGTCAGTTGGCGTCGGCCGTCACCCCCTTGAAATCGTCGGTGCGGAACGGCGTCAGCGGCAGTCCGGCACCGGAGTAGAGATTGCACTTCGGGTTGTCGGCCCAGCCATAGCGGACGGCGACCGGATCGGCCACGCCCTCGGCCGAGATCTCGATCCGCCCGTCGGGAAGGATCGTCCCCTTGGCGTGGACGAACTTCCGATCGGCGGCGGCGATCGTGAAGCCGACGAGCTCGTTGACGTCGAACGGCCGCCAGCCGCCATCGACATGCTCGAAGGCGAGAACGATCTTGTTCCCCTGCTTCTCCATTCCCTTGTAGATCGGGCTGCGGGTGGTGATGCCGGGCACCTTGTAGGTGTCGGTGAGGGCCCAGCGGGCGAGCCGCTTGCCGACATCTTGCTTGTTCTTCGGGTGGATGTCCTTCCCCTCGCCGATGTCGATGATCACCGCCTCGCCGGTGTTCGGCAGGGCCTTCATCGTCATCGTCTGCGCCTCACGCAATTCGGCCCAGCTGCTGTCGCCGGGCTGGGGCTGCTCGGCGTTGAAGTCGGCCAGCTGCACCCAATAGAAGGGGAAGTCGCCCACCCCCCACTCCTCGCGCCACGACTTGATCATGAAGGGGAACAGAGCGCGGTACTGGTAGGCGCGGCCGGCGTTCGATTCCCCCTGATACCAGATCGCGCCGCGGATGCCGTAGCCGATCGAGGGAGTGAGGACGCCGGAGTGGATGTTGCCCGGGCGGTGGTTGCCGAACATGTTGCCATCGGGATTGCCCGGCTGCCCCGGGGCCGGCTTCCCCTCGGCCTTCGCCTTCTCGGCTGCCGCCTTCCAGTCGACCATCGCCTTGTCATAGGCGGCCTTCTGCGCCGGATAGTCGGCCTCGACCTTCTCCCACCGCTCGAGCAGCGGCTTGAAGCGGGCATCGGCCGCAAGCGAGCTCCGCTTCACCCACGCTTCGGCGGCGCTGCCGCCCCAGGCGTTGTTGATCAGCCCCACCGGCACGCCGAGGGTCTGGTGGAGCTGGCGGCCGAAGAAATAGCCCACGGCCGAGAAGTTGCCGACCGTTTCGGGAGTGCAGGTCTGCCACGAGCCGTTGAAGTTCCACTGCGGGTCCTGCGTGCCGACCTGCGGCACCGAGATCAGGCGGATCTGTGGGAACTTCGCCGCCGCCCGTTCGAGATCGGGATCGGTCGAGGCGTTCACGCTCCACTGCATGTTCGACTGCCCGGCACAGACCCACACTTCGCCGATGAGCACGTCGTGGAACGTGACGGTGTTGTTCCCCTTCACGGTCAGTTCGTGCGGGCCGCCGTATTCCTGGATCGGGTCGAGCATCACCTGCCAGGCGCCGTCGGCGCCGGCCTTCGTCTCGTGCTTCTGCCCGCCGAGGGTGACGGTGACGGCTTCGCCCGGCGCGGCCTTCCCCCACACCTTGTTCTTGATCCCCTGCTGGAGAACCATGTGATCGCCGAACATGTTGTTGAGCGAGACGTCGGCGCGGGGCGAGACGCCCGGCACGACGGCCAGCGCGGCGAGGAGGAGGAGGGTCGACAGCGGACGGCGCATCGGAAGACTCCGGCGGTGAAAGGGCGCTTGAGGCGCGCGAACCGATCGCACGATCCCCCTGCCCAGGCCAGAGAGGATAGCAGGCTCGCGGACGCCCTGTCGCGGCGGCCGGGGTGGCGCTTGCCGGTGGCGGCAGCGGCCGGGATGATGAGCGGCCTTTCGTCCGCTGAAGCGGTCGCCCCCCGAAGCGAGATTACGATGACACCAGCGTCCAAGAGAGGTTCCTTCCCCACCGGCATGGTGGCCCTCCTCGGCCTCGGTCTGGCCGCGATCGGCCTGTGGTACTTCACGGCGCTTCAGCCGGTGGCCGTCCAGGAGATCCCGCCAGCAATCGTCGCCGAGCCGGGCGAGGCAAGGACGCTCGGGAGGATGAAGCGCTTCGATCTTCCGGGGGGCGAGGCGGCAGAGGAAGCGGCCCCGCCTGCGACGGCCGTGCCCGATGCGGGGCGCTGGGAAGAGGAGGTCGCCCGCTACGAAGCGGCCGCCCGCGAGACTCCCCCGGCGGCCGGCGCCGTGATCCTCCTTGGGTCTTCGAACATCCGCATGTGGGAGACGCTTGCCGCCGACTTTCCAGGCGTGGAGGTCGTCAATCGGGGTGTGGGGGGGTGTAAGCTCACCGAACTTGCCGGCTTTGCCCCGCGGCTGCTGGCCGCCGCCGAGCCGGGGGCCGTGGTGATCTCTGCCGGCAGCAACGACGTCCATGGAGGAGCCGACGCCGAGGCCGTGCTGAAG
>CAJBCV010000547.1 GCA_903951635.1 uncultured Planctomycetaceae bacterium
ATCCATGCCCTCCGCTCTCTCCGCGCCGCTGTCGCTTTCGCCCTCCGGGCTGCGCTCACCGGCGAGGCCGGCTTCGGGAGCACGGGCGACCCCTCGCGAGAAGCCTTTTGGTGATGCAGCGGAGGCGCTTTCGAGCAGCGGAGGCGCTTGCAGGCAGCGGAGGCGCTTGCAGGCAGCGGAGGCGCTTGCAGGCAGCGGAGGCGCTTGCAGGCATCGGAGGCGCTTGCAGGCAGCGGAGGCAGTGCTGTTGGCCGTCGTGGCGATTGGCGTCAGGCCTGTTGCTTGCTCCGCGGTGACTGCACCTTGCAGGGATCGAACGTGACTCCGAGGTCATTGTCGCGACAGTCGGGGCAGTAGGTGTCGTCGATCGGGCTTGCGCCCCCGTCGACAAACACCGATCCGTCAGCCATCCATCGCACCCATTCCACGGTTTCCACATCGCGGCTCCCGCACTGCAGGCAGTAGGGGCGGGGATCTTTCGTGTTGATGCCGTCTGGAAGCGACGCGTCCGCTGGCAGGAGTGCCACGATCGTGGCGCCGGGGAGCTTGGAAAAGGGCGAGCGGCGGGCCAGAGCCTTGCTCGCGAACGGGCCGACGAGGCGAAGGTCGACTTCCGTGCAGCCGGTGCGAACCACGTACGCGGTACTCATAAGCCACGTTCTCCCTCGAGAGCTTCGTGATGGGGCACGGCGATCGCCGGCTCACAGAGCCCGCCGCGATGCCCGCATCCCCAACCCAGTGGACGGAGAATAGTGTACGGAGGTATAGATATCAAGGGCGTGGCAGCGAAGGCCGATTGAGACACACTGTCGCGATCGAGCTGCCTTGCCCGTCAGGAAATCACGGGGCCATGATGCGGACACGTTTCGGTTCGAGCCGCTCGAAGTCTCGGAGGTTGAACGTGTAAAGCCGATCGCAGCGGAGCCGCTCTGCGGCGATCAGATGAAGGGCGTCGTAGATAACGCCGCTCGCCAAGCCGAGCCGGGCGACGCGATCGAGTGCCTCGTCATAGTCCTCGCGAGTCGCCCCCACGACCGTCAGGTCGCGGTCGAAATTGGTTCGGATCAATCGTGCTGCATCCGTCGGCTGGATCCGAGGCGAGAGCGGGAGGCGGGTGAGTGTCGCATAAGCCTCGGCGAGCGCGTGAGCCGTGCACATCCCGGTGTCACGCCCCTTCCCTCCCCGACTATGCCGGTAACACGCCAAACTCGCCTCATGGTTGGGCAGCTGGTCGACCACCGCTGTCACCAACACGGAGGTGTCGAACAACACCTTCATCGCTGCCCCGCTGTCCCCTGGGCACGGGCTTCCCTCTCTCCGCGAAGGAGCGCGACGACGTCGACGGGCGCTTCACCGCTGCCATGATGGATCAGCACCCCATCCCGCTCGACGAGTGCTTGCCGGGCGTGGGCTGGCCGGATCATCACGCCGTCGGCGACCACCTCAATCACGAGTTCGGCGCCGGGCGACAGGCCGCACTGCTCCCGCAGACGCTTCGGCACCACCACCCGCCCCGCTCCATCAATGGTAGTTTTCATGCCAGAATGGTATTTCTCGTGGCACGCCGCGTCAACGCCGCGTCAACGCCGCGTCAACGCCGCGGGAGGCGGCGGAGGTCGAGGGTGAGGGGATAGTCGGGGTTGATCTCCTCCGCCGGCGGCGTGAACGGGCCCGGGGTGTGGCCCGTCGCGAAGAACCGGCTCGCCCGTCGGCTCTCGCTCTCGAGCGCATTCACCGGACGGGTCTCGTACGACCGGCCACCGGGATGGGCCACGTGCCAGGTGCAGCCCCCGAGACTGCGGCCACTCCACAGATCGACGATGTCGAACACCAGCGGTGCATGGACTCGGATCGTCGGATGAAGACACTGCGGCGGCTGCCAGGCCCGGAACCGCACTCCCGCCACCGCCTCCCCCGCCCGCCCCGTTGGCGTCAGCGGCACACGCCGGCCATTGCAGGCGATCACATGCCGCCCCTCGACGATCCCGCTCACCGCCACCTGCACCCGCTCGAGCGAGCTGTCGACGAGCCGCGACGTCGCTCCGCCGATCGGCTGCTCGCCGAGGACGTGCCACGGCTCGAGGGCTCCGCGCACTTCCAGCCGCACCCCGTCGTGGACCACCTCGCCGATTTTCGGAAAGCGGAACTCCCGCCAGCACTCGAACCACGAGGACTCGAAGTCGAAGCCGCTGCGCCGCAAGTCGGCGAGGACATCGCGGAAGTCGGCAAGGAGAAAGTGCGGCAGGAGGAAGCGGTCGTGGAGCGCCGTCCCCCAGCGGACGAGCTCCCCGTCCCAGGGCTTCTGCCAAAAGCGCGCGATCAGCGCGCGGACGACCAGCTGCGCGAGCAATCCCATCCGCACGTGCGGCGCCATCTCGAAGGCTCGCATCTCCACCAAGCCCCGCCGGCCCGAGGCGCTGTCGGGGGAGAAGAGCTTGTCGATACAGAACTCGGCCCGATGGGTGTTGCCGGTGAGATCGACGAGGAGATTGCGGAACAGCCGGTCGACGAGCCACGGGGCCGGCTGCTGCCCCGCATGCCGCAATTCCTGGAAGGCGATCTCGAGCTCGTGGAGGCTCTCGTGACGGGCCTCGTCGATCCGCGGCGCCTGGCTCGTCGGGCCGATGAAGCCGCCGGCGAAGAGATAGGACAACGCGGGATGGTTGTTCCAGTAGGCGACGAGGCTGGCCAGGAGATCGGGGCGGCGGAGGAACGGGCTTTCGGCCACCGTCCGCCCACCGAGGACGAGATGATCGCCGCCGCCGGTGCCGGTGTGCCGGCCGTCGAGCTCGAACTTCTCCGCCCCGAGCCGGCTCACCCGCGCGGCCCGATCGACCGCCTCGCGGATCCGGACGAGCTCTTCCCAGCTCCGCGCCGGTGGCACGTTGACCTCGATCACCCCCGGATCGGGCGTCACCTGGAGGCGCGAGAGCCGTTCGTCCCACGGCGGGGCATAGCCCTCGAGCACCACCGCCCGGCCGTGGGTCGCGGCGACCCCCTCGATGCCGGCGAGGAGGTCGAGCCAGTCGTCGACGGCTTCACCCAGAGTCGACAGCCCCGTGTCCTCGAGCGGCGGGAGGAAGAGATGGAGCCGGCCGGAGCGGATCTCGGCCACGAGGCTCGTCCGCACGATCGACGTCCCGGCCCGGATCTCCGCCTCCGTCGCCCACGGCAACAGCCCCATCGGCAGCCGGAGGCCCGCCGGCGAATCGCCGGGGATGAGGAACACCCGCCCGCCCGGCACCGGCCAAGGACTCGATCGCCAGAACGCCGGACCACGCCCCCGGTGGCGGAGGAGCGGCAGCACCCACGCCACCGCCGGCCCGACGACCGGAGCCACGTCGGGGGCAGCCGGATCGATGAGCGGCGGCTCGTGAGCCGCAAGGACAAGACCCGGATCGACCCCCAGCCGCCCGGCCAAATCGGCGAGCATCGCCCCCGGATCGGCTCTGCCGGGAGCGGCTGCGGCGCTCGTGTCGTCGGCCGTCGTGTCGTCGGCGAGGAGGTCGTCGTGCCGCCAGAGGGGGGCGCCATCGGCGCGCCAGATCAATTCGAGCGCCCAGCGCGGCAGCGGCTCGCCGGGATACCACTTCCCCTGCGACTCCAGGAGCACGCCCCCCGGAGCGAGGTCGGCAAGCAATCGGCGGGCGAGGATCCCGGCCCGGCGGCGCTTGTCGGCCCCGAGCGCCGCCATGTTCCATTCGGCGCCGTCGTAATCATCGATCGAGACGTAGGTCGGCTCGCCGCCACTGGTGAGCCGCACGTCTCCGGCCACGAGGAGGGCATCGACGGCGCGGCCGAGCCGGTCGATCCGTTCCCAGGCCTCGTCGGGGAAGGGGAGCGTCGTCCGCGGCCCCTCCGCCACCCGATCGACGCGCATGACGACGTTCATCGTGCTCGTGCAGGGCTCGGTAAGCCCCGACACCGGCGCGGCGCTGGCCGGATCGGGCGTGGCCGCGAGGGGAAGATGCCCTTCCGCGGCGAGCAGGCCGCTGGTGGGATCGAGGCCGATCCAGCCGGCGCCGGGGAGATAGGCCTCGGCCCAGGCATGGAGATCGGTGAAGTCGCTCGTCGGCCCCGGCGGCCCGTCGAGCGGCGGCTGATCGGGGGCGAGTTGGACGAGATAGCCCGAGCAGAAGCGGGCCGCGATCCCCATGGCGCGGAGGAGCGCGACGAGCAGCCAGGCGGAATCGCGGCAGCTGCCGGTGCCGCTGGCAAGCGTCTCTTCCGGGGACTGCACCCCCGCTTCCATCCGGATCCGGTAACTGATCCGCTCGAACACGAGCCGATTGAGCGCCACGAGGACGTCGATCGTCCGCCGCGGCGGGGCGACGAGATTCTTCTCCCGCGCCTCGGCGAGGAGGCCGGCAAACAGCCCACCGCCGGCCGTCGGCGCCAGGTACGGCGCGAGCTCGGCGACGAGGACGGGATCGTAGGGGAAGGGAAACGTCTCCGCCTCGGCATCGAGGAAGAAGTCGAAGGCGTTCACGGCGACGAGATCGGCGACGAGATCGACCGAGAGGGAAAAATGCCGCGTCGGCTTGGGGAACACGATCCGCGCCAGCTGGTTGCCCTGCGGATCCTGCTGCCAGTTGAGGAAGTGGTCGCGCGGCTCGACGACGAGCGAATAGCTCGTGATCCGGGTGCGGCAGTGGGGGGCCGGACGGAGCCGGACGACGTGCGGCGAAAGGCGCACCGGCCGGTCGAACGAATATTCCGTACGGTGATGGAGGGCGATGCGGATCGACAAGGGCACAGGCTCCCGGGACCGGCGACTCAGCCCGCTTCCGCGACGGTCCCCACCGGCCGGAGGGCGAAGAACGTCGTGTGTATGGCGTCGTTGGCGGCGTTGAGCCGCGCTTGGAAGGCATCGATCCAGCCGTGGAGACCGCGCGGGGCGCCGGCCTGGGAATCGCCGAGGATGTCGTCAATGTCGGCGTAGTCGAGGGTGGCCCGGAGCCGGCCGAGCTGCTGTTCGGCCGGCGTCGAGTGCGTTCCCTTCGTGCCGCCGGTGATCGCCAGGAGCGATTCCTCCGCCTTCACCAGGCAAAAGTGCATCGCCCGCGGGAAGGCCCGGTCGAGGACGAGGAAGCGGACGGTGTCCTTCCGCGACACCGCCCCGTACTGCTTGCGGTACATCTCCAACGCGCTGGCACTCTCGAGGACCGACGACCAACGCACCGGGTCACGCCCCGCCCCCTCCTCGCCGCCGAAGAAGTGCTCGACGTCGAGGAACCGGCTCGTCTTGTCGGCGCGCTCGAGGAGCCGGCCCATGCGGGCGAAGTGCCACGCCTCGCCGTGCGACATCGTGCCGTCGGTGGCGCCGGTGATGAGCTGGCTGGCCCGCTGAATCTCGTCGATGAACTCGCGCGGATCGGCGAAGTCGGCCCGGGCCGCCGAGGCGCCAAGAACGGCGAGATAGCACTTGTTGATCTCCTCCCACATCGGGGAGCTGATCATGTCGCGCACCGTGCGGGCGTTCTCCCGGGCCGCCTGGAGGCAGCAATAGATCGAGTTGGGATTGGCGGGATCGAAGGCGAGAAAGTCGAAGACGCGCGCCTGATCGGCCAGGCCGTGGCGGGCCCAGAAGTCGGACTGATCGCCGAAGGCGCACACCAGCGCGTTCCACAGCCGCCCCGGCTCGATCGTCCCCTCGAGCGCCAGGCCGAGCGTCGTCTCGATCGCCCGGGCGACGTTCTCGGCCCGCTCGATCTGGCGGTTCATCCAGAAGACGCTGTCGGCGACGCGGGAGAGCATGCGGTGTTCCCGAGGGAAGGGCGGCGTGGAGACGGAAGGGAGGGGGCTCGGGGGGGACGAGAGCGGGAATCAGCGTGCCGGGGAGGACGCGGCCGGAGGATCGCCGTTGGGGCGGTGGACCACCCAGGTGTCTTTGCTTCCGCCCCCCTGCGACGAATTGACGACCAGTGACCCCTTCACGAGCGCGACGCGCGTCAGCCCGCCAGGGAGAACGAAGATCTCCTCGCCGTAGAGGATGAAGGGGCGGAGATCGACATGCCGCCCCTCGAGCGAATCGCCGACGACCGTCGGCACGCGCGAGAGGGCGAGCATCGGCTGGGCGACGAAGTTGCGGGGGTTGGCCTTGATGCGTTCGCGGCAGTCGTCGAGTTGCTGGCGCGTGGCCCGTGGCCCGAGGACGATCCCGTAGCCCCCCGACTCGTTGGCCGGCTTGACGACGAGCTGGTCGATGTTCGCGAGGACATGCTGGCACTGGTCGGGCTCGCCGCAGACGAACGTCGGCACGTTGGGGAGGATCGCGTCCTCACCGAGGTAGTAGCGGATGATCTGGGGCACGTAGGCGTAGACCGCCTTGTCGTCGGCAATGCCCGTTCCCGGCGCGTTGACCAGCGCCACGTTGCCGGCCCGGTAGGCGTCCATGAGCCCCGGCACCCCGACGACGGAATCGGCGCGGAACACCTGCGGATCGAGGAAATCGTCGTCGATCCGCCGGTAGATGACGTCGACCCGCTCCAGCCCCCGCGTCGTCCGCATGAACACCTTCCGGTCGACGACGACCAGATCGGATCCCTGGACGAGCTCCACGCCCATCTGCCGGGCGAGGAAGCTGTGCTCGAAGTAGGCGGAGTTGTAGATGCCCGGCGTGAGGACGACGACGGTCGGATCGCGCGACTGCGGCGGCGCCACGTACTCGAGCATCGCCAGGAGCTTCTCGGGGTAATTCTCTACCGGGCTGACGCGGAGGCCCTCGAAGAGCTGGGGGAAGGTGCGCTTCATCACCTCGCGGTTCTCGAGGACGTACGACACCCCCGACGGCGTGCGGAGGTTGTCCTCGAGGACGTACATCCGCCCGTCGCCACCGCGGACGAGGTCGGTGCCGGTGATGTGGCACCACACGCCCCGCGGCGGCGTGAGGCCGGCACACGGGCCGCGGAAACACTTCCCCGAATCGACGAGCCAGTCCGGGACGACGCCGTCCTTGACGATCCGGCGCTGGTTGTAGACGTCGTCGATGAACAGGTTGAGGGCGTGGATCCGCTGCTTGAGACCACGCTCGATCGTCGTCCATTCCGCGGCGTCGATGACCCGCGGGACGATGTCGAACGGCCAAATCTTCTCCGTCCCGGCCTCGTGGCCGTAGACGTTGAAGGTGATCCCCATCGTGAGGAGCGACTTGTCGGCGGCCCGCTGCCGGGCAGCGAGTTCGCCGTGGGAAAAGGCGGCGAGACGACGGACGAGTTGCTCGGCGCCCGGTCGGGGGTGGAGCGATTCGTCGAAGAGTTCGTCCCAGAATCCGTCGGTGGCGTACGACCGAAGGTCCATGGCGGAGAGGGTGTCGGGGAGACACCAAGACCGCACCGGAAAGCCCGTGGAAAGGCTACGGGGCGGCAGGGTGGGAAGCGTCGGAAGGAAGCACGAGCGGGTATCCCGGGCCGAGCCGCCTGCACCGTTCCGGGACTGGCACACTCTACCCCACCGGGCCCCGCGACGGAACCCTGTCAGGAGACCGGTTTCTCCAGATGCCCGCGCCGGCCGACAGCCTGCTAGGCGTGATCGCCGAGGATCGCTTCGAGGAGCGACGTCAGATCGCGGGTGTGGAAGGGAGTGACGAGGACGCGGCGACGCTCGTCAACGACCGCTTGGGCGCTGAGTTCTTTCTGTTTCGGCCCGACGAGCAGAATCGCCGGCACCTGCGAGAAGAACGGATCGGTGGTCAACTTGTTGAAGGCAGTGATCGCCTCGTCTCCGAGCGACTGCGAGCTGATCACGAGGCAGTCGGCCGGGAGAGGCGTCGTCGAGAATCGGGCCAACGCCCGCTGCGGGTTTTCGGTGAGGAGGACCCGGAATCCGAGTTTCCCGAAGAACTCCTTGAGCTGCTGCTGGGCCCGGCCGGAGGTCTCGACGAGCATGATCGCCCGCGCCTTCTTCGGCTGAGACTCCACCACCGGCAGCCCATCGGCCGCCACGGCCCCCTTCTCTCCTACCGCCGGAACGCTCCGGTCGGGGGCGGTCACACCGCTGCCGATGGGATATTTTTCGAGGAGCGGCTCGAGGGCGCGGCGGGCATCGGAGACCGTCTGATACCGCTCCATCGGGTCGAGGAGCATCATCCGGTTGACGACTTCGATGATCTCGCGCGGCACCCCCGGCGCCCGGGTGTGGAGCGGGACGACCGACGTGTAACGGCGCGGGTCGGCGCGGACGGCCCGGTCGCGCGATTCGACGAGGGCCGAGGCCCCCGACAGGGCGATGTAGCCCATCGTGCCGAGGAAGTAGACGTCGCTGCGGATGCCGTCGTCCTTCATCCCGGCGAGTTTCTCGAGCGTCGCATAGTCGAGCGTGCGGAGGTTTTCCCCCTTGTCGGTCTTGGCGTTGCCGAGGGCCTTGTCGGCGGTGTCGGCGTCGATCCGCGCCAGGCCGAAGTCGACGAGCTTCACCTGGCCGAGCGACGAGATGAGAATGTTGGAGGCCTTGATGTCGCCGTGCGTCATGCCACGGCGGTGGGCGTATTCGAGGCCGGCGCACATCTGGTCGAGGAGGTTGATCGCCCGGCCTGGATCGAGGGCTCCGCGGATCTTCACCAGCTCGCGGAGGGTCTGCCCCTCGACGAACTCCATGGTGATGTAGATCGAGTTGTTCTCCTGGCCGACATCCTCGATGGCGCAGATGTTGGGGTGGCGGACGAGGCGCCCCATCTCCCCCTCGCGCCGGAACCAGCGGCACTTTTCCGCGTCTTGCGTGAACCGACTGCGGAGCACTTTGACGGCGAGTTGCGTGCCATCGTTGATGTTGACGGCCCGGTAGACCCGCGCGAACGATCCGGCGCCTACCTGGTAGAGGATCTTGGCCGAGCCGAAGAAATAGCCGCGCAGTTCGCCGCGGAGGAGGCGGTCGCGCTGGTAGCCGGTGAGCACCTCGCGGCGGAGGAGGAGGTTGGCGAGATCCTCGACGGGGATGTTGTGCCCGCCGAGCTCCGTCCAGGCGGCATCGAGGTCGCGCTCGCTGACCAGCTCCAGCTTCTGGGCGAGGGTCGCAAGTTCCTCGGCGGTGGTGGGTTGCATCGTCAGGAGGCTCCGATCGGCCAATCTTACCCTCCACCGGCGCGCCAGGTCGGGGGAGCGGCCGGGAGCGGAAGCGGCCGTCCGGGCCGGTTGAAGGGATTGGGACTGCCGGCGCCCGGGGAGCGGATCTCTCGCCGGCCGGGGAGAGGGGCAATTTCGGGGGCATAGCTGGTCTGGAGCCGCGCTTGGCGCACCTGCTACAAGCCCCCGTGGCGCCCGGGGCCCCCGCCGAGCCGACCCCCCCATGACCGCGTCGAATCCTCCCCTGTCGCCCCTGCCATGCGTCGGCTTGCTGCTGGCTGCGGTGTTCGCCTGCGCCTCCGCCATGGCCGGCGCGGTGGAGGAGCCGTTCGAAACTCCCACCACCACGTGGACGATCGGCGATTCCGACGTCACGCATCGGGTGATCGCGCACGTCCGGTCGACGGAGGGGCCGCACCGCGGCCGGGGGTGCGAGCGGATCGTCCTCGACGCCGCCAGCGGGACGACCCTCCGCTGGGAGCTGCCCCTGGAGCCGGCGCGGGTCATCGATGAATGGCGGGCCTCACTCTGGGTGCGGGCCGACCGCCCCGACATCCGTCTCTCCGCCCGGATCGTCCTCCCGGGCTTCCGGTCGTCGCGGACCGGCGCGGCGGTGGCCGTCCTCGTGCCCGGGGACGTGTCGCGCGGCGCCGATCGCTGGGAGCCGCTGGGGGTCGCCGACGTCGCCACGGCGCTGCGGAAGAGCCTGCCGGCGCTGCGGGCCGAACATGGCCCCGCCGGGGATCTCTCCGGCGCCGTCATCACCCATCTCGTCCTCGATCTCTATTCCCGGCCAGGCCATTACGACGTCTCGATCGACGACCTCGAGATCGAGGGGATCGTGCCGGCCGGTGCCGTCACTGTCGCGGCCGCCACCGATCCGGCCGCCACCGATCCCGCCGGCGCCGTTCCCGCC
>CAJBCV010000548.1 GCA_903951635.1 uncultured Planctomycetaceae bacterium
CGGCCTCGATTTCCAGGTCCCGGTGACCGCGGCCGGGAGGCTCCCCGATCCAGCGGCCTTCGAGAACGTGATCGTGAAGACCTCCGGCCCGCTCCCTCCCGGAGCCCCGGCCGTCGCCGCCGGTCGCATCGGCCCCGGGCATGATCTGGCCACCACGGGGCAAGCGATCGTCCGCCTCGGCGACGTCGGCCGAGCGGAGCTGGGGGCGCGGAGTTACGACGTCGGCAGCCGACTCGACGGCGAGGAAGGGGTCACGATCGCGCTGTTCCAACAACCAGGATCCAATGCCCTGGCCACCGCCGAACGCGTCCGCCGGGAGATCGAAACGCTCGAAAAGGGATTCCCCGCGGGGCTCGAAGCCGCCATCCACTACGACACGACGGTGTTCGTCGAGGAGAGCATCCGCGAGGTCTGGAAGACCCTCTTCGAGGCGGTGGTGCTCGTGTTCATCGTCGTGCTCGTCTTTCTCCAGGATTGGCGGGCGACGATCATCCCGATGGTCGCGGTGCCTGTGTCGCTGGTGGGGACGTTCGCCGCGATGCGGCTGTTCGGCTTCTCCCTCAACAATCTCTCGCTGTTCGGCCTCGTGCTCGCCATCGGGATCGTCGTCGATGACGCGATCGTCGTCGTCGAGAACGTCGAACGCTGGCTGTCGGGGGGGCTGCCTGCGCGCGAAGCGGCCCGGCGCGCGATGGGGGAGGTGGCGGGGCCGGTGATCGCGATCGCGCTGGTGCTCTGTTCGGTGTTCGTGCCGACGGCCTTCATCACCGGCATCAGCGGGGAGTTTTACCGGCAGTTTGCCCTCACGATCGCGGCGAGCACGGTGATCTCGGCCTTCAATTCCCTCACCCTCTCGCCGGCCCTCTGCGTGCTCCTTTTTCAGTCGCATCTCCCTGGGAGTTCCGCCACGCCCTCGGCCAACCCGGAGCATGGCAGCCCAGCCGCGGGCGGCGCCGCAGCGACAGCCGCACGGCGCGACGCGCTCCCTCCGGCGGGCATCGCGCTGTTGGCCGGGCTCCTGGCCGTGTGGTTTCTCGAGGCCCGGGGGCTCGTGGCGGCGGGGCTGGCGACGGCGCCGGTGCCGCCGTGGGCTGCCGAATGGAGCGTGCGGCTCGGGTTGTTCGCCGCCGGAGCGCTGTTGGGATGGTGGGGGGCGGGAGCGGTCAACCGGATCCTCGCCGCGTTCTTCCGCCTCTTCAATCTGTTTTTCGACCTCACCACCGGCGTCTACGGCGCGGTGGTGGGGAGGCTCCTGCGGATGGGGATCGTCGTCGTCGCCCTCTATCTCGGCCTCATGGCCCTCACCTACTACGGCTTCACGACCGTCCCGGTGGGGTTCATCCCGCAACAGGACAAGGGCTATCTCCTCGTCACGGCGCTGCTCCCTCCGGGGGCCAGCGCCGAGCGGACGGCGGAGGTCATGGCCGATCTCGAGGGGCGGGTGAAGGGGGTTCCGGGCGTGGCCCACAGGATCTCCGTCAGCGGCTACTCGCTCCTCACCAATGTCAGCCAGCCGAACGCCGGTGGGATGTTCGTCCTCCTCGAGCCGTTTGCGAGGCGGGCGGTCGATCCGCAGCGCTCGGCGACAAGGATCCTCCGCGCCCTGCGGCAAAGCTTCGCGGAGGTCCGCGAGGCGCAGGTCGTCGCCTTCGGGGCCCCGCCGATCGACGGCCTCGGCAATGCCGGCGGCTTCAAGCTCCAGGTCCTCGACCGCGCCGCGGCCGGCCCGCAGCGGCTGGAGGCAGCCGCCGCGGCGCTGATCGACGCGGCCGCCGCGCAGCCGGGGCTGACGGGGCTGTTTGCCGGCTTCCGCGCCGACGAGCCGAAGTTCTTCGTCGACATCGATCGGGAGAAGGTCAAGGCGCAGGGGGTCGACCTCGTCGAGGTCAACGCGGCGCTCCAGGTGTTTCTCGGCAGCGCCTACGTCAACGACTGGACCGCTTTCGGCCGCAACTGGCCGGTGCTCGTCCAGGCCGACCGCGATTTCCGCATGCGGCGCGAGGACATCGGCCGGCTCGAGGTCCGAAACTCCGCCTGTGCGATGGTGCCGCACTAGACGCTCGTCACCGTCAGCGACACGAGTGGCCCGGCGGTCGTCAACCACTTCAATCTCTTCCCCTCGGCCGACATCACCGGTTCGACGTTGCCGGGGACGAGCTCCGGCGACGCGATCGCGATCATGGAAGCGCTCGCCGCGCCGCCGCCGGAGGGGCAGGGGATTCTTCCGCCGGGGATGGAGTTTGCCTGGACGGAGCTGTCGCTCCAGCAGATCCTCGCCGGCAACACCGCCGGCATCGTCTTCGCCCTGGGGACGGTGTTCGTGTTCCTCGTCCTCGCGGCGCAGTACGAGAGCTGGTCGCTTCCGCTGGCGATCATCCTCATCGTGCCGATGTGTCTCCTGGCGGCGATCGCGGGGGTGTGGATCGCCGGACTCGACAACTCGATCTTCACGCAGATCGGGCTGGTGGTCCTCGTGGGATTGGCGGCGAAGAACGCGATCCTGATCGTCGAGTTCGCCAAGCAGCAGCAGGACGCCGGCCTGCCGCTTGCCGAGGCGGTGCTGACGGCGGCCCGACTGCGGCTGCGGCCGATCCTGATGACGTCGCTGGCCTTCATCCTCGGTGTCGTCCCGCTCGTCCTCGGCCGCGGCGCCGGGGCCGAGATGCGCGTGGCGCTGGGAACGGCGGTGTTCTCCGGGATGCTCGGGGTGACCGCCTTCGGGATCTTCTTCACGCCGGTCTTTTATTCGCTGATCATGGGCTGGGGGAGGGGACGGAATCTTGACCGTCCCGGCGCCCAGCCCGTACCCTCGACACGCCCCTGATCCCCGCTTTTTGCTCGCCCCGTCCGCCCGTTTCCACCGTCCGGAGCCCCGACTCATGCCCCGTTCTTTTCGCCCTCTTCCCCTCGCCTCGCTCCTCGCGCTCGCCGTCGGTGGCACGCTCGTCACCGGCGGTGTCCGGGGGGAAGACTGGCCGACGTTCCGTGGCGCTGCCCGCACCGCCGTCGCTCCCGACACGAACCTCCTCGAATCCTGGCCCGAGGGGGGGCCGAAGCTCCTCTGGAAGTCGGTCGGCGCCGGCCGCGGCTACGCCACCCCGGCGATCGCAGGCTCGCGGCTCTACACCCTCGGCGACGGCCTCTCCACCGCCGGGGACGACAAGGATGAATACCTCACCTGCTACGACCGCGAAACGGGGAAGCAGCTGTGGAAGGCCAAGACCGGCCAGGCCTGGAACGAGGGGCCGGAGTCGTGGCAGAGCTCGCGGAGCACGCCGACGGTTGACGGCGATCTCGTCTACGTGATCACCCCGCAAGGGGTGCTCATCGGCTGCCAGACCTCCGACGGCGCCGAGAAGCTCCGCATCGATCTCAAGGCCACCTTCGGCGGCAAGAAGGGGGATGGCTGGGGCTACAGCGAGTCGCCGCTGGTCGATGGCGACCGTCTCATCGTCACCCCGGGCGGCGACGAGGCGATGATGGTCGCGCTCGACAAGAAGACCGGCAAGGCGATCTGGAAGTGCCCGATGAAGGATTGCCGCGGTGCCGGCCATTCCTCGATCGTGATCTCGAAGGTGGGCAATCGGAAGGTCTACGTGCAGACCACCGCCAGCGGCGCCGTCGGCGTCGATGCGGCCAGCGGCAAGCTCCTCTGGAGCTTCCCGATCGACCAGACCACCGCCGTCATTCCCACCCCGATCGTCCGCGACGACCTCGTCTTCTTCTCGGCCGGCTACCGCCGCGGTGGCGCGCTGCTGAAGCAGGTGGCCACGGCTGACGGCGTGAAGGCGGAGGAGATCTACGGTCTCAAGCAGGATCTCGCCAACAAGCACGGCGGCATCGTCCTCGTCGGTGATCACCTCTACGGCGACTCCGACGACCAGGGGATCCCGTTCTGTGCCGAGCTGATGACCGGCAAGATCGTCTGGAAGGAACGGGCCACCGGTAAGGGGTCGATCGCCGTGGCGGCCGGCGACGGCCACGTCTACCTCCGCTTTCAGGACGGGATCTTGGCGCTGGTGAAGGCCGATCCGGCGGGCTTCAAGGAAGTGAGCACGTTCAAGATCCCCGACAGCGACGCCCGCCCGAGCTGGGCCCATCCGGTGATCCTCGACGGGAAGCTCTACCTCCGCGAGCAGGACGCGATCCTCTGCTACGACATCAAGGCGGAGTGATCGGAAGAATCATCGCGGCAACGCACGACCCCCGGGGCGCCAGCGCCCCGGGGGTTTTTTCATGCGCGATATCAAACCCGAAGCCACCACCGAGTCATCCTGCCGCTGCACTGTCGCGGCGCGCAGGAAGAGGCGGGGATCGGCGAACGCTCGAGGAGAGAGGAGGTCCTCCGACGAACGACGAGACTTTTGCCGGCCCTGCCGACGGATCGCGCGAAGGCATGACACGAGTGAGGCCAGCCCTTCCCACTCCGGAGCGTGGCAACGCAAAAAAACCGGCCGTCCGCACGGGGCGGACGGCCGGTTCGTTCGAGCAACGGGTCGGACTCGGCCAGGATCATTCCTCGGCGTTGTCGACACACTTGTAGAGGAGGCTGCCGACGATGCC
>CAJBCV010000549.1 GCA_903951635.1 uncultured Planctomycetaceae bacterium
CCGGTCGGCAAGCGCCATGCAGCGTTCGATCGCGTCCCAGGCGACGGCTTGGCCGAGCTTCTTGTTGCCGTCCCAGACTTCCGCGGCATCGAACCGCGACGGCAGCTTGCGGACTTGGGCTCCCGGCACGCAGCCGCCGGCCTTGGAGCCGAAGAGCTCGTCGAGGTGGAGGGCCTTGATCGCGTTGTGCGTGCGGATGCCGTGGGTCGTCGCCGCGGTGGCGAGCTTCGCCGCCTTCTCAGCCTCGTCGGCGGTGTAGCCGCGGTGGCGGTAGGCGGAGACGACGATCTGCTCGTGGATCGCGACGGGGACGACGTGGAAGATCTCGGCCATGGTGTTACGGTGGGCTCCGGGAGCGGGGACGGCGGGGTGAGCTTCAGACGACCTTCTTCACCGGGACCTCGGGGTTGATCTGCGCCAGCGGCTTCTCGCCGCGCATCGCATGGAGGAGATTGGTCACCGCCGCCATCGCCTGCCGCTGCACGCTCTCGTGGGTGCGCGAGCCGACATGCGGGGTGACGAGGCAGGTGGGGAGGTTCGTGAGCGGATGGCCGGCCGGCGGCGGCTCGGCATCGAGGACGTCGGTACCGTAGCCGCGGACGCGACCGCTTCGGAGCGCCTCGGCCATGTCAGCCGAATTGACGATCTCGCCGCGGGCACAATTCACGATCAACACCCCCGGCTTCATCTGCCGGATCGTCTCGGCGCGCACCAGATCGCGCGTCTCGGGGGTGAGGTTCGTGTGGAGAGAGACGATGTCGGCGAGGCCGAAAAGGTCGACGAGCCCCGCGGCCCGCTTGATGCCATGGGCGGCGGCGAAGGCGTCGTCCCAGTGGAGGTCGTAGCCGACGACAGGCATCCCGAAGGCCCGGGCCCGGATCGCTACCTCTCGGCCGATCCGTCCCATCCCCACGATTCCGATCGTCTGCCCCATGAGCTCGTGGCCGGTGGCCCGCTTCCAGCCGCCGGTACGGGTTGAGTCGGTGTGGAAGAGGAGATTCTTCTCGAGCGCCAGCATGAGGAGGAAGCAGTGCTCGGCGACGGTCGTGTGATTGACGCCGGGGGTGAACAAAAGCGGGATCCCCTTCGCCGTGCAGGCGGCGACGTCGATCTTGTCGACGCCGATCCCGTACTTCGACAGGACTTTCAGCCGCGGCGTGGCCTTCTCGATCACCTGCCGCGTGATCGCATCGTCCCCGCAGAGGTAACCGTCGATCTCGCCGACGAGCGCGAGGGTGTCGGCCTCGGAGAGCGGCCCGCGGGCGGTGATGATCTCCCAGCCGGTGGCCGCGAGGGCCGAGTGGTGGGGGCCGGGGGTGTCCTGAAAGGAGGTCGTGGTGAGGAGGATTCTCGGAGTCATCGAGGTGTCCTGGGCTGGCGCGGAGGGGACTTGTGCGTGCACTCATACCCGACGGGAACCGTCACCGCAAATCGGGGGCCGACGTGCATCAGTAGCGGTAGCCGATGCCGGTGTTGGCGAAAAAGTTCGGCGAGGTGTCGTTGAGCCCCCAGCCGAGACGGAGGCCGAGCTCCATGTCCTTCGTGAGAAGGACATGGCCGCCGCAGCTTCCGTATTGGACGTCGATGGCCTTCTCCTTGCCGTCCGACATGATCCCAAAATACTCGGCGTGCACCTCCCATCGCTCGCCGAGGGGGATCTTGAGGGCCGTGGAGGGGGCCCACTGGTTGAAGAAGTCTTCCTCGTCCCATCCGGTGCCGTAGCGGACTCCCGAGCGCCATTCCCATCCGTTGGCGAATCGCCAAGCCCACGCTTCGCCGACCATCATCGTCGATTGGTGCGTCGGACCGTAAAGCGGGGTGAAGCCCTGGACGACGAGCGCCGACATCGGCATCCATCCGGCCTGATCGCTCGTCTCGAGCTTGGCTCCGTAGAGCACCCGGCTCTCCTCTTCCGAGATGAGATCTTCGCCGCCGACCTCCGTTCCCGACGCCAGCCCTGGCCCGCCGGCTTCGTAGTTGAACCCGAGCCGCAGTTCGAGCCGTTGGCCGATCCCGCGGCGGACGAGGAGTTCCGGAAGGCTGTGGGCTTCGGGGCCGGTGGCGTTGTCGATGAACGAGTAGGAGGCTTCGGTAATCGTGCGCCCGGCGCCGGCCGTCGTGGGAGCGAACGTGAACGTGTCGCGGTCGGTTTCGATTTCGTCGCGATCGGCTTCGGTGGAGTTCGCGCCCGGAGCGAGCCGGAGCACCTCCATCGGCGCTGCAGCTGCCGGCGGAGCGACGATGGACGCGGCCAGAACGGCCAGGCCCAGCATGGCGATCGTGTGGCGTGTGGCCCCGAGGCCATGTCCGGCCCTGCCGGCCTCGGTGGCGGTTGTCCGAGGGCTCATGATCCGGAGGAAGGCGTGCGGGGCTGCGGACGGTCGAAGTGCCAGGTGAAGCCGACGCCGGCCCAGTAGCTACAGATGTCGACGCGGGTCGAGTTTCCGAGGAACTCCGTGGCCGGGAACATGCCGCCGGCGAAGGCATCGAAATCGAGCCCGGGGATGACATCGCTGTAGCCGAAGCCACCCGAGATCCGGTGCTCGTTGACGATCGCGAACTGGCTCTGCACGTATTTCACGGCCGGTATTCCGCCGGGCACCTGGACCGGGCCGATCGACGTCCCGAAGCCGTGGTCGATCGGATTCTCGGCCAAGGCGTAGCCGGCCCGGAGCTTGAGCCGGTCGGTGGCGCGGTACTGTGCCCCGAGCTGCATCACCCACTGCGGGTTGTAGATGCTTTTGAACAGTGCGGCTGAGTCCCAGTCGAGGAACAGGGCATCAGCGGCCAGCAGCAAGTTGCCATCCATGAGCGATTCGTTCGAGATCCCCATCCCCACCGTCTGTGGCAGACCCATGTCGACACCGATGGAGCGGGACTGGCCGAAGAGCGTCGCCTCGTTCGGGAATCGGAAGGCCTGGGTCGACTGGTAGTAGGCTCCGAGTCGCGTGGAATCGCCGACGAGGTAATTGATGCCGACGCCCCCGCGGAGGGCGTAGGCGTTGGTCATGTTGCTGACGCCGACGAAGGGACCGGAGGCGTAGCCGTCGCCG
>CAJBCV010000550.1 GCA_903951635.1 uncultured Planctomycetaceae bacterium
CGCTGCCCCTCGTGGACACACCACGACAGCCCCTCGTCGGCGACGCGCCCTTCGTTGGCGGCTTCGGTCGTGCTCGCGAACCAACGCTCGTCGATCCCGCCCCGGTCGAGGCCGTAGGAGTAGTAGTCGTCGGGGTGGAGGCGGATCCGCTTGCCGGGATGGAGGAAGCTCCGCGGCACCCAGGTGGGAGAGAGGCGGAGAATGCCACGGCCGGCGTCCATCGCCTTGCCGAGGGCGGCGCCGACGTTCTTGGCTTCGGGGAGTTTGGCGGTCGAGGCAGCGGCCATGCGTGGTCTCTTTCGTCGGGGTCGCGGGGCTCTTGGTGGCGATTCCAGGTGACTTTGGGGGAAGGAAAACGGCCTGCCGCCGCCCCCTCCCAGACCGCAACGTTGTACGACTCCCAACGAAGAGCCGCAAGCATCGGCCGGCCGCCGCTTGTCCCCGTCGGCCGACACGCGATGATGACCTCTTCCTTCCCCACCCCCAACCGTTCACCCCGGCTCCGGAGCCCCCGATGCCAGCCTTCCGATCGGCCCTCCGTGCCGCCCTGCTTGTCGCTCTTCTCGTCGCCGCGATCCTCCCGGCCGGCAGAGCCACCGCGGCCGACGACTTTCCCCGCTTCATCGTTCCCGGCGAGGAGCGGGCGCTTGAGCTCCTCGACGAGCTCCATGCCCACCATCACGCCCGGGCCTCGAGCGACTGCACGCTCTGGGACGGCTGGCTCCCCCACGCCACTCTGTGGGCCGCCGAGCCGCCGCGACAGCACTATCGCGCCTCGTTCCTCCGCCGGCGGATCGACGACGAGGGCTACGTCGCCATGCAGCAGCATCGCGGCATGGCCCACTCGGATGGTTGGCCCTTCCCCGCCTGGCAGCAGAGCACCGGATCGGGCTGGCACTTCTCCGTCTCGGGCGACGAGTGGGCGATCCAGCAGCTCGGCCTCAAAGCGCTCGTTCCCCCGGGTGGCTTCGCGATCGACGGCGCGGCGCCGCGGGCGGCGGCCGATCCACTCCGTGGCATGCTCCTCGATGTCGAGGCCGACCGCGTCACGCTCACCACGCCCCCCTTCCGCTGCGGCACGATCGTGGCGCCGTTTGCCCGAATCGAATGGGGGGCCGAGCAGCTTCCGGCCGGGGCCTCGGCCCGGCTGCGATGGAAGATCGAGGGGCAGGAGGGCTGGCAGCCGGCCGCGGGCGTGCCGCTTCCGCTCCCTCCGGCCGACGGCACACTTGTCTCCGTCAATCTCCCCCTCTACCGAGAGCCGGGCTATGGCGGCCTTCTGACAGGATATTCACTCGAAATCGACGGTGCCCGAGGGGCCACCGTGGCGCTGAAGTCGGTGATCACCGCCATCGACACGCGCCATCCGATCACCAATGCCCTCTTCATCCGCGGCTGCGCCGAGACGTTCGCGTGGACCGGCGATCTCGACTTCCTCCGCCGGTCGCTCCCGCGGATGCGGCGCGCGGCCCGGTGGGCCCTGGCGGAGTTCGACGTTCGCAAGGAACACCACGTCGTCGTCCGCTGGGTGGGGCATGACGGTCGCACCGGCTTGGACGTGCAGCCCGATGGCACGAAGCGCCTCCTTCCCGGCCTCGGTGTCGGCAACAATTACTGGGATCTCCTCCCCTTCGGTGGCCACGACAGCCTGGCGACGATCTACCTTGCCGATGCCCTCGCGCGGCTCGCCGATCTCGAAGCCGCCGTCGCCCGCCATCCCGAATGGATGATCCCCGCCGGAGCGGCCCCCGCTCCCGACGGCATCACCGACGCGGCCTCGAGCCCCGACGATCTGCGGAACCTCGTCGCCGCGATCAAGACCGACTTCCAATCGCGCTTCTGGGATCCTGCCAAGGGCCGGTTCGTCGGCTGGATCGACGCCACTGGCAAAGCCCACGACTACGGCTTCACGTTCGTCAATCTCGAGGCGATCGCGTCTGGCTTCGCGTCGCCTGATCAGGCACGGGCGATCCTCGAGTGGCTCGATGGAAAGCGCGAAATCGACGGCGACACCGCGCGCGGCGCCGACATCTATCACTGGCGCTTCGCTCCGCGGGCGACGACGAAACGCAACGTCGAGACCTACTGCTGGGTCTGGTCGGGGCCGGAATCGATCCCCTGGGGAGGCCAGATCCAGGACGGCGGCGCGGTCCTCGGCTTCAGCTACCACGATCTTCTGGCGCGGCTGGCCACGAACGGCCCCGACGACGCCTGGCGGCGTTTGCAGACGATCATCGAGTGGTATGCGGAAGTGAAAGGGGAGGGGGGCTACCGGAAGTACTACGCGCCGGAGAACGATCGCGGCACGCTCCAGGGGGGCGGGCCACCGGGGGGCCTGGGGATCGATGAGGAGTTCATGGAAAGCGTCCTCGTGCCGCAGGTGATGCTCTACGGCTTCCTCGGCTTCGAGCCGACGGGCGAGGGCTGCCGGATCGTCCCGCAGCTCCCGACGAGCTGGCCGGAGCTGACCGTGACGGCGATCCGGATCCACGATTCCCAGATCGATGTCACCGCCCGCCGCGACGGGAGCGTGACGGTGCGACGCCGCGCCGCGGGCACCAGCCCCCTGGCGATCGAGGCCCGCAGCGCCGCAGTCACCTTGCCGCCACAGACCGGCGCCGAGGTCACGCTCCCTGGTCGGTGAGCGAAGCAGGGGGAGGATCGCCCGACACCTTCGGCGGCTTGTCGAACACCTTCACGAGCGCCGGCAGGCAGAAGATGTCGCACAGCAGCGCGATGCCGAGCGTGACGATGCCGAGCGAGGCGAAGTCGCGGTGGTCGCGGCTTTCGCTGGCGAGCACCGACGAGAATCCGGCCACGAGGACGATCGTCGTCATGATCATCCCCGTCCCTACCTCGGCGAACGCCTGGCGGATCGCCTCGGTCTTCTCGAGCCCCTGGTCGAGCTCGAAGCGGTAGCGGGAGAGGAAGTGGATCGTGTCGTCGACGGCGATTCCCAGGCAGATCGTCAGGGCACACACCGAGACGATGTCGAGCGGCTGCCCCGTCGCCACCATCCAACCCGTGGCGGCAGCCAACGGGAGCATGTTGGGGATGATCGCGATCAGTCCCAGCCGCAGCGACCGGAACGCCACCACCATGACGACGAGGATCTCGATCGCGGCCGTGCCGAGGCTGCGGGCCAGATCGACGACGACTTGATAGAGATCGCGCCACCGCACGATCGGCTCGCCGGAGAGCGAAAGCTCGAAGCCGGGATGCGCCCCCTCGATCCGCCGCAGCGCCTCGTCGACCCGTTCGAACGTCGGCTTGCAGGCGACCGTGCCCCGGTCGGGCACGCGGAACGTCACCCGCGCCGTCCGCTTCACCGGATCGTAGAGGCTCTCCTTGAGTGGTGGCGGAAGGAGATCGAGGAGATCCATCCGCTCGCGGGCCGCCCCCTCGCCGGGGAGGGCGTCGACGAGCCGGCAGACGGAGAGGGGGTGGCCGAGGAGGGATTCCGCGGCGAGGACGCCATCGACCTCGCCGAGAACATCGGCGATTTCCTCCGGGGTCTTTTCGTCGCTCCACTGGAGATCGGCCGAGCAGACATCGAGCCCCCCCATCGCCTTGTCGAGGTGGTCGAGGGCCCGCTGCGCCTCGCTCCCCGGCGGGAGGATGTTCGCCTTCCGGTCATCCGGCTCGAGCCTCAGGGCCACGAAGGCCAGCGCGGCAAACAGACCGATCGTCAGGGCGCTGGTGATCCGGGCGTGACGGAGGGTGAAGTCGATGCCGCGCGCAACGCGGTGGAGTTGCCCGCCGATCACCTCCCGGCCGGCACCGCTGGCGAGGACGCGGCTCCAAGGGGTGGCACAGCACAGCGGCAGCACCGTGAGCACCGCCACCCACGTGCAGGCCACGCCGATCACGCACGACCAGCCAAAGTCGCGGACCACCTCATGGCGGGCAAGCGACAGCGACGCCATCCCGATCGCGGTCGTGATCATCGTCAGGAAGCAGGCGACACCGACGGTCGAGAGCGCCCGCCGGCAGGCTTCGCGCGGGCTCAGCCCGGCGGCGAGCCCGCGGCGGATGTCGACCATCATGTGGACGGAGTCGGCGAAGCCGACGAGGCTCAACAGCACCGGGAGGATGACATGGCTGAAAGGGTTGTCTTGGAGACCGATCGCCCGGACGAGCCCGAGCGTCCAGAAGACGCCAAGGCTCGGCGCCGCGGCGGTGACGAGGACGACCGACAGCCCGCGGAAGAGGACGGCCGAGAGAGCGAGGATCAGTCCATAACCGACAATCTGATAGAGCCGCTCGTTGGCGTCGCGGTTGCGCACCCATTCCAGCCGGATCGGCACCGGGCCGGTGAGGGCCACTGAGATCGGCACACTGGGGTGTTCTGCCGCCGCGGCTTTGGCCGTGTCGACGAGCGCGTCGGTGACATCAGCCTCCTCCTGCACCAGCGCCCAGTCGTAGGTGATCAGCAGAAGGAGCGTTTCAGCGTCGGGGGAGAGGAGTTGGCCGACGACGAGTGGATGCTCGAGGGCCTTGGCTCTCGCGACCTCGAAGCGCTTCGGTGAGGCGGGGCCGCGCGGGAGAATCGGCTCGTCGAGGCCGAAGATGTTGAGCGGCGGCGCCCGGTCGAGCCAGGTGATCCCGGCCACCGCATCGAGGCCTTCCAAGCGCTCGACGACATGCCGGAGGGCGACGGTCCCCTCGCGCGTGAACACCTGCGGGCATTCCACCACCATGATCGCGTCGGCCCGCCCGAGGGCCGAGCCGCGGCCGCGGCCGGCGCGCCTCGGCCGCCCCCGGGAGATCTCGGCCCGCGGAGCCGCAGCCGGTCCACCAGCAGCGCCCGCAGGCCGTTCCTTGGGCGCATCCCCTTCTCCCTTCGCCTGCCACCATGTCCCTTTCCAGGCCCCTTCGGCAAAGCCCGGATCGCGGTAGCCGGCCGCCGCGAGCGCCGAGAGCCCGAGGGCGAACAGGAGGCAGAGCCAGGGATGATCGATGACGGCTGCGAACGCGCGCGCCGCGGCCGAGAGCCTGGGTGGAGCGGGGGGTGTCCCGCCGGGCTCGGGGCCCGACGGCGCGGCGTCAAGCGTCAACGGCGCCCCCGCATCGCGCGGAGGGCCTCATCGCGGGTGATCCGGCCGTCGCCGTCACCATCGAGGATCGAGAACGAATAGTCGCGGACGAGGCGGCTGGCCTCGGTGCGGACGACAACGCCATCGCGATCGGCGTCGAATCGGGCCAGGAAAGAATCAGCCCGGGCCGCAGCGACGCTGTCTTCCGGCTCCGCGCCAGCCGCCGCCACGGCCGGCGCCGCTTCCTCCGCCG
>CAJBCV010000551.1 GCA_903951635.1 uncultured Planctomycetaceae bacterium
CGTCCTGCGTCGCTCCGGCGAGCTCGTCTCCAGCGAGCTGCTCCTGGATGAAGCGATCCCAGGGGAGGTCGTCCTGAAAACTCTTCACCACCCAGTCACGGTAGCGCCAGGCATGCGGGCGGAGCGAATCGGCCTCGGAGAACCCGTTGGAGTCGGAGTAGCCGGCGACGTCGAGCCACGCCCGCGCTTGCCGCTCGGCATAGGCCGGGCTCGCGAGCAGCCGCTCGACGACTCTTTCATAGGCGTCGCCGGAGGTGTCGGCGACGAAGTCGGCAACCTCCTCAGGGGTGGGGAGGAGCCCCGTGAGATCGAGGGTGACGCGGCGCAGAAGCGTCGGCCGGTCGGCTTCCGGGGCGAGGGACAGTCCCTTGGGCCCGAGTTGAGCGACGATGAAGGCATCGATCGGCGTCCGCCCGGCTGCCGCGTCGCCCGACGCCGGCACGGCCGGCTTGACGATCGGCTGGAACGACCACCAAGCCCGGTCCTCGGCCGAAAGCCAGGGGCCGGGGGGGAGCGACTCGGGCTCGGCCACGCCCCCCGGGGCACCGGCGGCGATCCAGCGCTCGAGAACGGCGAGTTCTTCGGCCGACACCTTCTTGCCCCCCTTCGGCATCTCGCCGGAGCGGATGACGCGGAGGAGTTCGCCTGCGCCCTGGTCGCCAGGGACGACGATCGGCCCGAAGCCCTCCGCCTCGCGGAGGACGAAGCGGTGGAGGCGGAGGTCGACGCCCGCCTCGATCGGATCCTCTTCGCCGTGGCAGTGGGTGCAGTGGGCCTTGAGAATCGGGCGGACATCGTCGTCCCACGAAGGGGCGCGGCTCTCACCCCGCGCCGCCGGGAGACCCATCAACGGCAGCAGAAGCGTCGCGGCGAGCCGCGCAAGCCTCTCGGCCAAAGCCAAGCGCCGCCGTGTCATCGGTTCTCCCCCCAAAAAAATCTGGCTCGAGTGGCGGCGGTGCACGACCGGCCGCGGAGCATCATGGACGCAAAGGCCCCCATCGTACCACCGCCGGCCCGGCCGATCGCCGTCAGCCGGCCGGCGCGGCGTGGTGAGGGAAATCGACGTAGCCGCGGGCGCCCTGCGGGGTCCACCAATACGCCATGTCGGGCAAGTCGGCGAGGGGCCAGCCGTGGCGGAAGCGCTCGACGAGATCGGGGTTTGCCATGTAGGGACGGCCGAAGGCGACGAGATCGGCGGCGCCAGAGTCGATCGCCGCTTCGGCCGCTTCAATCGTGTAGCCGCAGGCGGCGACGAGCGGGCCGTGGAAGACGGCGCGAAACTCACGAAGCGTCATCGGCGTGCCCTGCTCGTGGAACCCGAAGGCGAGGCCGTCGACGACGTGGAGATAGGAGAGGCGATGGCGGTCGAGCAGTTCGGCGGCGCGGAGGAATTGCTCGCGGTAATCGGGCGAGCCCATGTCATTGAAGACACCGTTGGGGGAGAGCCGCACGCCGACACGGTGGGCCGGCCATTCCGCGGCCACCGCTTCGACCACCTCGTCGAGGAATCGGCAGCGGTTCTCGAGACTGCCGCCGTAGGCGTCGGTGCGCTGGTTGGTGCGGGCTTGGAGGAATTGGTCGATGAGATAGCCATTGGCGGCGTGGACCTCGACGCCGTCGAAGCCCGCTGCCCGGGCGCGCCGGGCGGCGAGCCGGTAGTCTTCCACGGTGGCCGCGACCTCGGCGGTGGTGAGGGCCCGGGGCGTTTCGTAGGGCTTCTTGCCCCGGGGTGTGTAGATCCCCTCGCCGTTGATGGCGATGGCTGACGGGGCGACGGCGGGCTGGCCGTCGTGATAGTCGCTGTGCGAGGCCCGCCCCATGTGCCAGAGCTGAAGGAAGATTTTTCCGCCGGCGGCATGGAGGCTGTCGGTGATCCGTCGCCAGCCCGCCTCCATCGCGTCGGAATAGATCCCCGGGGATTCGACCCAGCCGTTGGCCTGCGGCGAGATCGTCGTCGCTTCCGACACGATCAAGCCTGCGGAGGCCCGCTGGACGTAATACTCGCGCATCAGGTCGTTGGGGATCCGGTCGGGGCCGGAGCGGGCCCGCGTCAGGGGCGCCATGACGACGCGGTTGGCGAGATCGAGATCGTGGAGGCGATAGGGATCGAGGAGACGGGGCATGGTGACTCGTGGGCCAGATGGGAACGGGAGGGGAATCGAAGGCGAGGGTGGAACAGAGCTATGGACGGTGAGGGAATCACGCCTCAGCGCGGGGCCGGCTCGGTCGCCGGTTTCTCGCCGGCGGCCGGATCGATCGGCTTGGAAGGCTTGGTCGGGGCGTCGCCCATCGGGATCCCTTCGATGATCCGCTTCGTGAGTTCGTCGCGGGCGATGCCCAGCTCCTCCTTGTCGAGGGTGCCGTCGCCGTTGGCATCGAAGCGCCGGTGGACAAACCCGAGGACGGTGTTCTTCACCATCGGGCCGTTCTCCTCGAGCTGCTTCATCGTCTCGTCGAAGGCGGTTTTCCGTTCGGCCGTGTCGAGCGTGCCGTTGCCGTCGGCATCGAAACGCCGGAGCATGAATTGCCGCAGCTGCCCCTCGATCTCCCCCCCCTTCTTCTTCATCGCACGAAGAGCCTCGGCCCGCTCCTCGTCGTCGAGCCGGCCGTCGCCGTTCTTGTCGAAGCGCTTCATCGCCTCTTCCTTCAGTCGGTCGGCGGCCTTACCAAGCAGGTTGCCGAGCCCCTTCCGCGCCGGCTCGGGGGCGGTCTGAGCGGCGGTGGGGAGGGCCAAGGCGAGCGTCGTCACGAGCGCGACCAAGAGGGAGAGCGGGCGGGGCATGAAAGAAGTCTCCGGGGCCGACAGCAGGGCGAACATCCTCAGCCTACCGGCCGGGCCCCGGGCCGGACACAGCCGGCGTCTCCGGGCTGCGGGGCGAAGAGGGCATGTTCATGGAGCATCGCCAAGCGCCCCCCCGCGCCGTGAGGGAGGGGGGCTTGCGGGGGGATGCGCAGGTGGCGGCGACTGGCGACGGCGCGTCAGGCCCTTCCCGACCGGAAATCTCCAGCCGTCAC
>CAJBCV010000552.1 GCA_903951635.1 uncultured Planctomycetaceae bacterium
GAGGAATACCTGCTCGAGTCGGGGCGGCCGAAGGCGCAGGCCCCCATCGGCATCGCCGGCAGCCTCGCCCTCCGCCGCCGCCCCTGGATGCTCTTTTGGTGCGAGCCGGAGGCAGGGCCGACCTGGGACCCGCCGTCCGGCTTCGTCGAACGCCGCGCCACGCTCGGGCTCTCGCCTGTCGACATCGAACACACCCCTTCGGGTACGCCGTTTCGGATCCCGCCCCCCTTCCTCCCCGCCCGTCCCGGCGTCACCGACCAGGGGAAGTCGAATGCCTTCGACAGTCGGCGTGGAGAGTGGGTCAAGGGGCTCACGACGGCCACCGACACCCTCCTCCGCTTTCAAATCCCCGACGCGGTCCTCCCCTGTGAACTCGACCGCGGCCGGCTCACGATCCGGGTCAACGCGCCCTCGCGCGACGTCACGGTGGGGGCGTTCCGCGACGGCCAACCGGTCGTCCTCGAGCGTTTCACCGAGCCCAACGGGGTGTTCGAGATCGACCTCGGCCCCGAGCACCTCGCCGTCGACGGCGGCACCGTCCCGATCTCGATCGCCATCAGCCGGACGGTGGCGGAGCGGGCCGAGGAGGCCCGGGGCGCCGCCCCCACCCTCGACAAGAAACAGTACGAGCAACAGATCGACACGTCGGTGAGCAGCACCTGGGACATCGACTATGTCCGTCTCTCCGTCGATGGCCGCACCAACTGAAGACCCGCCATGAACGCACCCGCATCCCCGGTCCTCGACATCCGCAACCTGACGAAGAAGTTCGGGGAGTTCACCGCCCTGGACAACCTCACCCTCTCGCTCCGCCGCGGTCAAATCCTCGGTTTCATCGGCCCCAACGGCGCCGGGAAGACGACGACGATCAAGATCCTCGTCGGCGCGATGCGGCCGACGTCGGGCACGGCGACGATCGCCGGCGCCGACTGTGTCCGCGATGCCTGGCGGATCAAGCGGCTCGTCGGCTACATGCCGGACTCGTTCGGCGCCTACGACAACATGCGCGTGCGCGAATACCTCGACTTCTTCGGGGCCGCGTTCGGGATCCCCCGCGGCGCGCGCTCGAAGCGGATCGACGAGGTGCTCGAGACGACCGGCTCGGGCTGGATGCAGGACCGCTACGTCGAGGCCCTCTCCCACGGCATGAAGCAGCGGATCGGGGTCGCCCGGACGCTCCTTCACGACCCGGAGATGCTGATCCTCGACGAGCCGGCCAACGGCCTCGATCCTCAGGCCCGCATCGAGATGCGCGACCTCCTCCTCAAGCTCGCCGGGATGGGGAAGACGCTCATCGTCACCAGCCACATCCTCCCCGAACTGTCGCGGATCTGCGACGTCGTGGCGATCATCACGCAGGGAAAGCTGCGGGCCTTCGGCACGCTCGACCAGATCATGCGCGACCTGCGGCAGAAGCGGACCTTCGAGATTCAGCTCTGCGGCCCGGCTCAGGTGGAGGCTGCGGCCGCCGCCGTCCGCGAGGCGCTCCCTGTGGACGAACGGGAGGGGGTCAAGGCCCACGCCACCGAGAGCCTCGTCCGCTTCGACACCGCCAAGAACGACACGGAGCTGGCGGCGATCCTCGCGGCCCTCGTCGGCCGGAGGATCGACGTCAGTCAGTTCCGGGAGATCCCCAAGGATCTCGAGGATGCCTTCCTCTCCGTCACCCGCCGGGAGGCGCCTGCAGCATGATCCCCGTCCTCCGCCGCGAGTTCCTCGGCATTCTCCGCTCCCCCCGGGCCCTCGCCGCGCTGTTGGCGGCGGCGGTGGCGTTTTCGCTGCTCATCCTCGCCCGCTGGCCCGCCGGCGGGATCGTCGATCTCTCCGGCACCGGCTCGCGCGGGGCTTTCCTGGTGTTCGCCGCGGCGCTCCTCGGCGGCGTGCTCCTCCTCGTCCCCGCCTTCCCGGCCTCGAGCATCGTCCGAGAACGCAACCAGGGGACGCTCCTCCTCCTCTTCAATTCGCCGATTCCGCCGATCGGGATCTATGCGGGGAAATTTCTCGGTGTCCTCGCCTTCGCTGGCCTCGTCCTCTGCACGACGCTCCCCGCCGCGGCGGCCGTCTATGCGATGGGGGGCGTCGATCCGTGGCGGCAGATCGCGCTGCTCTACGCCGTGATTCTCGTCGTGGCGATCCTGTCGATCGCCATCGGCCTCCTCGTCAGCACGCGTGCCACCTCCCCCGATGCCGCCGTCCGCATCACCTATGGTCTCGTGTTCGCCGTCGCGTTCCTGACCCTTTGCCCCCACGCCCTCACCCGCGGCACCAGCGGCCTCTTTGCGACGATCGCCGACTGGCTCCGCCGGCTCTCCCCACTCCCGGTCGTCATGCACCTCGTCGGCCAGGGAGGAGCGGTCGGCGGCGGACTCCTCGAGAAGGATTCGGGGGTCTGGCAATTCCTCGCCGGCGGACTCGGTCTGGCCGCCGTACTCGCGGTGGCGACGATCCTCCAACTCGATCACCGCCTCTTCGATCGCTCCCGGGACGCCGGAAAGATCACCGACGACCGCTCGCTGTGGGTGCGGATCGTTCGCCGGCTGGTGTTCCTCGTCGATCCGCAGCGGCGCAAGGCGGGGATCCCGTTCTATCTCAATCCGATCATGGTCAAGGAGTTCCGTACCCGCCGCTTCGGCCGCTTCCATTGGCTGCTCCGTCTGGCGGCGGGATGTGCGGTCGTGTCGCTCCTCATGACCCTCGCGGCCACCAACGGCACGATGGACTGGGGCGTCGAGACGATCGGGGGATTGCTCGTCATCCTCCAGATCGCGCTGGTCGTCCTCCTCACCCCCAGCCTCGCTGCCGGCCTCATCGCCTCGGAGCGGGAGCGGGGTGGCTGGAGCCTCCTCCGCTCGACGACGCTCCCGGGCTGGCGGATCGCGACCGGCAAACTGACGAGCGTCGCTTGGACGATGCTCCTCGTCCTCGCGGCCACGCTCCCGGGCTACCTCGTGATGACGACGATCAAGCCGACGATGTGGAATCAGGTCATGCTGGCGCTGGTGTCGGTGCTCCTGGCGGTGGCGATGACGCTCGCCCTGTCGGCGGCAATCGGCGCCTTCCACTCGCGGACGGCCGCCGCCACCGTCACCGTCTACGTCGTGCTCATGATCCTCTACCTCGGTCCGCTCGTCATCTGGGCCTTCCGCGGCGATCCGTTCGGTGAACAGGTCGTGCGATGGGCCCTCTCGATCACTCCGCTCGGCGCCGCCCTGAGCGTGATCGGGATGCCGGGCTTCACGCAGTATGAATTGATCCCCATCGCCTGGAGGATCGCCGGCGCGATCTGCGTCGCCTCCCTCATCGTCTACGCCCTCCAGGTGTGGCGGCTCCTCCGCCCCGAATGAAGCGCACGTCGCCATGCCCATCCATCTTTTCGTTCCACCGTCGTGCCGCCCCTCCCGACTGCGGCGCGCCGTGGCCGCGGCGCTTGCGTGCCTCGTCGTCGCCTCCCTGCCGTCGCCGCTGGCTGCCGTCGATCTGGCCGTCGATCAAGCGCAGCAACTCGACCCGCTGGTGAAACTGCCACCGGAGATGGCGACGTTCTCCAAGAGGCTCCTTCCGCTCTGGGAGCAGGCCCTCGACCGCCCCGACGTCGAGCCGCGCCGGATGGCAATCGACACGATCCGGCTGGCAAAGGGGCGGGGGATGGAGGGGCTCGAGGTGACGGTGCCGAGGCTCACCAAAGCCCTCGTCGAGGAGATCGATCCGCAACTCCGCCGCGCCGCGGCGGGGGCGCTTGTAGCCCTCGACGCCTCGTCGGCGGCCGCCGAATTGGCCGCCGCAGCCGAGCGGGATGGCCTTCTCCTCGCCCGGATTGCCGAGCCCGCTCTGGCCCGATGGGACCATCTTCCCAGCCGTGACGGGTGGCTCGCCCGGCTCGAGGATCCTGCCGCGCCTGCCGGCCTCCGGCTCCTCGCCATCGAGGCCCTCGGCGCCGTCCGCGAGCCGCGTGCGGCCGCGACGCTTGGCAAGCTCGTCGCCGACCGCGATCTCCCCCCGGAAGTTCGACTCGCGGCGGCGAAGGCGCTCGGGAACGTGAACGACTCTGGGGCCGTCGACGCGGCCGAGAGGCTGGCAGCGACCACCGCTGGCGCCGCTCCCGCCACCGGGCCAGCAGCGCTTCCGCGGCTCCTCGCCGTGGCGTTGCTCGGACGGCACTCGGGAGAAACCACGACGACGCTCCTCCGCAGGCTCGCCACCGATCCCGAGCCCGCGGTCGCGACCGCGGCGCTTGCGCGCCTCGACGCCCTCGATCCTGCCGCGGCCTTGACCATCGCCCACGAATCGCTCGCCGTCCCCGATGCCGGCCAGCGCTTCCTTGCGGCCCGGCTCACCGCCCGCCCCGGGGATGCCGATTGCATCGGCCGCCTCGGCCCCCTCCTCGGGGACCGCAATCCTTCGCTGCGACGCTTTGTGGCAGGGACACTCGCCGACTTCGGCGCCGACGCCTCCCTCCGGCAGACGGTCATCGATCAGGGGCTCGCCGCCCTCGGGCGCGATCAATGGCGGGCTCTCGAGCAGGCCGCGCTCCTCCTCGGCCACCTCGATCACGAGCCGGCCGCGGAGCGACTCATCACACTCCTCGACGACGACCGCGACGAGGTGGCCGTTAGCGCCGCCTGGGCGCTGCGGAAACTCGAGATCGCCGAGACGCTCTCCCCCCTCCTCGCCTACGCGACGAAGCTCCGTGCGGAGCTTCAGGGGCAGGAGCCTCCCGAGACCCTCGCGAAGCTCGGCCGACAGGCCCAGCAGCTCCATCAGCTGTTCGGTATTCTCCGCTACCGTGAGGCCGATCCGCTCCTGAGGGAGTATGTCCCGAAGGCGCAGATCGACACCCGGGCCCGCTCGGCAGCGTTCTGGGCTCTCGGCCTGATCCACGAGAACGAGCGGAACTGCGACCTGGCCCCGGTGTTCGCCGAGCGGCTCGCCGATGTCACGAGCCTGCCGCCGGAGTCGGGCGTCGTCCGCTGGATGGCGGCGGTGGGGCTGGGACGCTTCAAGGCCGAATCGCAAATGGAGACGCTCCGCGAGTTTGCCGAGCGGGACACGATGTTCGTCGAGAGTGGGATCGCTTCCTACTGGGCGATCGAGCAGATCACCGGCGAGCCGATGCCCCCTGAGCCGGTCGACGTTACCCGGATCGGCGGCTGGTTCCTCGAGCCACCGTGATCCATCCCCTCCGTCTGTGCCGCCCGAGGGGCGGCCCGGGGAGGCGGCCGAAGACTGCTGTCCCCCGTTTCGGGGTGCGTGTGCTACGCTCCCCCCTTCCCGTGGCCAGTGGCTCGGGATCCCCCCAGCCTTCCGGACCCGCTCCCGCCATGGCCAGCCCCGCTCCCGCCGATTTCACCGCGACCCTCGCCCGGATGATCGCGCTGATCGACACGAAGCTCTCCCCGGCTCAGCGGGAGAAGCTCGCCACGGCGATGCCGAGCATCCAGTGGGAGTTTCCCGACGTCGACACGAAGCTCTGCCTGGCGGCCTCGAAAGACGCCCTCCGCGTCGCCGCGCCGGTCGAGCATCCGCCGTTCGTCGTCCGCATGGCCCGCTCGACGCTCGAGGACGCCGCCTTCGGCCGCCGCTCGCTCGGGGCGGCCTTCCTCGCCGGGAGGATCCACGTCCGCGGGATGAACCCGCTGCGGCTGCGGGAGTTCATCATGCTCGTCGATCCGTTGCTCGAGAGTTACCGCGAGGCCCACCTTGAATCCGCCAGTCCCCCATCCGCGCCTGTTTCGTGAACGCGACGCCGATCCCTCGCTGCTTTGTGGCAAGACGATCGCGATCCTCGGCTACGGCCTTCTCGGCCAGCCCCTGAGCCTGAATCTGCGCGACGGCGTCGGCAGCGGCACGACTCCGGCCACCGTGATCGTCGGCAGTGACGACGAGCCCTCGTCGGCCCGGGCCCGGGCCGACGGCTTCGAAGTCCTGTCGCTCGTCGAGGCCGCTGCCCGGGCCGATGTGGCCCTCATGCTGCTCCCCGACGAGGTCCAGCCGGAGTTCATGCCGGCGATCAATGCCCGGCTCCGCCCAGGCTCGGCGCTCGTCTTCGCCTCCGGATACGCGCTTGCTTATGGCCTCGTGACGCCCCCCACCGGGGTCGATGTCCTCCTCTTCGCGCCGCGAATGGGGGGAGAGGCGATCCGCAAGCGCACCGTCGAGGGCCTCGGCTACATGGCCTACCTCGGCGTCGAGCACGACGCGACGGGGAAGGCCCGTGAGATCGTCCTCGCCCTCGCCGCCGCCGGTGGCTGCCTGAAGTTCGGCGCCCTCGAGATGACCGCCAAGCAGGAGGTTGTCCTCGATCTGTTCGTCGAGCAGGCCTTCGGCCCGTGGATGGGAGCGGCGCTCCTGTCAGCCTTCCACGTCGGCACCGAGGCGGGGCTGCCGCCGCTGGGCCTTCTCATGGAGCTCTACCTCTCCGGTGAGATGTCGGAGACGTTCGCCCAGATGGCCCGCGACGGATTCCTCCCCTCGACGCTCTCCCACGGCTTCGCCGCCTCCTTCGGTGGCATGACGCGGGCGCTGTCGATCGACCGCGAGCAGATGGGGGAGCAGATGCGGGGGATTCTCGGCGAGCTCGACTCCGGCGCCTTCGCCGAGGCGCTCCAAGACGAATACAAGAACGGCTATCCCTGCCGGCCGTTCCTCGACAAGGTCGTCGGCGACGACGACATCATCAGCCGCACGGAGCGCGAGTTCCGGGCGATGTGATCAGGCACCGCTGCGGCGTCGCGCCTCGTCGATGATTCCCGCGGTCCGCGACGCGCCGACGCGGTCGGCCCCGAGCGCCCGGAAGCGAAGCAGCGTGTCGAGGTCGCGGATCCCGCCGGCCGCCTTCACGCCGCACGTTGCGGGGGCATGCCGGCGCATCAGCGCGATGTCGGCTTCGGTCGCGCCGCCGGGGCCGAAGCCCGTCGCCGTCTTCACCCAATCGGCACCGGCCTCCCCGCAGATTTCGCAGAGGCGGATCTTCTGGGCGTCGTCGAGACAGGCGTTCTCGAAGATCACCTTGAGCTTCCCGCCGCCGTCATGGGTGGCGACGGCGATCGCCCCGATCTCGTCGCCGACGGCCTGCCACGCGCCGTCGAGCACCCACGACAGGTTGACCACCATGTCGAGTTCGGTCGCGCCGTCGGCGAGGGCGGCTCGCGCTTCGGCGAGCTTCGTCGCCGTCGCGTTGGCCCCGTGTGGAAAGCCGATCGTCGTACTCGCCTGCACGCCCGAGCCGGCAAGAATCCGCGCGGCAAGCCCGACGGCCCACGGCACGATGCAGACGCTCGCCACGGAATAATCGCGGGCGAGGCGGCAGCCGGCCTCGAGGTCGGCCCGACCGAGCGTCGGGTCGAGGAGGGCGTGGTCGATCATCGCGGCCACGCCGCGGCAGTCCTCCGCCGTGAGCGTCGACAGGCGGTCGCTCATGCCGCTCCTCCGTCCACCGGCGCCCGCCAGGCGAGGAGCGTGCGGAGGAAGTCGTGTGATTGCTGGAGCGCCGCGCGGCGGCCGGAGAGCGAATCCTCGTAGGCCCGATCCTCCACTTCGACGCACACCGGCCCCCGGTAGCCGATCTCGCCGAGGACGGCGAAGAACCGCCCCCAGGGGACGTCTCCGAGCCCCGGGAGCTTCGGGATGTGATATTCCAACGGCGTGGCGAGGATGCCGACGTCGTCGAGAGCTTGGCGGTTGATGCGGGCATCCTTGGCGTGGACATGGACGAGGCGATCGGCGAATTCGACGAGCGGCCGAACCGGATCCATCTGCTGCCAGACCAAATGCGAGGGATCGTAGTTGAGGCCGAAGGCGGGGCTGGGGATGTCGGAGAACATCCGCCGCCAGATCTTCGGACTCGTAGCGAGGTTCTTCCCCCCCGGCCATTCATCGCGTGTGAACGACATCGGGCAGTTCTCGATGCCGATCCGCACGCCGCAATCTTCGGCGAGCTTCACCAGCGGCCGCCACGTCTCGAGAAACCTCGGCCAATTGTCGTCGACCGACTTCGTCCAGTCGCGGCCGACGAAGGTATTCATCCGGCCGATGCCGAGCAGACCGGCGGCCCGGATCACCTTGGCAATGTGTTCGATGGCGGCGAGCGCCTCCGACTCGTTCGGCGCGAGGGGATTCGGGTAATAGCCCAAGCCACTGATGGCGATCCCGGCGTCGGCCGCTTGGGCGCTGACCCGCTCGGCATCGGCCACCGAGAAGCCGTCGACCGCGACATGCGTCACGCCGGCGTAGCGGCGCTCGGCCGCCGACGGCGGCCAGCACATCAACTCGACGCACTCGTAGCCGGTCTGGGCCGCGGTGCGGAACACCTCCTCGAGAGGGAGTTCGGGAAGGATGGCGCTGACGAAGCCGAGTTGCATGGGGGGCCACCTGGGAGGCTGTTGGAGACCGTGCCGTGGTGAGAGATGCGGCGATCGACACGCCTGAAAACCTAGGCTTTTTCGGCGCTGTCTCAAGGGGTGCGAAGTTCAGGAAAGACTTTTTCCCGCGAAAAGTCAGCGCCGCACGGTGGGGGCGGAGGCAGTCCCGACGGCGATCGCCCGCGGCGCTTGCCATTCCCCGCATTCCCCCCAGCCTCCGCCGGGAGGGCGCCGCCGTCGATCCGCTCCGGAAACCTCCCGACCCAAGGCGATCGAGCCGCGTATCATTGACTCAGGCGACACGTTCGCTCTGGCACGGTTCGCACGACTGTCAAGGAGGACCTTCGTCATGGATCCGCATTTCAACGAATACCTCGCCGCCATCGCCGGCATGCACGATGTCTACGGCGAAAAGCCGGAAGACCACCCCACCGAGTTTCACGAAGTGTCCGAGACTGAGGCCGGCTCGGTGACACTTCCCGCCCCGAACCATCGGGCCCACTGGGACTGTGAACCGTCGGAGGAGTTCGCCGGTTCCGGCACTTGGATCTGAGCCGGTATCCTCAGGAGCGTCCCACGCCCGACTTTCGAATCCCGGGAGCCCCAGACGGCTCGCAGGAGAGGGGGCGGGGCTCCCTCGATCCGGACACCTCCGATGCCGCTTCTGATCGCCATCCGCCCGGCCCGCGTCGGGCGAATGTTCGCCTGCCTGCTGCTCCTTGCCGCCGCCTTGGCCGAGGCAGGCACTCACAATCCCGTCCGGACAATCGGCGACGTCGTTCCCCCCTGGCAGGGGCTCGTCGGTACCGATGGCCAGGAGCATGGCTGGGAAGAACTCGCCGATCACGACGCGGTCGTCGTCATCTTCACCTGCAACGGCTGCCCGTACGCGCTGGATCACGAGGACCGGATCAACGACCTCGCCACGCACTACGCCGCCGCCGGAGGGCGCGTGGCCGTCGTCGCGATCAATGCCAACCAGATCGACGAAGACTCCCTCGAGGCGATGGAGGCTCGGGCCCGGGAGCAGGACTTCCACTTCCCCTATCTTTGCGATCCATCGCAGGAGGTGGCGCGGTCGTTCGGCGCGGCGCGGACGCCGGAATGCTTTGTCCTCGATCGTCAGCGGAAGATCGCCTACATGGGGGCGTTCGACGATTCCCCCGACGGCTCCCGAGTCGGGAAGCGGTATGTCGAGGAGGCCGTCACGGCGGTGCTCGCTGGAGCGCTTCCGGAGACAACCGAAACCCCGCCCGTCGGCTGCCTGATCCGCTCGGCCCGCCGCCGGGCCAAACGCTAGTCCGCCTCAGCCCCCCGCCGGGAGCGCCTCGCGGCGGACCTCCGCGACCGACTCGATCCGGCCATCGCGGAGCCGGACGATGCGCCGGGCCCGCTCGGCGATGTCGTTCTCGTGGGTCACCATCACGATCGTCCGCCCCGCCTTGTTGAGGGCGTCGAGGAGATCCATGATCTCGTGGCTCGTCGCCGTGTCGAGGTTGCCGGTCGGCTCGTCGGCGAGAATGACGTGGGGATTGTTGACCAGCGCCCGGGCGATGGCGACGCGTTGCTGCTGGCCGCCGGAAAGCTCCGTGGGACGGTGGCCGAGACGCTTCGAGAGCCCGACGAGCTCGGCGAGCTTGAGGCACCGCTCCCGCCCCCCGGGCATCGGCGGCCGCTGGTAGGAAAGGGGCACCTCGATGTTCTCGACCACGCTCAACTGCTGGATGAGGTTGTAGGACTGGAAGATGAAGCCGAGATAGCGGCCGCGGATCCGCGACAGCGTCTCGTCATCCATCACCGCCACGTCCTGGCCGGCGAGGTAGTACTGGCCGGTCGTGGGGCGGTCGAGGCAGCCGAGGACATTGAGAAGCGTGCTCTTGCCGGAGCCGCTCGACCCCATGATCGCCACGTAATCCCCCTGCCGAAACTCGATCGAGACGTTGTCGAGCGCCTTCACCTGGTGGCCGCCGAGGGAATAGACCTTCGACACGCCGCGGATCGCGGCGACGACGTCGCGGGGGGGCGGGCCTGCGTTCGGCGTCAGGGCTTGCTTCGGGGGCATCCGGACCTCACTCGTGACGGAGGGCCTCGATCGGATCCATGTTCGCCGCCCGGCGGGCGGGGTAGATCCCGAACACGATCCCCACGCCAACGGAGATCGCGAAGGCGGCGATGATCGACCAGGGGGCGAGGCGGGGCTCGAGGTTGCGGATGTTCGGCGGCAGCGCCGCCCACACCTCCGGGAGCGAGGCCCGCACGCCGAAGCGCACGCCGTTGACCGTCGGACCGCAGAGAAACCCGAACAACACCCCGAGGAGGCCGCCGGTGCCGGAGAGGACGACCGTCTCCCAGAGAAACTGCTGGACGATCTCCCCCTTCGTCGCCCCAAGCGCGCGGCGGATGCCGATCTCGCGGGTTCGCTCGGTGACGGTCGCGAGCATGATGTTCATGATCCCGATGCCACCGACGAGGAGCGAGATCCCGGCGATGAGGAGGAGGAGGACGTTGAACATCGCCCGCATCGTCTCCGCCTGCTCGAGGAGTTCCTTCGGCACGACGACGGCGTAGTCGACCACCTTGTGGTAGCGCTGGAGGAGCGCCCGGATGATGTCGGCGGTGGCGTCGACTTCCTTCATGTCGTCGACGACGGCCGTGATCTGCGTCAGCTCGACGGTCTCCAATTGGAACGAGCCGGCCCGCGAGGTGAAAACGCGGTCGCCGATCCGAGCGCGGAACGTCGTCAGCGGGATGTAGACGTCTCGGTCGTACTGTCGGGCATCGAGGCTCCCGCCGATCGCCGCCGCCGCCGAACGCTCCGCGGCGATCCCGATGATGACGTAGAACTCCTGCCCGATCTGGATCGCCCGTCCGAGCGGATCCTCGATCGGAAAGAGCTTCACGGCCGCCTCGTGAGCGAGGACGACGACGTTGGCGTACGACGACATGTCGATCTCGGAGATCGCCCGGCCACGGGCGATCTTCAGTCGGTTCATCCCGAAGTACTCGGGCGTGCAGGCGATCACCATCCCGTCGATGAACTGCTCCCGGTGTCGGACCTCGCGGCTGATCTCGCGCATCGGGACGGCCCGGCCGATCGTCGGCACGTTCGTGACGATCCGCTCGAAGTCCTCGCGGAGGAGGCCGTAGGAGATCCCCATCCGGGCGTTGCTGTCGCTGCGGCTCGACTCCTCCGCGGGCTTGATGCTGCGGACGATGATGCTCGTGGCCCCGAGATCCTTGATCTGCTGCTGGGCCTGGTAGCTCACTCCTTCCCCCATCGCCACGAGCCAGATGACGGCCGTGACCCCGATGAGGATGCCGAGCACGGCCAGCGCCGAGCGGAGCTTGTGCAGCAGGAGGCTGCGGAAGCCGAGGCGGAGTTGCTGGAGGAACTTCAAAGGTCTCTTCCCCGGAGGAGATCATCCCCCGCACATTCGGCAGGTCACGGCGTTCGCTCTTCCACGGCCGATGCGTCGGCTCGTCACGGCTGCTTCGGCGCAGCTCCCCCGGAGGCAGCCGGCCGCTCCCCCTTGCCGGCGCCAGGCCCGCCGGCGCCAGGCCCGCCGGCCGCCGCACCGGGGCCACCCGAAGCCGCTGCCGGCCCACCGGCAGTACCAGCCGGTCCGCCGGGCCCGCCCGGGCCTCGCCCCGGCCCCCCTGGCATCCCGCCGGCGGCGCCCGGTCCACCGGGGCCGCCCGCCCCCGGAGGCCCGCCGGGCCCCTTCGGACCACGCTTGCCATCACCGGGGCCGGCTTCCTCGGTATCTTCGCCGAGCGCCTTGCGGGGATTGAGGATCAGGGCATCCCCATCTTCGAGCCCCTCGGTGATGTTGACGAGTTTGTCGTTGCCGAGGCCGAGCTTGACGGCCCGCCGCTCGATCGAGTCCCCCTTGCGCACGGCGCAGAAATACTGGCCCCGCTTCTCCATCACCGCCGCCACCGGGACGGAGATCACGTCCTTGAGATCGGCGACGATGATCTCCACCTCGGCGGTCACGCCCGGGCGAACTTCCTGGGGCTCGCCGTCGATCCGCACCTGGACGACGTATTTCTTCGCCGTCGACATCCAGTTCGACTGGGGACGATTGGCGACGGAGGTCACCGTTCCCTCGAACTCGCGCCCCTGGAGCTTGACGCGGGCTGGCATGCCGGTGCGGATCTTGTCGACCTTCGCCTCGTGGACCTCGACGTCGGCCCGCATCCGCGAGAGATTGGGGAGGCGGATGATCGTCGTTCCCTCGTTGACCTTCGCGCCGTTCTTGATTTCCGTCTCGGCCTGGCGGTTGCGCTCGTTGGCGTAGATCACGAGGCCGTCCTTGGGCGCTTTGAGCGTGCACTTGGCCAGCTGCGACGAGAGCCTGTCGAGCTTCGCCTTTTCGAGCTCGAGGGCCGCCCGCTCGCTGTCACGCTTCGCTTCCATCGCGTCGCGCTTGCTGACGAGCTCCGTGATCATCTTCGGCTTCGCGAACCGCTCCAGGACGTCGAGCGAGATCTCGGCGGTGCCGAGGTCGAGGTCGGCCCGTTCCACGGCCGATTTCTGGGCGTCGAGCTGCTGCGGGGTGATGTAGCCCTTGCGGAACATCCGCTCGCCATGCTCGAGCTGGTTGCGGGTCGACTGGAGCCGCTCCTTGGCCGCCGTCACGTCAGACTCGGCCTTCCGCAGCTCCTTCTTGTAAGTCCCCTCGGTGTATTCCTCGACGGCAATCTTGGCGGCCGCGAAATCCTTCTCCGCCTGGATGTTGGCCGCGCGGGCCTTCTCGAAGGCAATCTTCTGGGCCGAGACATCCTCGGAGAGCTTCGAGCTGTCGAGGCGGACGAGCTCCGTTCCCTCGGTGACCCGCGCCCCGTCGTCGATCAGCCAGATGATCGTGGCGCCGCCGGCGACGCCACAGACAACGTCGACGTTCTCGTCGCTGACCATGCTGCCGTCCTCGGTGACCGAGATCGTCAGGTCGCCATGCTCGACGACATGGGCCGGCAGCGCGGCGAGGGGGTTGGTGTTGCTCCCACGGCCGATGTGGGCGAGCACCCAGGGGGCGCCGGCAGCGCCGCCGCCGAGAACGGCGAGCGTGACCAGCGTCCGCCAGGGAATCCGCCAGCCGCGGCGGGGAGCCACGGGAGCGACGTCGTCGCCGATCGGATCACCGAGGATCCCGGCGATGGCGCTCAAGTCGGCGCCTCCGGACGGGGAGGTCGAGGGGGGCGCTGCGGCCGCAGCACGATCGGCTTTGGTGTTGCTCATGATCCTGCCACCCCTCCTCGGGTCCGTTCCTGACATCCATCCGCCACGGCCAGGGGCCGGGCCCTGCTGTCATTCTATCCGCTTGGGCGCCGCTTCGGCCTTCCGGGCCCGCCATCCGTCGGCAATCCGTGCCGCTGCCGACGTCACCCGGGCTCCGGCAGCGGCGGGGATCCGCAGCGCTGCGGGGGGTGTGGCCGGGGCCTCCTGGTCGACTTCGGGCGATGGAATCGGATCGGCCTCGACGTCGGGACGCGGCGCCGGCGGCGCCGGAAGCTCCCCGGCCGAGCCGGGAGCAGCGGCCCCCCGGGCCATGGCCTTGGCGGGAACGGCCGGCGGGGCATCGATCTCCTCGAGATGCTTGAGCCACTCCTCCGGAACGGCCGGTGGGAGGGGAAGCTCGTCCTCCGTGGCCCGCTCGGCACAGGCGAACGGCGCGTCGACCCACATCCCTTCGTCGGTGAGCTGCATGACGCCAAGCTGCTGGGCGAGCGAGGCGCGGGTAGCGAAATAGTTGATCCAAATGCTCGTGAAGGCGTCCTGGGTGCTCCGCAGATCGTTGAAGGCGAAGATCAGGTTGAGCGTGGCGGTGGGCCCGAGCTGCCCGGCGGTCACATCGACGATCCCGGTCGGGCCGGGGGCCGGCAATGGGGGGGCCGGCTGGCTGAGGGTGAGCCGCGTCTGATCGACACGGCGGATCGCGATGATCAAAGCCCGACGCTGCGTCTCGAGGTTGCGCTTGTCGAGATCGAGCTGGCGGAGCGACTGTCGCAGTGCCAGCTTGATCCGATCCTCGTACTGGATCTGCTGCCGGCGGACCTGCTGGTAGTCGAGGATCGCCTGGCGGAAGTTGTTGCGCTCCGTGAGCCTGGTGAACGGGGCGTCGAACTGGACGCCGGCCGACATCGAGCCGGTCGGCGTCTGGAACTTCGCCGGATTGTTGCCGACGGTGTTCACGCCGCCATCGACGACGACGTCGAGCCCGGCGAGGAGCGACATGGCGTTGAACTGGATGAGCCGCCACTGGTCGACGAGCGCTGCCCGATTGTTCATCCAGTCGAGGCGATTGGCACGGGCAATCTCGAAGGCGACGTCCGGATCGAGCGGCTCGATGTCCATGGTCACCGCTTCGACGCGGGCACGGGCCTGGATGAGCGACATCTCGTCGACCGCTCCGGAGACGTCGGTGACGAGCTTGACGAACTTGTCGGAAGTCTCGCGGAGGTTCTCCGGCGTGATCTTGTCGCCGAGCCGCTCCATTTCCGCCTCGGCGCGGCGGGCCCGGGCGACGAGCTTGCCGAGATCGTCCTCGAGGAGCTTCATCTCGCGGACGAATGTGTCGCGCTCGTTGGGACGCATCCCCGCGAGCCTGCCGGCCGCGTTCGTCCGAGCCAAGGCCAGATCGGCACTGACGGCCTTCGACTGCTCCTCGACCCGCTCTCGAAGCTCGTCAAGGCGAGCCATGCTCTCGGCGACGAGCTTCTCGTCGACGTCATCCTCTTCCGCCTCGGTCTCGGTATCCGCTTCTCCGACGCGCTTCTTGCCGGCCCCGTCGGCCTCTTGCTTCGGGGCGTCCTTGGCGACGGAATCACTCGCCGCCTCGTCGTCCGAGGCCGTGGCCCGATCGCCCGGATCGGCCTCTCCGTCGGCCGCGGCGCCCTTCACCGCCGGTGCGGGGATCTCCTCGGCGTCGCGGAGCGCCTCATCGACACGAGGATCGTCGATCTCCTTGAGATTCTCCTCGTCGCCGAACGACCAAGTGGCGAGGAAGTCGCCGAAGTCGTTCTGGAGCTTCTGAAGCTCGGGGCTGATGAACTGGAACGGCTTGATGAAGGTCTCGTCGAGGGCCACCGCCGTGTCGGACGGGAGGCAGAGGACGTTGACCTTGTAGGTCTCCACCTGGTTGGTGAGGGACGTCTTCGCCTGAAGGAGCCCCGCGCGGCCGGTCTCGACGCTCTGGCGGAGCTGATCGACCTGGTCGAGGCCGACGAGCCCCGCTTCGAGGTTGGCATCGAGGAGCGCGAGGGCCCGCTCCTGGGCGAACAGATTCTGTTCGGCGTTGCGGATCTGCTGGCGCGACTGGAGGAGGCCGAAGAAGCCGCCGACGTTTCCGGCGCCGCCGCCGGCGAAGCCCGCACCGCCGGTGCCGCCGCCGCCGATCTGGAGGCCGACACCGTTGCCGCCGAAGAAGACGCCGCCGATGTTACCGAAGCCGCCGATGCCCGTGCCGGTGAACCCGGTGAAACCGGTGCCGCCGAAGAATCCGCCGCGGCGCTGGAGCTGCTGCGGGGTGCCGGCCCCGAAGGCGACCTGGAGAAAGAAGCCCTGCCGGTAAAACTGGAGCGTGCGGAGGTTCGCCAGGAGCGCCCGCTCGACGATCGTCAAGGGCTCGAGCGCGATCGAACGGCCGGCGCGCTGGAGGAGCGGCTGGACGAAGTTGAAGTTCACGAGCGAGACGTTCGTGTATTTGTCCGGCCCCGCGAACTGCCACATGATCGAATTGACGACACCGACGACCATCGTTCCGGCGCTGGCGAAGTATCGCCGCGCCCTGAGATTCGTGGCCGTCGCCCATGTCGTCGAGGCGCCGGCGGCATTGAGCGGCCCGCGGTTGGCGTACGCGGTGTCGTTGCCGCCGAACAGTTGGACATCGAACCGGAATCGCTCCGTGCTCACGTCGAGGGCCGAGAGGTAGAGCGTCTCGAGTTGATCCTGCCAATCGAGCGAATTGAGATAGGCCAGGCGGATCGCCGACTCGAGCGTCAGCTTGATCGCTCCTCCATCGGTGATCTCCACGACTTCGGCGATCCGCGCCCGCCACTCGGGGTTGTCGAGCGTCGTCCGGTCACCGTTGTTGTGCCACTGCTGCCAGCCCTTCTTCCCGTCGACGCAGTGCATGTAGCGATGCGACGTCGGATCATCCGGGGGCATCGGCGGGAAGATCTGGTTGTAGACGTCGTAGAACCGGCTCCGCTCGTCCTGCCGGACGTTGTAGTTGACCGGCACGGCCCAGCGCGGATCGCACGACTTTTCCGCGAGGAGGGTGCTCACCTCCCGATCGGCCTGCGTGTAATAGCGACCGCGCGTGCAGCCTGCGGCCCCGCCGGCGAGGATCACCACGGCCAGCGCGAGGTGGAGAATCGAGTGTTTCGCAGGGCTGTTCGCCATGACCGGTGAATCCAGGCCCCCCTGGTTCGCGGCCGACAACGGCATCCCGGGAGCAGCCAAACCACTCCCCGGGGCATCGGAGGGATCATCGACCGCGAACGGCCCGCGACTTGAAGGGTTCTCGCGGCTGGGGAATCTGGGTCAATCTTGTGGGGGAGGCAGAAAAGTTCGCTCAGGCGGCAGGGGCGACCCGACCGATACCGCTTGCGAGGTGGCATCGTGCCCCCATGGCCCGACATCGTCCCGACATCCCACGGGTTGCCCGGTGGATCGTGGGTGGAATCCGAGGCGGTATGAGCCAAGCCAACGCTCCGCGAAGCATCTCCGCCGTCAGGCGCGTCCTCGCCTGCGCTCTTGGTGTGATCCTCGCGATCCCTGCCCAAGCCGCCCAGCTCCCCGCTGCCGCGAAAGACGCTGCGCCGGAGCCTGCCGCGGGAGCACCATCGGCCGCCGTCACCGAGACGGCCAAGGCGCCGGCCTCCACCTCTGCCACGACGCCGGCTCCGAAGCAGGCCGCTGCAAAGCAGGCCGCGGCGAAACCGGCGACGGCAACGCCCACCCCGGCAGCGACACCCGCCCCTGCCGGCGAGCGCCTCACCGACGAAGGAGCCGCGCCGGTGCGTCAGCCGGAAGCCCGCAATCCACTGGGATACCCGGAATCGATCGGCGACGGCCCGTCGGTGCTCCCGGCCTTTCCCCGCCGCGTCGACGATCTCGAGCAGGTGCCTGGCGGCCTCGACCCGAACCGGGTGCCTGAGCACGCCGAAGATCCCGACGGCCTCCTCGCCTGGTTCGAGGAGCCGTTCCCCGCCTCTCCCTGCGACCGCAACCTCGTCGATCCAGCCTGGATGGGCCCCGGCGAATACGCCTACCACAAGTCGGGCCGCCGCTGCTGGTGCTCGCGCGACCACACACGCATGTTCCGCATGAACTACATGGGGAGGCTGTGGCTCGCGCCAGAGGTTCTCTTTTGGTCGACCTCCGGCAACTCGCTGCCGGCGCTGGTGACCTCGAGCCCCGCCGGCACACCGGCCGCCCAAGCGGGCGTCATTGGCCAGCCTGGCACGACGATCCTCTCCGGCAACGACTGGGCCCCCGGCACCTTCCGTCCGGGCGGGCGGATCACCGTCGGCTACTGGCTCGATCCGACGCAGCACGACGGGATCGACGCGCAGTATTTCCAACTCGCCGACGCCACGTCGACAGGCACTTTCACCAACCAAGGGGGAGCGGTGCTCCTCGCCCGCCCCTACGTCGATGCCACGACCGGCCAGCAGGCGTCGGTGCTCCTCCCGCCGCCGAACACGCTCCCGGCCGACCCCGCGCTCCTCGCCCGCTCGATCACGGCGACGCAGGACACGTCGTGGCAGGGCTTCGATCTCCTCTACCGCCGGTCGCTGAGCTGCGATCTCCTCCACCGCCGCTGGCTCGTCGGCGGCTACCGCTTCCTCCAGCTCAACGACAATCTCTCCGTCGTCGATCAGTCGACCGTCTCGACCGGAAGCCCGGGCGGCTATCCGTCGACGTCGATCCTCGCCACCGATCTGTTCAGCGCCCGGACGCAGTTCCACGGCGGTGAACTCGGGCTGATCGAGAAGTGGTGGTACGAACGGTGGGGCTTCCAGCTTCTCGGGAAGATGGCGCTCGGTGGCAGCTTCTACGACACCGACATCGGCGGGATAACGACGACGACGATCACGCCGTCGGCAGGTGGGACACCGTCAGCGACCTCGACGGCCGGCAGCGTCCTCTCCCAGCCGACGAACATCGGCAACTATGGCTCGTCGTCGTTCGCGGCCGTCGGCGAACTCGGGGCCACGGTCGACTGGGCGATCTGGTCGCAGTGCCGGCTGTCGGTCGGGTACACGTTCCTGTGGTGGTCACAGGTGGCCCGCGCCGCCTCACAAGTCGATCCTGCGGTCAACCCGACGCAGTTCCCGCCGGGTACGCTCTCCGGCCCGGCGGCCCCCGCCTACCACCTCCGCACCACCGACTTCTGGGGCCAGGGGCTGAATCTCGGCTTCGAGTACCAGTTCTGACGCTTTCGTCGACCGGTTACTGGACGCGCACCCAGTTGATCGTCTTCGAGAACACGCCCGAGCCGGCGACCATGTCGAGCCCGGCAGGGGTCATGCGGATCGTCATCGGCATGAACTTTCCCTGCTTGATGGCGAATATCTCGCCGTGCCAGACGCCCATCGCCGGGTCGTAAACGAGCCCACGGATCAGTTCGCGGTTGATCATCTGCGGATCGGGCGCGTTGACGATCGCGCCGAGATACTGGCCATTGCTGGCGAAGATCCGCACCGTCAGCTCCTGATCTCCTGGCCGCCAGTCACCGACGACCCTGTCGCCGGCCCCCTGCTGCACCGGCGGGGCCGCCACGGCCGGGCTGGCGACGAGCCCACCGATACCGAGCAGCGAGGCGGCAATCCCGACCGAAGCCGCGATCGAGAAGAGAGTCGGGCGGTGCATCGGTGCGGTCCTCGGCGAGAGTGAGAGGGATGGGGAGCGAGAGAAGTAGGGAAGTTGCCGGCAGGACGGCAATCCCACTTTCCCGCCCCGATTCCCTTCACGCCGGCCGACGGGTCTCGAGCGCGGCGAGCGTCGCAGGGATCGCCGCAGGGAGCGGGGACTCGCGGAGGAAAGCCTCCGCTCTGGCAACTTTGCCACGGGCCCGGAGCGTCGCCCAGACGTGGAGTTCGAAATGGAGGCGGAGTTGCTCGGCCGCGGACGCAAGCTCAAGAAGATCGAGGATCGCCACGCAGGCTTCGGCGGTCGAAAGCTGTTCCGGCGCCGGGGCTTCGCGGATCCACAATCGCCCCGGGGCGCTCGCCGGCAGCCGGACGACACGGATCGGCGCCGCTCCCTCCCGCGCGGCCGTCGCGGCGGCGGCATTGACGAGGCGCAGCATCTCCCCCGCTTCGCGCCAGTTGCCATCGAGGAGCACGACCTCGAGCGGCCGGGGACGGCAGGCGGGCCTCGTCTCGGCGCCGATCGGCTCCCCCTGGGGATGGAGCACCCAGTATTCGTGGCCCGGGCGGAAAAGCGTCGCCGGGAGGACAGGAGAAACGCGGCTGGACGGATCGGGGCGGTGGACGTGGAGCCTCGCGCCGCACAGCGCGCGGGCCAGGAGCGATCCGGTGCTCGACGGCCGCCACTGCTCGCGCCGATGGATGAGGATGTCGACGGCCAGATCGGTGTCGACCTTCGGCAACGCCCCGCAGACGCACCACCTTGGCGGCAATCGGCAGCCGTCACAGCGCCCCGTGCCGGCGAGAACCACGCTCCGTGCCATCCCTCTCCTCCGTCGGCATCGCTTCACGCCGTGCGAAAAGCGCTTCTGTGAATCGCGAACCAGCTGCGCGGCCGAGGGGGAAGAAACGACGGCCGACGGCACACCAGACACTCCGATTGTCAGGGCGGAATGGAGCCGGATGTGCCGCCGACCGGCGCGGATCGGCAGAAACGGGTTGCGTGGGGAGGCGAGAAGGCCTCGGGTAGGGAAGCAGGCAGGAACCAAACCACGCAGAAAATCGGCAGGACCAATTCCTGGGGAGCGTCCATGGGACGATCTCCAGACGCTGAGGGGATGGGTGCGGTCACGTGGTGAGAAATCAAAGAACTCAGCGTTACCCGATTGTGCAAGACGGAAGGCCTTTCCGTCCAGAGCAGCGTGAGCGCAAAAAGGCTCCAAAACAGGCCGCAAACTCGACGGCCCACCCATGCGAAGGGGTGGCAACACGTTTCCTGCGGGACGTGTCGGCGAAGGTATCCTTTTTGTCATGAACACAATTTTTATTCGACGGCTCCGCGGTCCCCTCGCTCCGGTGGTGACCCGCCTGCTTTTTGCGACCTTGGTGGGGAGCCTGTGTGCCGCCACGCCCATGCCTGCCGCGGCCGACGACGCTCCGGCATCCCCCGCGTCGCCGGCTCCCGGACACTCCCTCCATGGCGAGAGCTTCTCCGAAGGGCCCCGGCGTCGGCTGCCCCTCACGCCGGGCTGCGGTGTCATTCGCTTCCCCGTCACGACGGCGTCGCCCGAGGCTCAAGCCTATTTCGAGCAGGGCGTCGGCCAACTCCACGGCTTCTGGTACTGGGAAGCGGAGCGATCCTTCCGCACCGTTCTCCAGATCGATCCGGCCTGCGTCATGGCCCACTGGGGCATGGCGATGGCCAACATCCAGAACGAGGCCCGGGCCCGGCAGATCATCGCCCGTGCCACCGGGCCGGCGTTCGACGCCGCCACGCCGCGCGAGAAGGCCTGGATCGAGGCCGCAAAGAAGCTCTTCGCCGAGAAGAAGGACGACGCCGAACGGAAGGCACACGCGACGGAGTTTCTCGCCGCCATCGAGAAGATCGCCCTCGACCATCCCGACGACCTCGAGGCCCGCGCGTTCCTCGTCGGCTTCACCTGGTGGAACAAGAGCCGCCTCGGCCTCCCCGTGACCAGCCCGCTCGCCGTCGACGCCCTCGCCCTCCAGGTCCTCGCCAAGGCGCCGCTCCACCCGATCCATCACTACCTCATCCATCTCTGGGACGGCTCGCGTCCCGCCGAAGCGCTCCGCTCGGCGGCCTCCTGCGGCCAGTCGGCCCCCGGAGTCGCCCACATGTGGCACATGCCGGGCCACACCTTCTCCGAGCTCCAGCGCTGGCAAGACGCGGCGTGGCAGCAGGAGGCGGCGGCCCGCGTCGACCATGCCCAGATGCTCCGCGCCCACCTCTATCCCGACCAGATCCACAACTTCGCCCACAACAGCGAATGGCTCGTCCGTACGCTCAACCACGTCGGCCGGGTGCGCGAGGCGCTGGCCATCGCCGCGAATCTCGTGGCGATGCCACGGATCGCGCGATCGAAGGAAGTGAAGCCCGATCCGGCGCAGACCTTCGATGAAAACGGCAGCGCCTGGCAATACGGCCGCGACCGGCTCTTCGAGACGATCCTCCGCTGGGAGCTGTGGGACGTGGCGGC
>CAJBCV010000553.1 GCA_903951635.1 uncultured Planctomycetaceae bacterium
ACGGCCGGCGGCACGATCAGCGCCACCGACGTGCAGGCGACGACCAGCAAGATGGGCGTCACCCTCACCAGCACCGGCGGCGGAGTCCAGCTCGGCAGCGTGGTCACCAACGTGCTCAACGGTGTCGTAACCGTGACGGCCAACCAGTCGGTCACCGACGGCGACACGAAGCTCGACGTGACCGCGAGGAATGTCGTCCTCACGTCGCAGACCGGATCGATCGGCGCTGTCGACGATCCGATCGAGCTCCACGTCGCCACGGTCACGGCCTCCGCACCGGGCTCGATCTACTTTGGCAACGATCAGGCCCTTTCGATCACCTCGATCACCGGTGGCACGGTCGGCATCTCCGCCAACGGCGGGATCACGCAGACCGGCGTCATCAACGCCGCGTCGCTCGCCGTCACCGGCAACGGGGCGGCGATCGTCCTCGACTCCCAGGCCAACACGCTCGGGGCCTTCGGGGCGACCAATCCGGCCAGCGCGAACGGCCCCGGTAGCGTCGTCGTCAAGGACACCAGCGGCTCCCTCGACATGCTCACGAGCAACGTCGGGAGCATGGTGATCACGGCCGCAGGCCCGGTCACCCAGTCAGGCCCGATCCGGGCTCCCCGGCTCACCGTCCAGGGCAACTTCAAGGACTCGATCGCGCTCGACACCCAGCCCAATGCCATCGGCACCTTCGCCGCCAGCAACGGCAGCGGCGGCGTCGGGATCAAGGACGCCGAAGGGGCCCTCGACATCGCCTTCATCCAAGGCGGGCCGGTGAACATCATCGTCGATGGCCCGCTGACGCAGTCGGGCTTCATCAATGCCACGGCCCTCACCGTCACCGGGAATGGCTCGGCGATCGCGCTCGACACGCAGACGAACAAGGTCGACTCCTTCGGGGCAGTCAATCCGTCCGGTTCGGTCGTCTTCCAGGACGCCACCGGCGGCCTCGTGCTCACGAAGTCGAACGCCGGCCTCCTCTGGATCAAGGCTGCCGGAGCCGTCACGCAGTCGGCTTCGATTGCCGCGGCCAACCTCACGATCCAGGGGTCGGGCCTCGATCCGATCACGCTCGACACCCAGGACAACGAACTCGGCAGCGTCGCCATCGCCAACGGTCTCGTCGCCCCGGTGTCGATCAAGGACACGATCGGCGACCTCAACGTCGCGTTCATCGACGGCGGTCCGGTCACGATCACCGTGGCGGGCGGATTGACTCAGACAGGCGCCATCCAGTCCACCGACTTGGTCGTCAATGGTGGCGGCAGCGGCCCGATCACGCTCACCAACGCTGGCAACAAGGCCAACACGTTCAAAGCGAGCAACGGCACCTCGGACATCACCTTCAGTGATTCGTCCGGCAACCTCGCCCTGGCCGGGATCGACGGTGGCAACCTCATCATCAACGCCGTGGGCGACATCACGCAGACGGCTGCGGTCACAGGCACCTCGCTGAGCGCCAACTCGACCACCGGCGGGGTCAAGCTCACCAACGGGCTCAACGACGTCGACACCGTGACCGGCACGGCCGTCAAGGACTTCATCTACACGAACTTCGGGTCGTTCGCCGCCGGGCCGATCACCGTCTCCGGAACGAACTCCAACATCGTCCTCTCGAGCGTCGCCGGCGACATCGACATCGTCGACGACCTGACCGCCACGAACCTCGTCACGCTCGACGCCACCAACGGCACTTTCGTCCTCGTCCCGCCGGCAGTGATCACCGCTCAGGTCCTCTCCTACAACACGCTCACGACGCCGACCTACGATCCTGCCGACGTCCCCGACACGATCGCCGTCGACGGAAACCTGACGATCAACAAGCCTGGTCAGGCGGTGACGTTCGGCAACTTCGCCTCCACCGGCACGATCAAGATCACGGCCGACTCGATCACGATCAACGGGCCGCTGGTCACCACCGGCACGAAACAGTCGATCGAACTGACCGCGCTCACCGGCGGGGTCACTTTCGTCGGCACCGGCTCGGCCGAGAACGCTCCGGCGCTCGGCGGCACGACGAGCGTGACCGCTGCCGGTGCCATCACCGGCGACACGACCGATCCCCTCTCGGGCGACACGCTGACGCTTTCCTCGGGGGCAGCGATCACGCTCCCTGGTGTCCTCTCCGCCAAGACGCTCACCGCGACTTCCACCGGTGGTGCCGTAGCAGTCGCCAATGCCAAGAACGACTTCGATACCGTCACGATCAGCAACGGAACCCGGGCGGTGACGCTGACCGACGTCGACGACCTCTCGATCGCCGGCATCACCGGCGGCGCGGTCACTCTCAGCGTCGGTGATCATCTCACCCAGACCGGAGCGGTCGTCGCCACGAGCCTGACGGTCACGTCGACGACGAAAAACTTCGGCAACATGATTCTCTTCAACCCTGGCAACGACGTCGGCACGCTCACGATCGACAACGGCCCGCGGGTGGTCAACTTCACCGACAAGAACGGCGTGGTCATCGGCGGCGTGAAGGCCGGCGACCTGACGCTCTCCACCGCCGGCGAGATGACCCAGACCGGTCCGATCGCCGTCACCGGCCCAGCCACGATCACCAACACGGCCGGGGCGATCACCCTCAATAACAACAACAACGACTTCACGTCGCTGAAGGTGAGCAACGGCACGCGGAACGTGACTGTGGTCGACAAGAGCGACATCGCTCTGGCCGGGATCACGGCCGGCTACTTCACCCTCGCCACCGTCGGCAGCGTCGCGCAGACGGCACCGATCACGACCACCGGTCTTGTTGTCGCCACGGTCAGCGGTGCCGTCACGCTCACCAACGCTGCCAACGACACCGACGTTCTCCAGGTTTCGGCCGGCACACGGGCGGTTTCCTTCACCGACAAGGACAATGTCAGCCTGTCGACGATCGCCGCCGGCGCCTTTACGCTCCGGAGCAACGGCCCGGTGACCCAGACGCAGGCCGCCACGACGACGACCTTCGATGTGGCCACGCCACTCGGCGGCGTGACGCTTGCCAACGCCGGTAACTCGCTCGGTACGCTGTCGGCGAATCTCGCCGCCACCGGGGCCCCGCTCACGGTGGTCAACAATGGGCTGCTCAGGGTTGCCCAGGTGTCGACCCAGGGCCAGATCGCGATCAGCACCCTGGGCGGTGGCAACGTCAACATTGGCCCTGCCGGAACCCCCGCGCCGAAGCTCCAGACGACCAGCACGGTCAACTTCAGCGGAGTCACCGGCGGCATCGTGACGGCCAATGGCGGCACGATCGTCGCTCCCGGCGGCGTCACCGTCCCGACCGGCAAGAAGATCCAGTGGACGCTGACGAGCGCCGCTGACTCCGGCACCGGGTCGCTCCGCGACACCCTCCAGATGGTCAACTCGCTCAAGGCCCCGTCGCAGATCACCTACACCGCCCCGGCGACGATCAACCTCGCCTCCCCGCTCCCCACGGTAACCGTGCCGCTGGCGGTGATCGGCAAGAACCAGTTGACCCTCAACGGCGCTGCCGCCGGTGCCGGCGCCAACGGCCTGGCGTTCAGCAACACGGCCGCCGGCAGTTCGATCAACGGCGTCACGTTCCAGAACTTCAGCGGGGCTGGCGTGAATCTCACCGGTGCGGCCGGGACGACGGTCACGTCGATCAACGTCAGCAATAGCGCCATCGGCCTGCGGGCCAGTGGGGCTCTCGCCTCGACGGTCATCACGTCCTCGACCTTCATCGGGAACGTTCAGGGGGCCTACCTCGCCGGCACGGGCATCACCTTCGGCCTCGCCGGCCAGGGGAACGTCCTCACCGGCAACGCTTCGACGACCGCGGGGATCTACATAACCGGCGCCTCGAGCGGGACGATCGTCCAGGGCAACGCGGTCAGCCAGGCGACCAACGGCATCTCGATCGTCTCGGCCACCGGAGCGAAAATCGGAGGCACGCTCACCGGGCAGTTCAACTCGGTCGCGTACGCCACCTCTGGAGTTTTTGCCACCGGCACCTGCTCCGGGACGTCGGTGGTCAAGACGGCCTTCGGACCCGGCGTGACGACTCAGTACAACACCGCCGGCGCCCGCGGCTTGAGCATCACGAAGTGATCCGAGAAGCCCTGGCCTGACCGCTCTTAAACGCTCCGGGGGGATGGTGGCTGCCCACCGTCCCCCCGCTGCTTTGAACCATCCCGTCAGCCGGCCCGATCGATGACGTCGTGACCGCCGTCCTTCGTCCGCCGTGTGAAGAGGATGTTGAGCGTCCGCAGGAAGGTGTGGAGCCCGGCGTCCTGGATCGGAAGGATATGGGCCGGCTGGCCCGACTCGTTGTGGTGGGAGTGCCACAGGCCCGGCGGCGTGACGAAGGCCGAGTGGGGCTTCCAATCGACCCGGATGCCGTCCTTGATGCTGCCGTCGCGCTCGAGGGTTCGCCCGACCATCGTGTAGCAGCCCGGGCGGGCGTCGACGACGAGGTCGAGGGCCACTGACTGGTGCCGATGCGGGGCCTGGAGGGCGCCCACCGGCAGCAGCCCGAACATCGCCCAGATGACATGCGTGACGGTCATCGTTTGGGGAAAGAGCCGATTGCCGAGGAGGACGCTGAGACGGTTGGCCGTGGCGCTCGACGGATCGCGGAGCACGCCGTCGAGGGCCTCGAGGATCGCCTCCCTGGCATAGAGCGTCGGCGTGAACTGACGCTGCGTCGCCTCGGCGCCGAGGTAGCGGAGGAGCGGCTCGTCGTTCACCCAGTAGAGGGCCGCGTCCTCGCTCGCCTCGTGGAGCATGCGACTGCGGGCCGGGAGGGTGAAGAGGTCTCCGGCCTTCCATGGGATCGTGGTCTGGTCCGTCGCCCCCTCGGCGGGGCTGCTCGCTCCGCTCCCGCGCATCACGAAGAACAGGTGGCTCGTGGCGTTGGCATCGGTGAGCACCGCCTCGCCGGCCCGGACTCGAACGAAGCTCGCGCACAGGCCCGGGCTCGTGGCCGGGCCGGCACAGCCGAGAATGGCCGAATTGTCGAGCGGCAGCACGCGCGAGCCGCCCCGCTCGTGGAGTTCGGCGTCGAACCGAGCCAGCGGCACCTCGCCGGTGCCGCCCTCGGCGATGGGATTGGAGGCGTAGCGGTAGTCGTGATAGCGGGCCGATGCGGTCAGGTGGCCGAGGGCGCGCGGATCGTGAGGGTGATTGGCCATGGAAAACCTCCTAGCGGTAATCGGCGGGGGTGAGCCCCTTCTTCGCGCCGTTGAAGCCGAACG
>CAJBCV010000554.1 GCA_903951635.1 uncultured Planctomycetaceae bacterium
GCCTCCCCGGAACTCGCCCTCCGCCCCGACCAGCTCGTCCGGGTGCGCGAGTTCGTCACCTCGCGTCGGGCGACGAAGCCGATCGCGATCGTCGATGCCTACTACGACGGCGAGGGGGATGCCCTCTGCCCGATGGCCGCGGGGATCACCCACCACATCGGCCCGTCGGGCTACATCGAGCCCTGCCCGATCATCCAGCTCGCCGTCGATGACGCGCGGACGGGTTCTTTCTACGACAAGGTGACGCAGTCGGCGTTCCTCCGCGACATGCGCGACGCGGCGGCGGCGCACAGCCGTGGCTGCGTGATGCTCGAAAACCCGAAGCTCGTCCTCGAGATCGCCGACCGCCACGGGGCCCGCGACACCACCCAACGGGGCACGGCACGCGAGGAACTGCTCGCCGCCACGCCGCGGAGCAGCCAGGATCTTCCCGGCCGCGAAGTGCCCGAGAAGCATTGGATGTACCGCTTGGCGAAACGCCACTGGTTCAACGACTTCGGCACCTACGCCAAGCCGGGGAAGCGTGCCGGCGCGCGGTCCGGTGGACCGGCGGCAACGACCGAGGGAGAACGGCGATGAGCGACGACGCCAAGGGAACGGAGCCGGCGGTGCGGATGCTCTACTGCCGCTGCGCGTTTGCGCAGGTGGTGCCGGCCGACGTGAAGGGGGCGGTGCTCGAAGGGCTCGCCGGATCGGGTCGGGGCTTCGAGGCCGTCGCCGATCTGTGCGACATGGCGGCGCGGCGCGATCCCCATCTGGCCGAACTGGCGGGCTTGGCCAAGGAGGGGGCGACGCTGCGGATCGCCGCCTGTTGGCCGCGGGCCGTCCGCGGGCTCTTTCACCTCGCCGACTCCCCGCTCGGCGAGGCGGGCGTCGAGATCCTCAACATGCGCACGCTGCCGGCGGAGCGAGTCCTCGCGGGCATGCTCTCCGGGGATGCAAGCGCCGTGGCGGAGAGCGCCGCGGCTCGCGATGACGCGGCCGCCGAGCAGGCCGCGGCCGGCCGGATCGCCGCGCTCGGTCAACTTCCGACGACGACCCCCGAGGGAGAGACACGATGACGACACTCGCCACCCGCCAGCCCCGCGTGGTGCTCTACGAAGGGAGCGGCGCCGAGCCGCTGGCCGGCCCGGAACGGGCGGAACTTTTGGCGTCGCTCCTCGATCGGGGTTATTCGGTGACGCTTGCCCACGAAGGGGCGGCGGCTGCCGCCGATGATGCGACCTTCGTGGTCGTCGGTCGCTTCGTCGGCGGAGCGCCGCTGGTCACCGCGGCCGACACGACGAACGTCGAGGTCCACGACTGCACGGGGCGGACGCCGGCGGAGGTCGTCGGGCTCGTCGACGGCGCCCGGCACGACCGTCCCCTCAACACCCCCGGCGCGGGTGATTCCTGGAAGCCGTGGTTTCCGGTCATCGATCCGGTCCGTTGCACCAACTGCATGCAGTGCCTGAGCTTCTGCCTGTTCGATGTCTACGGCGTCGATTCCGACCATCGGCTTCGCGTCGAAAATCCCTCCAACTGCAAGGTGAACTGCCCGGCCTGTTCGCGGGTCTGCCCCGACGTCGCGATCATGTTCCCGAAATACCACGCCGGCCCGATCGACGGGGCTCCGGTGAGCCAGACGGACGTCGGTCGGGAGAAGATGAAGATCGACATCTCGGCACTCCTCGGCGGCGATCTCTACGCCCGCCTCCGGGAACGCTCGGCCGAGGCGAAAAACCGTTTCTCGCGGGAGCGGAGCGCCGATCAGGCTCTGGCCGAGCGGCGTCGTTGCCTGACGAAGCTCGCCGACGCCGCGGCAATCCCCCGGGAGGTCCTCGACGCGCTCCCCTCCCCGGAGGAGATCCAGCGGAAGTCGGCCGAGGCGGCAAAGCGGGCCGCGGCGGCGCTCGCCGGGCAGGCCGCGGCCGGGGGAGCGGGTCCGGGGGCGTCATCCCCCTCCGCGTGATAGGATTCTCCGGGCCAGACTCCCGAAGGAGTGCGGCAGAGAGGGGGAGCCGGGAACGCCTCGCTCGCCCGAGAAAGAACGGATTCGCCACGAGGACCAGGCATGTCGACAGCCGAACGAACGACGACGGATTCCGCCGCCGCTGCGCCCGGCGCCCCGGTGCGATCCTCGCTGCCGCTGGTGATCCTTCCGCCGCCGGTGCCGCCGGCGCTGATCCGCTCCCGCGCCCCGCACCCGAAGATCCCGCAGACGAAGCCGGAACGGACGGCGCTCCTCGAGGCGATCCGCCGCGGGCTGGCCGCCCAGCCGGCTGTGCCGCCGCTGCGGATGGAGGAATTGCATGCCCGGGCTCGCGCGGCGATGGCCGAGGTTGGCCTTGGCGAGATCCATCTCGACTATGCCGGGGTGCTGGTCAACAACGAATCGTGGCGCGATGCCCTCGCCGCCGTCCCCTACCATCGCCGCCTGCTCTTGATGCCGAAGTGCCTCCGCGTGGAGAGCCGCTGCCCGGCGCCGTTCGATGAGTTCGGCCTCCTTTGCAAGAGCTGCGGACTCTGCTCGATCCAGGACTTCCAGGCCGAAGCGGAGCGGCTCGGCTACGCCGTCCTCGTTGCCGAGGGCTCGGCCTTGGTGATGGCGATGATCCAGACCGGCCAGATCGATGCCATCGTTGGCGTCAGCTGCCTGCCGGTCCTCGAGAAGACGCACCCATTCGTCGAGGCCGCCGCGATCCCCGCCGTCGCCGTGCCCCTCCTCCAGGACGACTGCATCGACACGATGGTCGACGACGACTGGGTGTGGGACTACATCCATCTCGAGGCCGCCGACACCTCGCGGCGCCTCGATCTCGGTGGCTTGCAAGACAGCGTGAAGACGTGGTTCGAGCCGACGGCCCTCGACGACTTGCTCGGCCCCGCGGAGGGGCATGCCGAGCGCGTCGGTCGCGAGTGGCTCGGGGTCGGCGGGAAACGCTGGCGCCCATTCCTTGCCGCGGCCGTCCACGCGGCGCTCGTGCCGGCGTCGACCCCGGCCCAGACCGTGGCCCTGCGGCGGATCGCAGTCGCGGTCGAGTGCTTCCACAAGGCATCGCTGGTCCACGACGATATTGAAGACGGCGATCTCGAGCGCTACGGCGAGCCGACGCTTCCTGGCGCCTATGGCGTTCCTGTGGCACTCAACGTCGGCGACGTTCTCATCGGCGAGGGCTATCGGCTGATCGCCGAATCGGGGCTCGATCCGGCGACGATCACCGCCGCGGTCCGCGAGGCGTCTCAGTCGCAGCGGCTGTTGTGCCGCGGCCAGGGGGAGGAGCTCGCCTGGAGCCGAACGCCCACGGCGCTTGCCAGCCGACAAGTGCTCGAGATCTTCCGCCTCAAAACGGCGCCGGCTTTCGATGTCGCCCTCCAACTCGGCAGCCTTTGTGCCGGCGGCGGCGCGGATCTCGCCGCCGTCCTGCGAACCTTCAGCGAGGCGGTCGGCATCGCCTACCAGATCAAAGACGACCTCGACGATCTCCAGGACGATGCCGGGCTCCTCCCCGGCGCCCAGCCGCGGCCGAGCGTCGTGCTGGCCCTGGCCGCCGAACGGGCCCGCGGGGCCGATCGCGACCTGCTCGGCCGCCTCGCCCGGGGTGAACATGTGGCGGGGGTGAC
>CAJBCV010000555.1 GCA_903951635.1 uncultured Planctomycetaceae bacterium
GGTGGCGAGCAACGCGAGCAACCTCCTCTGTGACATCAAGCCTGGCTACATGCTCGGAGCAAAGCCGAGGCAACAGGCCGTCGCCCACTGCATTGGGATCCTTGCCGGTGCCCTCGCCAGCGCCCCCCTCTTCAATCTCCTCTTCCTCTCCGACTACAAGCCGGGGATGCGCGTTCAGGATGCGATGGTCCAGGAAGGGGGGCAGTTCGGGTTCCCCTCGGCAATGCAGTGGAAGGGCGTTTCGGAGCTCGTCTCGGCGGTGTTCGGCGGCGATTCCGGCACGCTCCTCACCCCGTCGATCAAGATCTCGATCGCGATCGCCGTCGTGACGGGCATCGTTCTGGAACTGCTGCGGATGCGGTCGGGGGGGAAGTTTCCCTTGAGCCCGCTGTCGATCGGCCTCGGCGTCGTCCTCACCCCCGACTCGGTAATGGCGATGTTTCTCGGCGCCCTGTTCTTCACCGTCATGAAGGCGAAGTACGGGAAGTCACCAGAGAGCGTCGGCCACCGGCTGTGGATCGGTTCGCACGAGCCGATCTGCGCCGGCCTCATCGCCGGGGCGGCGCTGGTCGGTATCTCCGACATCCTCGTCAAGGTGTTCCTGTCGCCGGCGGCATGAACGGCTCGATGTGAATGAAGGCATCGGCGATCCGCAGCGACGCGTTCCGTAGGGCCGCGCGCACCTTCCCGCCAACCACGTGCCCGGCAGCCACGCTCGCGTCGCCGTCGACCTCGACATGGAGCTCGACGAAGTAGGCCGTGCCGCTCTTGCGAATCCGGCACTTCTCCACCGCCCGCACTCCCTCGATGCCGAGGGCGAGTTCGCGCACCCGGTGCTCGAAGGCCTTCGGGGGGGCGGCGTCGAGGAGATCGCGGACCGCCAGCCCCATGAGCTTCACGCCGCTGACGAGGATCACGGCACAGGCGACCAGCGCCGCCCAGTCGTCGGCCGGTTCCCAGCCCGGCCCCCCGATCAGGCCGATCGCGATGCCGATGAAGGCGGCGATGCTCGTCAGCGCGTCGGCGCGGTGGTGCCAGGCGTCGGCCTGGAGCGACGTGCTCCCCGCCTCCGCACCGATCCCCCCGGCCCACCGGGCGAGGATCTCCTTGACGACGATGACGAGGACGAGGACGACGAGCGTCGACCAGTGAGGGAGGTGGTGGGGCGTGCGGATCTCGCGGATGCTCTGCACGGCGATGAGCACCGCCGCGAGAATGATCGCCACCGAGGCCACGATCCCCGCCAGCGCCTCCGCCTTGCCGTAGCCATAGGGATGCCGCTCGTCGGCAGGGGCGACGGCCACCCGCAAGCCCCCCCACACCACCAGCGACGTGACGATGTCGCTGGTCGACTCCATCCCGTCGGCGATCAAGGCGTAGGAATTGCCGAACACCCCGGCGAGGATCTTGAGTGTCGCCAGGGCAGCGTTCACCGCCATGCCGACCAGCGGCACGGAGGAGAGCGACGGCGGTGTCGATGCTTCAGGAGAGGCCATCGCGCTGACTTTGGAGGAGTCTCCAAGGATACCCACCGCCGCCGGGAGCCGCATTCGCCCCAGATTTCCCAGTCTGGCGGAAGCGGGAGTGGGGCAGCCTTGGGCCGTCTGGCCGACGCTGCGTGCCGTCCGCCTCACCTTGCGGCAGGGGGGCTGATGTGCGACAGACCCTTTCGCCCTGCAACCCAGCCCGGCCCTGCGGCAGCCAGCGCCCCGCCCCGGAACGAACGTCGTGGAGGATCCATGTCTGTGAGAGCTACCCTGGGGATGCTCGGAATCGCGATCGCCTGCAGCGGATGCAGCCTCGTCGAATCGTCGTCGGCCACCTGGAACAGTTGGATGGAGCGGTCGAAGCGCGATGCCAACGACGCCGTCCGCGAGATCCGCAAGGACTGGAATCTCCACGAGGGGGAGGGAGTCGAGAACTTCGGCGGAGGAGCCACCGAGCAGGTCCGCGAACTCCGCGGCGAGATGGACCGCTCCGCCACGATGTCGACGTACTGACTCCGTCACAACCCACCCTCGACCACCGGAAGTCCCCCGCGCATGTCCCCCCTTGCCAGGATGCTGTTGCCCATCCTCTCCGTCGTCCTGCTTGCCGCCGGCGGCTGCAGTTCGCTCGTCCGCGAGCGGCTCGCCGACAGCCCCCTTCCTGGCGACACGCACTCCGCCGGAAACGACGACGCGGAAACCGAAATCCGCGACGTGTCGGTAAAGACGCTCCCGGCAGCCAAGGATGACCCTGAGTCCGCGCGGCTCCCCTCTCCCGAAGGCACGTGGCTCCAGCGGCAGCATTTCATCTTCGCCCGGGCCTGGCAGGAGATGCGCCGCGACATGAACTACGAGAGCATCGATTCCTTCCAGGAACTCGCCCCGGAAGCCAACCGGGAAGTGCGGATGATGCGCGACGATCTCGCCGGCGCCGGGGGCACCATGACGACGACGCGCCGCCGCCCCAGGGCTCCCTGATCGGGCACCGGCTGGCATCGCCCGCTGATTCGCGGCACTCGCCCTGCTATCCTGGGTTTTCCCGCTTACCCGCCGCATGCCCCCTGCAGGTCTCCGCATGCCCTCCGAGATCGATGCCGCCGGCTGGCGCTTCGACAACTCCTACACTCGGCTTCCTCCGGGGCTCTTCACCCGCTCCACCCCGGTGCCCGTCCGGCACCCCGGAGTGGTGTACCTCAATGCCCCCCTCGCCGCGGCGCTCGGCCTCGATCCCGGAGCGCTCGCCGAGGCGGACGGCGCCGCCATCTTCGCCGGCAACGCCATCCCCCCCGGCGCCGACCCGATCGCCCAGGCCTATGCCGGCCACCAGTTCGGCCACTTCACGAATCTCGGCGATGGCCGTGCCATCCTCCTCGGCGAACAGATCGCCCCTGACGGCTCCCGCCACGACATCCAGCTGAAGGGGGCGGGGCGCACCCGCTACTCGCGCGGTGGCGACGGCCGGGCGGCACTCGGGCCGATGCTCCGCGAGGTCCTCATCAGCGAGGCGCTGCACGCCCTCGGCATCCCCACGACGCGGAGCCTCGCCGTCGCCTCGACCGGCGAAGCGGTCCTCCGCGAGGAGGCTCTCCCCGGCGCGATTCTCGTTCGCGTGGCGGCCAGCCACATCCGCGTCGGCACGTTCCAGTATGCGGCGGCCGTCGCCGATCCGACGCTCCTCCCGGCCCTCCTCGCCCACGCCATCAGCCGTCACGATCCCGGCCTCGCGGAAGCCGACGAACCGGCCCTCGCCTTTCTCGAGGCGGTCATCGACCGGCAAGCCGCCCTGATCGCCCGCTGGATGCAGGTCGGCTTCATCCATGGCGTGATGAACACCGACAACATGGCGGTGTCGGGAGAGACGATCGACTACGGCCCCTGCGCCTTCCTCGATGCCTACGATCCCACCACCGTCTTCAGCTCGATCGATCGGCAGGGGCGCTATGCCTGGGCCAACCAACCCGGCATCGCCCACTGGAATCTCGCCCGTCTCGCCGAGAGCCTCTTACCGACGCTTCCCGGCGACGCGGAGGCGGCGGTCGAGCGGATCAGCACCGTGCTAGCCACCTTCCCCGACCGCTTTGCAAGGCACGCGCTGGCTGGCTGGCGGGCGAAGCTCGGGCTGCGCACCGAAGAGGACGGGGATCAGGCCCTCGTGACGGCCCTCCTTGCGGCGATGGAGGGGATCGGCGCCGACTTCACCGCCACGTTCGCTGCGCTCGCCGCCGCAGCCGAGGCTCCTGCGGCAGCGACCCGGTTCGTGGCCGGGCCCCTTGCCGACTGGCGCGCGACCTGGCGTGCCCGGCTCGATCGGCAGCCGCAGTCCTTGGCTGACGCGACAGCGCTCATGCGCCGCACGAACCCGCTCGTCATACCCCGCAATCACCGCGTCGAGGAAGCGCTCGCCGCGGCCGTGGCCGGCGAGATGGCGCCGTTTGAAACGCTCCTCGACGCCATCACCCACCCGTTCGACGATACGCCGGCCACGCAGCCCTTCCGCGACGGGCCGCCCCCCGGCTGTGGGCCCTATCGGACGTTCTGCGGCACCTGATCCGGCGCCTCCTCGAGCGTTGACGCCGGCGCTCGCCGCCACGGCTGACACTCGAGGGCGGCGAGGCTCCGCCAGCACCATTCCACCGGCCCGGAGGGATGCCGGGCGAGCCACCGCGGGCTCCACCAAATCTCGACGGCCCAGACGGCAAAGACGATCGGCACAAGCCCGATCCGCGGCACGGAGCCGTAGAGCCGCAGGCCGAAACTGTAAAAGAGCGTCGTACAGAGGATCGACTGGGCGAGGTAGTTCGACAGGGCCATCCGCCCCACCATCGCCAGCCGATCGGTCACGCCACGCCAGTGCCCCGAGCGCATCAAGAGGATGATCGCCGCCGCGTACCCGAGCGAAAGCATGGGAATGACCGCCTGCTCGACCGGGATGAGGACCCCGAGATTGAGGATCGAATCCCGGCGCAGGCCACGGCTGAGGAGAATCACGAGGGCCTCGATCACCCAGCCGAGCGGGACGAGCCGGAAGGCGAGAAGGCGATACCGCTCCACTGGCCACTCGGCGGCGAAGAAGCCGCTCTTGGCGAGGCTCATCCCCAGGATCATCAGCCAACCGAAGGCGAGCAGCGACACCGGGGTGAGGATCCCCAGCCGAGGCCAGAGGCTGTCCTTCATCCGGGCCTTTACTTGCGCGAGCCATGTCCCGTCGCGGTGAAGGCGAATGTCGCGGGTGAGTCGCTCCGGACGCGGAGATTCGTCGCGCCGCAGGAGGGCCCGGTAGCCGCGCAGGATGAGCCGATCGACAAACCCGAGGGCCTCGACGGCCTGCTTCCGGGCGGCGTTCCGGCCAGCGTCGGGCGCGGCGATCGATGCGCCCGCTGCTTCTTCATCGACGCCAGCCTCGGGCACCTCCGCTGCTCCAGCTTCCGCTTCAACCGCCTTCGCGCCCTCCGCGACGAGCGTCTCCGCCGCGGCCGCAAGCACCTGGGCCTGGAGCACCGGCCCGCGGATCTTGATGAGCTGAAAGACGCCGATCCCGACCCAGAGGAGGACGATGATCGAGAGGAAAATCCCCACGCCGACGCGCGCCAGCGTCTTCGCCTCGAGGCGCCTGAAGGGATAAAGGTAGAAGCCGACGGCGGCGTAGCCGTAGAGGATGTCCCCCTGCCAGATGAGTGACCCGTGGAGCAATCCGATCAGAAGGAGGAGGAGCATCCTCCGATAGTAGAGCCAGACCGGGCGAATCCCTTTGCCGATGAGGCCATCGGTGAGGTAGACGAGCCCCGCGCCGAAGAGGAGGCAGAACAGCGTCCGCATCTTGTTGGCGAAGAACACCCGGACGACGGCCCACTCGACGATATCCCACACCGTCGACGCAGCCGCGATCCGCACGACCCCGGCGGGATACGCCCCCTTCAGATCGGGCTTCGGATCGGCGAGGAACATCCAGTCCTCCTGCTTCGATTTCTCCTCCTTGGATTCCTCCTTCGGGTCCTCGTCCGGCTTCGCGCCGTCCTTCTTGGCCTCGTCCGACTTTGAATCCGGAGCGTCAGGATCGGAGATCTCGCCGATTGAGTCGGTCGTGTAGTAAAGCGCCGACACCGAGTCGTAGGCCTGCGAGGGCCAGGCGAAGTCGACGATGTTGAGGAGGAGAATGCCGAGGAGGGCCACGCCCCGGACGACATCGAGGCCTGCCACTCTGGCCCGAGGGACAGCCGCAATCGCCGCAGGCGGAGGCGCGGAAAAGGGGATGTCGGCAGACGATTCCGAACCGCCGCAGCGGCCGGTCAGCGGCTCGGGGTCGTCCGCGGGGATGGGCATGGCAGATTCTGCCGGGGCTTGCGGAGGGGGCAACAGCGAGAGGATAGCAGTCTTTTGTCGATGGAGTCCTGCTAGACTCCGCGCTGCTGCGACACCCAAGGCGGCAACCGACGGCTTCGGAAGGATCGGCATGACGATCGGCATCGTGCTCCAACTCCTCGTCGTCGCCATGGCGATCTGGATCGGAGCGCGCACCGGCGGCATCGGCCTGGGGTTGTGGGGAGCGGTGGGGCTCCTCATCCTCTCGGCCTGCTTCGGCGTCGTCCCCACGGCGCCGCCGGTCGACGTCCTCCTCATCGTCTTGGCCGTCATCACCGCCGCATCGGTGCTCGAAGCGGCCGGGGGAACGGAGGTCCTCGTCGGCATCGCGGAGCGCGTCATCCGCGCCCACCCCCGGCAGGTGACGCTCGTCGCCCCACTCACGACCTGGTGCTTCACGTTCGTTGCCGGCACCGGCCACGTCGTCTACCCACTCCTCCCGGTGATCTACGAGACGGCCCACCGCAGCCGGGTCCGTCCGGAGCGGCCGATGGCCGTGGCGGCGATCGCCTCGCAGCAGGCGATCACCGCGAGCCCCGTGTCGGCGGCAACCGCGGCGATGATCGCGCTGTTTTCCGAGCACGGCCTGTCGGGCTGGGGGCTGCCGCAGATTCTCATCATCTGCGTCCCCTCGTCGCTGGCCGGTGTGGTGGCAGCGGCGGTGGTGTCGATGTTTGTCGGCCGCGATCTCGAGGACGATCCCGACTACCAGGCCCGTCTCGCGGCGGGGCTCGTCATGCCCCCCGACGGCGGCCCGGAACGCCCCACGGCCACGGCGGCGGGGCGCCGCGCGGTGGGAATCTTCCTCGCGGCGGTCGGCCTCATCATCCTCCTCGGCACGCTCCCCGGCCTGCGCACGCCGCCCGGGGCAGCGGAGGCGGTGCCGATGCCGGTGGCGATCGAGCTCGTGATGCTGTCAGCGGCGGGGGTGATGCTCGCCGTGACGGGGGTGACGCCGGAGGAAGTGACGCGGATGCCCACGCTGCGGGCCGGCGTCGTGGCGGTGGTGGCGATCTTCGGCCTGGCCTGGCTCGGCGACAGCTTCGTCGCCCACAACAAAGCGACGATCCTCCCGGCGATCGCGCGGTGGACGGAAGCGGCGCCTTGGACGTTCGGCA
>CAJBCV010000556.1 GCA_903951635.1 uncultured Planctomycetaceae bacterium
AGGCCCACACAGGATTTACAGAACGAATGATGCACTAGCTTCGAATCGGCAGAACGACTGGAGACTGGCAGCCCGTCGGATGGCCAGCGCTTCGAAGGGGCCGGACTCTTCATGCCACTTGGATCAGAATTTCCAAGGCACGCCACGCAGGCACGCTCAATCAGAGGCTCAGATACCGACTTATTACTCAATTATATAGTGCTGCCACCCTAAGGAGCCCAAACGTGATCCTCAGTCTCGCACACTTCAAAAGTAATTCCTTGTGAAAACAAATTGCTATTTGTCATTTGGGCGATGGCTCCATCGCTGTTCGTCAATATTACGATCCCAGGACGTAACGAGTCATCTTTGATGATGTATACAATGGCTCCAATCGTCTGGTCGAGTGTGCGTAGGACTGCCGCAGAGTTTGGAGCAGCAAACGAGCGAGCGCTGCTCCGAACCAAATCGGCTAGAGGCAGGCCTTTTGTATCGAGAAGCCACGGCGATGTCGTGCAGATGCCGTAGCTTTTCGCCTTAAATAGCTCCTCAAGAAAAAAAGGAGCGAGGTCGGTGCACGGTGAGGAGCTCATACCAAGCCGATACCCGTTGACACTGGAAAACACGAGGCCTTCGTTACAGAGCTGCTTCTCCTTGAGTCTCGCTCTGGCAGGCGTCAAAAGTCGATCCGACACCTTCCACCCCGTTAAAAGCACCCATTTCATACCGAGAACGCCGCTTAGATGGGATAGAATTGTAGGGGCTGCTTGCCTTAGTTCCCTTTCATTGTCACAAGTGACACTGATCCTCGCCAAAGCCGGATCCAGCTTCTCATCCAACGTTAGGCGATCGGTTTCCGAGTGGTACGAGTAGATATAACGACTGATGCTCCCCCCTCTCTGAACTCCAAGTCTTATCATCGTTACTCCTTTTACCGGTTTGTCCTTGGATCATGCGGAGATGGATATGTGTGATGTGTCGTCGGCTGCCCATCTCGATCTACTCCGTAATGAGGGGGCGTAACCGAACCGTCTTGGTATCGAGTGCCATAGGGATCGTGATGAACAATGTCGCCCGTATCGGTGCTTTGAACTTCCGTTCGAGTGCCGCGAGGACCGGTTGGCGCCTGGGAGCCGGGACGAAGCGGTTGATCCGGTAGTTGTTCGACCCCACCGTGTTTTCCCATGCCCGCTTCGCGGCGAGTTGCTCTTCTCGCAGCAGATCGTGACGAGTGATGGGCAATCTCCCCTGTTTCCCTTGCAGTTCCTTCGATTACCTCGCCGACGGCATCCGCATCTGGAGCACGTGGCTTTAACTTCCCGCTGAGTAACGCGGCCAGTACCCCCGGGGGGAAGAATGAGACATAGCCTCCGGTAGCCTGGCTGGCCGCTTCGCTGGCTCGGTTGGTGATCGTATCTTCGATCACTTCGGTCATAACAGCACCTGAGGCGACAAGGACGCCCTTCCCGCGGCTCAAGGCGATTCCTCCAGGTATCATCGCCGCGGTCGAGTCGATGTGTTGCTCCGACGGCGGCTCGACCGGCTCCATGTATCTCGAGCCGTCAGCAAAGGTATAGACGATCACGCGCCCGTTCGAATCGGCAGAACGACTGGAGACTGGCCTGCCGTGGTCGTAGATCATCTTCGCCAAGCCCGTCAGTCCCCTTGCGGCTTCGACATCGCCTAGCCGGAACACGGGGACGTCGTCGCCCCAGCCCGGCTCACCCATGCTCGTGAACTGGGACCACCCGGTATTACGCGGCAGCCGCAGGGGGCTCGGATTGCCCTGGGGCTCGCCGTCTGGTGCCCCGTCGTCGTGCGCGTTTCCACTTTCCGAAGTGGGCGCAACCTGCGACCCCCCGTCATCAATGGGTTCGTCGCCAAGGAACCACCCCTGAATGCCCCACCACGATCTTGCCCGCGATTTGCCGTCGCTCTGGCTCGTATCCCCCTCGCCCGTTCCATGATTCCCGCTATCTGCCGTCTGGACGAACTGCACGCTCCCGTGATCGCCCGTAAACACGCCCGAGTGGAAGACGGGCGGGCCGTCGCTCTCGGAGTTGTAGACCAATGGCGTGATGCCGCCGATACCCGAGCCGCCGGTGTATTGAGACGAAATGGTCGGGTCGCTCGCGAGAGAGCCGTTATCAGAGCCCGACGAGGAACCGGCCCCAGCACCTGACCAGTACATACGCCAGAGATCGGCGTTCGACAGGGTGCCACCGGTGCCATTGCCCTGTCCACCAGCGCCCGATCCGCCGGTGTATTGCGACGACAGTGCCGGACCATCGGTACTCAGGCCACCGGTGGAGCCGGACGTCGAGCCTCCAGCCCCAGATCCACCGCTGTAGGCGAGCCACAGATCGCCGCCGGACGTCGTGCCAGAGCCACTGCTCGTGCCGCTGCCCTTACCAACGCCCAATCCGCCGTTGTATTGCGACGACAGCGCCGGGCCATTCGTGCTCACCCCACCGGTGGAGCCGGACGCCGAGCCTCCAGCCCCAGATCCAGTGCTGTAGGAATCCCACAGATCGCCACCCGACGTCGTGCCACCAGAGCCTGCGGTTGGGGCAGGAAGCGATGAGGTGCCAGACGAGCCGGGCGTGGGGCTCGAACAAGTCAGAATGACTTCGCTGGACAAAAGCGCCCCGGTGCCGAGGGGAGCGGGAGCAATCCCTGGCGCGCTCCACGATTCGGGCCCCACGCCAGCGAGCATCGCCCGGGTTTCGAGGGACTCAATCACCATGCGCAGTGCAGAAGCGTGGTGAGGCTTTTTGGTGTTTCGCCGATTCACTGGTCCTCTCCTCGAACAACGTCTTGGAAAAGGGCCCACCCCCTCTCCTGGGGTCCGCCGTAGGACAAGCTTTCATTTCCGTCAAGGAATCGGTTCGCGATGGACTTCCCGGGGCAGCGGAAGGGCTGGAATCCGCAAGACAGGCCCGGGGAAGCATTCTCCCCGGGCGATGAGTGCCAGGCGCCGAGGTCCGCGTCGGCTGCAGGCCATGAAGACTGCCGATCAAACCTTCGGGCAGTTCCCGATCGCTCGTCGCACAGCCCGGCTTCACCCTACACCGCCCCGAGGCCCGGTCGCCCCGCGAGGCAGTCGGTGTGGAGCATCCCGTCGGTGATCTTGAAGAGCCCCGGGAGCTTTGCTTCCCACGGCTTGTTGGCCTCTGGCATGTATTGCCGGGCATTCGCTTCGAGCCCCGCCGTGCCCGGCACCCAGGCGGCGATCCCCGCCGAGTGGACGAGCGCCGCGCCGGGGCAGGTGAGATCCTGAACGGTGAGAAACATCCCGTACTTCCGCGCCGCCGCGGCGAAGAGCACCGAGTGGGACTGCCCCTTGCAGGCCTTGAGGGCAAGGCCGGTGTAGCCGAGCGCACGGGCCTCGAGGAGGCTCTCGAGATCGACGAGCCCCTCGTCGACGACGATTGGCCGGAGCTTGTTGGCGGCGTGCATGTCGACGCGTGGCAGGGCGCGGAGATTCCGCGACGTCGGCTGCTCGACATACTCGATCGCAGCGAAGCAGGCGGGAGACTTCTCCTCGACCTTCCGCAGGTATTCAAGGACATACTCGACGTTCGGACAACGCTCGTTGAAGTCGGCGCAGTATTTCCACTCCGTGTCGGGCTTCGTCGCGCGGGCCTCGCCGTCAATGGCGAGCGTCCGCTCGATGTCCCACTCGAGATCCTCTCCCTGGAGCTTGATCTTGATGCGGATCAGGTCGTTGAAGCGGATCCAGTCGGCGAGCGCCTGCGGCAGACCGTCATCGAGCTTTTCCTTGATCTCCGACGCGCGAACCGGATCGGCGCCACCGACCGAATGAAACAGCGGCACGCGCGGCGCGGGGGCGGGGCGGATCGAGTCCTGGAGATTCTCGTGCTTGAAGTCGTCGCCCAGATAGCGCGAGAGATCGTGGCCGATGAGATCGGGCGTGAGCGTGAGGAAGGCACTGCGGCCGAGTGCCTTGCCTCCGGCGTCGTGGAGGGCGGCATCGAAGGCACTCGCCGTCACGAGGACGGCAAGCGGCGGGATCGGCTCGGCCAGGCTTCGCGCGGCCGATTCCTCCGCGGCGGCCTTCGCAAACTCGGGCTCGAGTATCCGCGCCAGTTCCAGCGGATGGGCGACCTCGGTGCAGCCCGCCACGATGGCTTCGAGACGGCCGGCGAGCCCCTTCATGGCGCCGAGCGTGACGTCGTAGGGGAGCGTGCGCGTGGGGAACGACCAGACGTTGCCCAGCGGCATCGACGCGAACCCGGTGACGCGCCGGTTGTCGGCGCCGACAGTATCGATCTCGACGTCGAGGATCGTCGCCCGGTCGACCGGCACGCCGCCGAACTTGTAGGGCGTGCGGTAGCGGTGCTCCTGGAAAGCCGTGCGGACGCGCTCGATGCGGATCGCGCCGGCCGGCACCGCGGCCCGGGCACGGCCGACGCCCGTCGTCGCCGCAAGCGTCGCCCCGGCCGAGATCGCGATCGCCCGTCTCCTCGACATGCCCTTCATGCTCTCCCCCCGCAAAGACGTCGCCAGCCCTTTCGGAATGGTTCCCACCACGCCGCATCGGCAAGAGGCTACCAGCCCGGAAGGGGACGGGGCCAACAGAACGCGGCCAGAAAGGTCGCCGGAGGAATCAGCAGGCTACGGCTTCGTGCCACCGAAGCCGGGGAGACGCGGGGCTCCCCCCGTGCCGCCGAGTTGCTCGAGATCGATGAAGCGGGCGTCGTTGACCTCCACCTGGTTGAGGCCGCGCCAGTAGAGGATCTTGCCGGCCGAGGCGCTCGACGTCGGGGCGCCGACGCGTTCCTGACGGAAGAGCTGCGCGTCGCTGCGGCCGTCCCCCTCGAAGACGAGGAGATCCTTCGCCTCGCTCCAGGAAAGCCGGGAGCTCCGCGCCGTGAACGCCTCCCCTTCGACCATCACGTTACCGGCGGCACCGAGTTCGAGCGTGCCGCGCCGCACCCCGGGGAGCGGAGCGGCCTGGCCGACCGAGAGAACGTCGCTGGTGATCGCCACGGCGCGGGGCGGGAGACCGCCGGCGGCATGGGCGTCGAGGGTCTCGTTCCAGCCGCCGACCGGCCCCCAGATCGCCTCGACGCGCTGATGAAACTCCATCTGCCGCCGGTTGATGTTGCCGCGGATGCCACGCTGGAAGTCGACGCCGAGATAGCTCAGCTCGTCGGGGCGTGGGGCCGGCGTCGGCTGGGCTGCACCGGCCGCCCCCGGCAGCCCTCCCGCTCCCGGCAGGGCGATCCCCGGCGCAGCGCCGAAGCGCGTGCTCGCCAGCCGCCCCGGCCCACTACCGGTCACCTCGCCGGTGGCCCGATCGACGAGCAGGTCGCGCAGAAAGAGCTTCTCGACCGACTTGCCGCCATCGGCCGCGACCGACTCGCTCTCGATCCGCACGCCGTTGCCACAGGCGATCCGGGCGACGTCAGTGTTGCGGGCAGTGCGATCGGAGGTACTTGCCGAGAAGTCGATCTGCTTGGTGAAGACGACGTCGAGCGATCCGGCCCGTAGCGCCGTGTCACCGCTGGTCGTCACCACCCGGTCGACGAATCGGGCCGTGAGGCCGTCGAAGTCCATCCGCCCCTGCCAGCCGATGTCGAGCCGGCCGGCGACAGCCGCCGGCACGGGGACGACGGGCTGCACGGCCGGCTGGGCCACCGGGGACGCCACGGCAAGCGACTCGAGCCCGGGGAGCCCGCCGGCGATCGGCAGGCCGAGCTTCCCGGCGCCATCGACCGAGAGCCGGTTGCGCCCCCGATCAAACTCGACCAGCGGCCCCTCGAGATCGATCCCCCGCCCAGCCACCTGCGCCGGCCGGCCGGAGACGACGGCGCGGGCATCGAAACGCGTCGCCCGCGAGATCTGCAATTGGTCGCCACGAATCTCGATCACCTCGGGCGCCGGCTGGCCGGGAACACGGGCCACGGCCTCGGGCTCCTCGATGAGGTGCACCTGCCCCTCGAGCGAGAGCTCGTCGAGCTGCGGCCCCTGCGGGGCGAAGGTGACCAATCCACGGACGAGGCCACCGGTGACGATGAGCCGGCCGGTCGGCGCTTCGGCAGCTGGCGGCTGGGCGGGGGCTGGCGCTTGAGCAACAGCGGGCGCAGGCGCCGCAGCGACGGCCGGCTGGGGGGCGGCTGCCTGGGCGACAGGCACCACCGGCACCGCCGCGATCGGCGGCGGCGCCTCGTGCTTGAACCACATCTCGAGCTTGTCGGTACGGGCGGTGAGCTGCTGGACATCGATCTCCACCATCGAGCGCGCGAGCATCCGAGAGGGCTTCACGCCGGCCATGCCGGAAGGGAGCCGCGAGGAGGCCGCCGTCGGCGCTGCGCCGGGCGTCAGCGCCAGCCAAAGGTGGATCTCCCCCGCCTTGAGCCGCCCCTGCGTCTCGAGTTGGACATCGGCTTCGCCGGCTAGCGACGCGACATGCTCCGCCCCATCGGGTCTGAGCCTCAGCCACTTCTGCCAGCGGGCCGAGAGGGGGGGCGTGTCAGCCGACCGCGCCCGCAGCCAACCCGGGCCGACGGCCATGAGCGTCCCTGGGTCGCCCGGCGGACCGGGGGTGTAGTCGATCGACCGGGCCTCCATCTCCGTCTCCTGGAGGACGAGCGACACCGGCTCCTCACCATCGAGGACGATCCGCCGCGTGGCGATCTCGTAGCCGAGGCGCATCGCCCGCGCCTCGAGGCCGGCCCCCGTGCTTCGGGCCACCACCGGCATCCCCTTGGCCTGGATCTCCACCGGCTTGAGCCCGGCGGTCATCCCCCCCGGCTTCTCGTCACGGCCGAGGACGACCGCAAGGAGCTCGCAGGCGAGTTGATCGTGGGCGCCGCCCGGAAGCGTGCGGACGACGTCGACATGATCCTCGAGCGAGATCACGTTCGCCGATACGTTCATGCACAGGCTCCCCCGGCAGCTGACAAGCACCGGCGCCGGCTCCTCGGTGTTCTCGGGCGGCGGGGACGCCGCGGCCGTCGCCCCCTCGGTCGCCGGCGCTCCCGGGACGGGAGGCCCCGGGATCAAGCCTCCGGCGAGCCCCTCGAGCTTGAGCTTCACGTCGCGATCGAGGCGAATCGTATCGATCCCACCGATGCTCGGCCCCTGCTCGCTCCCCTTCGCGCCAGGGAGGAGTCGGATCTCCATCGCCCGCCCGCTCCCGGAGGAGCGGCCGTAGCGGAATTGGACCGCCTCGGCGGTGCTGATCTCCATCTCCTTGAGCTCGACATCGCGGGTGACGATCTCCACCTCGTCATCGGCCTCCGGGGCTGTCGCCGTGCCCCGGATCGTCACCTGCCCGCGGAGGCTCCCGCCGATGAGCCGCGACGGCCGCTCCTGCTTGCTGAGATCGAACGGCTCGTCGAACTCGAGCACGGCCCCCTGCGGGGCGCGGAGAACGACCGTCCGGCCGGCCGGGGCCCCCGGCTCGCCGCTGGTGTCGGGAAGGAGAATGAGGGTGCAGGGGATGAGTTGCACCCGCGGATCGTCCGGATCTTTGCTCATCCGGCGATAGTCTTTGAAGAGAAGGCGCATCTGCCGGCTCTCGAGCATGTTCGGCCCGTCGAGCTCCCACGAGCCGGGGGCGAAGAGCTTCGAGACCTGCGCGAGCCGGCCATCGGCCCGGGCCTTCGCCGCGGCGATCGCAGCGGGGGAAAGCTCCTGGCTCGCCGTCGCACTTTTGACGCGCGGCTCCACCAGCGGCACGACGACGAGCCGGTAGAGCCCGGCGGTCGCGAGCACGAGGAGAAACACCCGCAGGGTGCGTCCGAGGCGATGTTCCATGCGTCAGCCACCCTGCGCCTGTCTCAGGCGACCCCGCCGCCATACCCGGCCACCGCCGCCTCCCACCCGCCGCGGGCACGGAGGAGACGCTCGACAACCTCACGAACCGCCCCCCGGCCACCGGGCCGATCGGTGACAAACATTGCGGCCGCCTTCAGCTCGGGACACGCGTCGGCCACCGCCACCCCCACGCCACACCGCCGCACGACCGGCAGATCGGGAAGATCGTCGCCGACGAAGGCCGCTTCTTCCCACGACACCCCGCACGTCGCCACGACGTCGGCGGCGGCGGCGACCTTGTCACCGACCCCCTGCCGAACGATGCCGATCCCGAGTTCGTCGGTCCGCAGGGTGAGGGCCCGGCTCGCCCGGCCAGTGATGATCGCCACCATGTTCCCCGCCTGCTGCCAGAGGCGCAGGCCCAGGCCGTCACGGACATGGAAGGTCTTCAGCTCGTGCCCCTCGCTCGACCAGGTGACGCTTCCGTCGGTGAGCACGCCGTCGACGTCGAGCAGGAGCAAGCGCACCCGCGCGAGGCGCGGCTCGAGCTCGGCTCGGGATGGCGGGAGTGTAGACACGGCGCGGCCACGGGGAGGGAGGGTAAGAACGAGAAACGAGAAACGGGGAGAAAGATCAGGCGGCAGCAGGGAGGGGAAGATCGAGAAGCTCCGGTGGCACCATGCCGACGAGATCGACGACGTCGAGGAGGCCGACGGGGCGCCCGGAGGCTTCGATCACCGGCAGCTCGCTCAGCCGCCGCGCTTCGAGGAGCTCCACCGCGTCGCGCAGCCGGGTGCCGGCGCGAATCGTCGTCGGCCGGCCGGTCATCACCGCGCCGATCGGCCCGTCGATGGCGGTGTCGTTGCGCCGCTCGAAGAGCCGGGCGAGGTCGCTGTCGGTGAAGATGCCCGCGAGCGTCCCGTCGTGGTCGAGGATCATCACCGCTCCGGTCCGCCGCGCCGGCAGTGCCCGGCTGAAGACGCTCCGCACGCTCTCCTCCGGAAGCGCCGTGCGACACTGCGACAGGCTCCGCATCACATCTTCGACATGCATCAGCTGCCGCCCCAGGCTTCCGCCCGGATGACGGGCATGGAAGTCTTCGGCCGTGAACGAACGCCTGGCGCTCGTGACCAGCGCCAGGCTGTCGCCGAGGGCGAGGAGCACCGACGTACTCGTGCTCGGCGCGAGCCCCAGCTCACACGCCTCGCGCACCGCTCCGGAGGTGACGACGACCTCCGCAGCCCGGCCGAGCGTACTCTCGGCTCGTCCGGTGATCGCGACGATGGAGATGCCGCGGGCGCGGACATGGGGGAGAAGTCTGGTGATCTCCTCGGTCTCCCCCGACTGCGACAGCGCCAGGAGGAGATCGTCGCCGCGAAGCACGCCGAGATCGCCGTGCATCGCCTCGGTCGGATGGAGGAAGTGGCTCGGCGTGCCGGTCGACGCGAGGGTGGCCGAGATCTTCCGGGCCACGATCCCCGCCTTGCCGATGCCGGTGACGACGACATTCCCACTGCAAGCCTCGAGCCGATGAACGGCACGGGCAAACGCGCCATCAAGCCGCTCGGCCGCGTCGACGATCGCCCGGGCCTCGGCATGGAGGATCCCCCGTCCGCGATCGATCACCCCCTGCTCATCGCCGAGCGAAAGCTCGACGCGGCCGCGATCCCCCTGATCGCAGGGAGCCTCGCGTGCTTCGGCCATCGGCAACGACCGAACCGGCGCTCCCCCGACCTCGGGCCGGGGCACGGAACCGTACTGGAACAAGCGGAGCGAGTCTCGGAAGGACATGGCGAGCGTCCTGCGCGCGGACCGACGGCAACGCCGTCCGGACAGAGTCCGGGATCCATGGCGCCCGAGGGGGGCGGGAGGATAGGCCACGTGGGCAAGCCCCGCAACGCGGTTTTTGCCGGCCGCAGCGGGCTCGTGCCCCCTCAAAAAAGCCGGTCGGCCGGCGGGAATACCGCCGGCCGACCGGGATCGGGAACTTGGGGGGATGGCGGCGACGCCGGCCAATCAGCCCTTGGCGTAGCGCTTCGCCATCTCTTCGATGGAGACGACCGGCACCTTTCGGGCATTGCCCGCCTGGCCGAACTGCACCATCCGCTCCGCGCATACCTTCTTCATCGCGTCGCGGGCCGGCTTCAAGTAGTCGCGCGGGTCGAACTTCTCCGGGTGCTGCCAGAGCACCTTGCGGACCGCGCCGGTGATCGCCATCCGGCAGTCGGTGTCGATGTTGATCTTCCGCACGCCATGCTTGATGCCGCGCTGGATCTCCTCGACCGGCACGCCCCACGTCTGCGGCATCTTGCCGCCGAACTCGTTGATGATGTCCTGGAGATCCTGCGGCACCGCCGACGAACCGTGCATGACGAGGTGGCAGTTGGGGAGCTTCTTGTGGATCTTCTCGATCTGCGCCATGGCGAGGACGTCGCCGTCGGGCTTGCGGGTGAACTTGTAGGCCCCGTGGCTCGTGCCGATCGCCACCGCCAGCGCATCGACGCCGGTGCCCGCCACGAACCGCTCGGCCTCGTCGGGATCGGTGAGGAGTTGATCGTGCGACAGCGCTCCTTCGGCCCCGTGGCCGTCCTCGGCCTCACCATGGCCGCTCTCGAGCGACCCGAGACAGCCCAACTCCCCCTCGACCGACACGCCGCGGGCATGGGCGAGTTTCACCACCTCGGCGGTGACCTTCGAGTTGTAGGCGAAGTCGGCCGGCGTCTTGCCGTCTTCTTTCAGCGAGCCGTCCATCATCACGCTCGTGAACCCGTTGTCGATCGCGCTGACGCACGTCGCCGGCGAGTTGCCATGATCCTGGTGCATCGCCACCGGGATGTGGGGATAGAGTTCGGCCGCCGCGAGCATGAGGTGGCGGAGGTAGTTGTCCTGGCTGTAGCTGCGGGCGCCGCGCGAGGCCTGGACGATGACCGGGGAATCGGTCTCCTTCGCCGCTTCCATGATCGCCTGGATCTGCTCCATGTCGTTGACGTTGAAGGCGGCCAGACCATAGCCGTGCTCGGCGGCGTGGTCGAGGAGGATGCGCATCGGAACCAGCGGCATGGAGGGATCTCCGGGGAAGGGAAGGCGGGCGGAAGCGGGAGGAAACAACGCGGAATCGGCGATCATACGCCAAACCGGTGCATGGTAGAATCCTTCTGGCCTGCCTCCAGCATCCGCCAGACGAATCGTCCTATGGACCTCCGCCCGACAACCCACCCGGTCCGCGGTTTTCTCTGGGTGGCCGGGGGCTGGACGGCCCTCATTTTGGCCTTCGCCGGAGCGATCCTGCCGGTTCTCCCCTGCACGCCGTTTGTGATCCTGGCGAGCTTTTGCTTCTACCGCGGCTCCCCCCGGATGCACGCCTGGCTCCATCGCTCGGCCTGGTTCGGCCCGATGCTCGACGACTGGCAGCACTACCGCGGGGTGCGCCGGAGCATGAAATACCGGGCGTTGTTTCTCGTGGCGGCGGTCGTGGCCTGCACGCTCATCTACAGCAACCTCACCTGGTGGATGCAGTACGTCGTCCTCGCCGGGGTGTCGGTGGGGCTGTATGTGATCCTCACCTGCCGAACGCTCCCCGACGACACCCCCCGCGCCCCGCGCTCGGCCTGACGTCGGTGCTTGGTATCGACAGAGCGCTGGCAGCGTCGCGCGGGGCTTCGGGGGCGCCCGTGCCCCGTCGCCGGACGCTCACTCCGGCCCTCGTGGCCTCCGTTCGCTCGGAGCCTGCTGCGCTTCGCCATCCATGGCTCCGCTTGCATCCTACGCCGGCTCTCGGAGCACGGGCGACCCCTCGCTGAGGAGCGTCAGAGGGGGGCCTTTGAACCCTAGGCTCAGGCGAGGAGGGGATCGGCGAACGCTTGAGGAGTGACGAGGTTCCTCCGAGGAACGACGAAACTTTTGCCGGCCCCGACGACGTATCACCCTCAGGCCCGAGACCATCAGGGCGACCCCTCGCTGGAGAGCATCGAAGGAGGCGCGGAGAGGGCGCAAGCGTCTGCGAACTTTGTCAGTGTTCGACCGACGTGTCCGGCTCGGGGAGCCACTGGGTGAGGATCGTGCCGAGCAACGCGTAGATTCCTGCCACCGTCGCCCCCACCACCGCCAGCTTGACCGGATCGGCGGCCGAGAAGGTGATCGTAAGGAAGGCCGCGAGCGTGCCGATGATCCGACCGCCGATGTTGGCCGCGAAGCTCTCGCCGGTGCCGCGGAGATGGGTCGGGAAGACGAGCGGGATGTAGTTGCCCCAGAAGCTGAACTGCGCGACGGTGAGGAGGCCGGCGAGGAACACCCCCGCCTTGATCGCCCCGAGCGAACCGGCGTCGCCAAGCTTCGTCGAGATCCACCAGAAGAGGAGCGGTACAAACAACAGCGCCGGGATCTGGAAGATCCGCAGGAGCGTGCGGCGACTGGCGATCCGCAGGGCGAGGAAGGCGAGGATCACGCGGCCGACGAGCCCCCCCACCTCCTGGAAGATCGTGACCTTGGCGACCGCTTCGTCGCTGGCGTTGCCGGCGATCGCCTTGAGCCGTGGCGGCGGCAACTCCTTGCCCGCGCTCTTGGCGGCAGCGACCGCCTCGGCCTGCGCCTCCTTGGCGGCGGCGATCACCGCCGCATGCCCCTTGGGCCCGCCCTTGTCTGCCGGCAGCAATTGCGCGCCGAGGATCTGCGGGAGTTGCTGAATCGCCCCGAAGGCGATTCCGTAGCTGGCGGCGAAGACGAGCGTCGTCATCACCGTCGCCCGGACAAGCTGGGGGCTGAAGAGCTCCCGGATGCTCGGCCGGCGAAGCGTGCCGGCGGCCTTCTTCTGAGCCCACACCGGGCTCTCGGGGAGGAACGGCCGGATGAGGATCAGCGGCAGGGCCGGGATGACGCCGGAAATGAGCGTGTAGCGCCAGGCTTCGTGGCCGCCGTGGATCGCCGGCAGCACGCCGGCGTATTGGGCGGCCAGCACGTTGGCCACGCCGACGAGCAAGCCGCCGAACGACGAGAACGCTTGCGTCCACCCCAGCGCCTTCTCGCGCTGGACATGATCGGGGAACAGCTCCGCCAGCCACGCCACCGCGGCGACAAACTCGACACACACGCCGATGAACACGAGGCAGCGGCAGACGAGGAGCATCGGCAGGCTCGTGGCAAACCCCGCCGCGAGCGCCGAGAAGGCGTAGAGAAGGATGCTGAAGGTGAGGACGAAGCGGCGGCCGAGGAGGTCGGTGAGATAGCCGCCGAGGAGGCCGAAAATGCCGCCGGCAATCGCCGGGACGAAAAACAGCGTCCGCGCCCAGCCGAGATACGCGGGTGAACCGGGAACGAGGTTCGGCACCCCCTCAGGGCTCATCCCGCCAAGCGCGGCGAGCGCCGGCTTGATGATCAGCGGGAGCATGAGCAGCTCGTAGATGTCGAACGCGAAGCCGATCGCCGCGATCGCACAGACGAGCCAGCCGGTCATCGTCAGCTTGCCCGAGGCGGACATGCCCCCGCCGTGGGACGCGGCGGACGACTGCGGGTCGGGAAGGGCCATGCTCGAAGACCTCCTGGGAACACTGCGGACAACGCTCGTTTCGACGGCCATCGTAATGAGGAGGCTCGCCATCACAAAGCTGGCCAGCCACAAATGCCACACGCCCGCGGAAATCGCGGGCGTGCGGGGTTGGTTTTCAGAGATCGGCGTGGATCACGCCGGGGTATGTCACGGGCCGACCGACGGAGGGCAACGGGCGAGAAAGTCGCGCGGGCCGCGGGTCGTGTAGTAGGGATAGGCAACCGCCCCGGTCGGCGGGCCAGCAGGGCCAGTGGCGCCGTAGTCCGATTCGGCCAGCGCCGCCTTCTCAGCTTCCGAGAGGTGGTGGCGGGCCAGGCCGCCGTAGCGACCGAGGTGGCGGCAGTGGCCACACTTGCCGCAGTGGCCCCCCTGGCAGCGGCTCTGGCAGACGCCACCGGGGCAGACCCCTTCGTTGCACTTCGTGCCGTGGCAGATCCCGTTACGGCAGTTGCCGGCCGGGCCACAGGAGCCGTCCTGGCACTGGCCGCCACGGCAGTTGCCGTCGCGGCAGGCGCCTTGGTCATACATCCCCTCGGGATACCCCTCGGAGACGGCCCCTTCCTCGTAGCCACCCTCGTAGACGGTCTCACCCTCGTGGACGTGGCCGTGGCCGTTGATGTGGTCAGCCTTATGGACGTACGGACCGTCGAAGTTGGCCAGGAACAGCCGGTCGACGATCGAGCAGCCGCTCGTGGTGCCGAGCAATGCCACCAGCAGAGCCAGGCCGAATGCGTGTTTCATGTGGATGGTCCCCGCGGGGCGGCGGGTGTGGGTTCGCGGCAACGCGCCGCGGGCCCCCCTGCTCCACCGCTGTCCACGGGAGGTATCGGATGTGCCGGCGGTGGCAATTGAGAAAACCCTGCCGATGGGAGGGGTGGCAGGGGGGGCAAGCTGCGGTGAGATCAGCCGCCGGGGAGATCCGCTGACGTTCCCTCGAGGGCCACGCAGAGGAGGTTACGCGGCCCGCGGACATAGATCGCCGTGTCGGCCACGGCCGGGTGGGCGTAGAGGGAAACATCGCGTTCGAAGAGCCGCTGCCGGGCGAGCGGCTCGAAGCGGTCGGCATGGGCATCGAGGAGAATCAGCTCCCCGACGGCCGTCAGCGCGAGGACCCGGTCAGCCGAGGCGACAAGCGACACGTGCCCCTTGAGCGCCCGCTCGGCCTGGGTCCAGATGGAGGCGAGATTCCCGGCATCGAGGCAGTAGGCCTTCCCCCGGTTGACGGCGAACAGTCTTCCCGCCGTCACGACCGGCGTGTGCATGTCGGGAACCAGCGGCGCAAACGACGCCACCACGGCCGGCGTGCCGGCCGAGTCGAAGCCGATCAGTCGCGCGCCGTTGTTCTCGCTCACCACCGCCACGCGATCGCCGAGAAGGATCGGCGTGGGAACGTTGAAATCCCCCGCCACGCGCGGCACGTGCCGCCACAGCCTTTCTCCCGTGGCCGGATCCCAGCCGCCGCACGACTCCTTGTCAAAGCCGACGAGTTGCCGCCGCCCCGCCACGTCGCCGACAACCAACGACGCAAACGCCGGAGGAGCGCCGGCCGAGCGCCACAGCTCCTTGCCGGTGAGAGGATCGAGGGCCACAAGCGACGCCTCGCGGGCTCCTGGGTTCACGATCAGTCGGCCGTCGACGATCAACGGCGACGAGCAGGCCCCCCAGACGAGCTCCGCGTCGGCCTGAAAGTCGTTACGGAGGTGGCG
>CAJBCV010000557.1 GCA_903951635.1 uncultured Planctomycetaceae bacterium
AGTCGGGGCGACTGGATTCGAACCAGCGACCTCTACGTCCCGAACGTAGCGCTCTAGCCAGGCTGAGCTACGCCCCGATCTGGCGGCGGACCAGAGGACCACCGCAACGCAGGTCCTCAGGCTACCCTTCCCGGCCCTGGCGGGCAACGGCGATGCTCCGAAGGCCTGTTTCCTGGGGAATTACCAGCACTTCACCCCACGGGACCGCGCCGCGATCGTGGTCGAGGGGCTCATTCCTCCTCCGCCAGCGAGACGCAGACCAGCTCCCGGTCGTTGCGGGCGAAGACAGACTTCCCGGCGAAGGCCGGATGGCTCCAGACCACCTCGCGGCCGAAGCATTCGCCGGTCGGGTCGAGGAGATGCGTGCGACCGAGCTCCTCGTAGCCGGTGGGGGTGAGCCGGGCGAGAACCAGGTCGCCGGTCTCGCTGAACAGCCAATGGCGATCCTCCTGGCGGACGAGAAAGGCCGTGCCGTGGCGGCCGCGCCGGCTCCCGAGCGTCGGCACGCCGGTCTCCCAGAGCCGATCGCCGGTGGCCAGATCGACGGCCGTCAGGTAGCCCGTCTCGCAGTCGCAGCCGTAGAGGGTGTCGCCGATGATCATCGGCGTGCTGTTGGCGCTGGCGATCGAGGCCTTGGCCCGGTTGCGCCACACGACCTTCGCGCCGGGGAGCTTGTCGTCGAGCCGGAACAGAGCGCCGATGTTGCCGATGCCACTGGCGAAGAGGACGCGGCCGGCCGACGTGTCGGCCACCTGTGGCGCCATGATCGACATCCCATAGCCCGGCTTGAGCGGCACCCCCCAGATCGTCTTTCCGGTGGCCGGATCGAGGACCGTGATCGTGTCGGCATCCCACACGAGCACGTGGCGCACGCCCGCCGTCTCGAGGATCGAAGGCGGGGCGTAGCCCGGCTCGCTCGCCGACAGCGCCCGCCACACCTCCTTGCCGGTACGTCGGTCGAACGCCACGACGACGCTCCCTTCCCCTCCCACCATGCAGATCACGAGGTCGCCCTCGACGAGCGGATGGCTCGAGAAGCCCCAGATCGGCGTCGGGGCGCCGTAGTCGGTTTTGAAGTTCTTCGCCCACACCACCTTGCCGGTGAGTGCTTCGAGGGCATGGAGATTCCCCTCGGCGCCGAGGGCGTAGACGACGCCATCGACAACCGTCGGCGTGCACCGCGGCCCACAGGCATAGGAAACCGCATAGGGGCAGTCGTATTCGTGCTTCCAGAGAAGACGGCCGTCGGCGGCATCGAAACAGAGCACCCGCTCGCGGCCGGCAAGCTCCGTGCGCTGCGAAGGATTGTTGGCAAGCGCCCCGGGTCCGTCGCCGAGGAGGTAATCCATGACATAGACGCGGCCTTCGGCCACGGCCGGGCCGGAATAGCCGCCACCGATCTCGGCCCGCCAGCGGGCGGGGAGCCCGCCTGCAGGCAGGCTCTTGCGGATGCCGGTCTCACGCCATTGGCCGTCACGTTCCGGCCCTCGCCACTGCGGCCAGTCGTCGGCCTGGGCCGGGGCAAACGTCAACGCCAAGCACACCATCAGGCCGGTAAGGGAGCGCCCGATGACACGGTGAGAACGACGGCGGGATTCGATGGCCATGGAGGGGTCCTTTGGGGCGCAGGAAATGGAGGGGCTGGATCGGAAAAGCCGTGAATCGGCAGTCAGGCACCGGTTGAACTGGAGGCCGGGGCGATCGGTGGCGGAAGTTCCTCGGTGATGTCGGGGCCGTCGGGCCGCCAGTCGACGACTTCCATCTCCGCCGTGCGACGCCCTCGAAACTCGTTGATCTTCGGTCGGAAGGCGACGTGGAACGTCTGGCCTGGAGAAGGGAGATGGGGAAGCCATTCGGCGGCCCCCCAGGCAACGGCGCGGATTTTCACGCCATGCTGAACGAGGGTCATGGCGAGATGGCGGCCACCGGTGCCGATCACGCGCGGCGCTTCGGTGAGCCGCACGGCCGAGGCGCACAGGACCGGACGACGGTTCCCCTGGCCGAATGGAGCGAGCTTCTCCATCTGGCTGACGGTGTCGAGCGACAGGCTGGCGACCGTCGCCTCGCCGTCGATCGCCAGCTGCGCCAGCCGCAGTTCCTCCGGCATCCTCGCCGCCACCGCAGCAAGGAAGGCCGCGCGGAAGGCCTCGATGGCGCCGTCCTCGATCCGCAGGCCCGCCGCGGCTGCATGGCCGCCGCAGGTGACCAGATGCGAGCGGCAGGCCTGGAGGGGAGCGAGGACGTCGAAGCCGGGCACGCTCCGCAGGCTCCCCGTCGCCGGCCGCCCCTGATGTTCGTCCTGGGCGATGACGACGACCGGACGGTGGTAGCGCTCGGCGAGCCTGCCGGCCACGATCCCCACCACGCCCGGGTGCCAGCCGCGGCCGGCAAGGACCAGCGCCGGCGCGGCGACCGGATCGAAGTCGTGGGTGGCCTGCTTCGTGGCGGCCAGAAGGATGCTCCGCTCGAGGGTGTCGCGCTGTTCGTTGAAGCCATGGATCACATCGGCCAGTTGGAGGGCGCGGGCCTCGTCGGCCGTGGTGAGCATCTCGATTGCCAGGCCGGCCTGGCCGAGCCGCCCGGCGGCGTTGAGCCGCGGCGCCAGCCGGAAGGCGACATCCTCGCTTTCGAGCGCCGACTTTTCGTGGAGCTTGGCCAGCTCCATCAGCCGCACGATCCCGGCGCCGCCGCGGAGGCGGAGGCACTCGAGGCCGTGCTTGACGAGGATCCGGTTCTCGTCGAGGAGGGGCATGACGTCGGCGACGGTGCCGAGCGTCGCCAGGCCGACGGCGCGGAGGAGCATCTCCCGCAGCCGTGGCGTCACTTGCTTGGAGGCGCTTGCGCGCGTGGAGATCGCCCAGGCGAGCTTGAAAGCCACCGCCGCGCCGCACAGGTCGCCGAAGGGATAGCCGCCCCCCGGGAGCCGGGGATGGACGAGCACCGTCGCCTCGGGAAGCGTGCTGCCGAAGCCGTGGTGGTCGGTGATGATCAGATCGATCCCGAGCTCGCGGGCCACGGCCGCCTCGGCGACGCTTGCGATTCCGCAGTCGACGGTGATGACGAGCTTCGCCCCCTTCGCTGCCAAGCCGCGAAGGGCCTCGGCATTGAGGCCGTAGCCCTCCTCGAAGCGGTCGGGCACATACCACTCCGGCGTCGCCCCGAGGGCCTGGAGGCAGCCAAAGAGGATCGCCGTGGCACACATCCCGTCGGCGTCGTAATCGCCGTAGATCACGATCCGCGTCCCGTCGCGCGCGGCGGCGAGGATCCGCTCGGCGGCGGCAGGCACCCCGGGGAGCAAGTCGGGATCGCGGAGATCCTGAAGCGTGCCGGCGAGAAAGATCCGCGCGGCAGCGGCGTCGACGAGCCCGCGTGCCGCGAGCAACCGGGCGACGATCGGCGACACGCCGGCGGCCCGCTCGAGCCCCGCCACCACCGCCGCATCCTGCGGCTGCATCCTCCAGCGCTTCGGCACGTCGGCGGCTCCTTGTCCGGGGCGCCACCCAGGTAGGCAGCGACGCAGAGTATACGCCACGCCGCCCGTGCCGATTCCGCCGACCGCCCGGCCCCCCCTGCCCGTTGTGGGGGCGCCGGCCGGGCCGTAGATTGTCACCGCCCCCGTCTCCCCGGAGCTCCTCCATGCCGGCCGTCGATACCCTCCTGCCGATCTTCGCCCCCAAGCCGCACCGCGACACCGTCGCCGCCGATCAGGTGCTGTGCCAGTTCTGTACGGCGAAGTGCTGCCGCTATTTCGCGTTGCCGCTCGACACGCCGACAACGCGGGAGGAGTTCGAATACATCCGCTGGTTCCTCCTCCACGAACACGCCACCGTCTTCACCGAGGATGGCGAGTGGTATGTCTGTGTCCACACCGTCTGCAAGCATCTCGGCGAGGACCACCGCTGCGGGATCTACGAGACCCGCCCGCAGATCTGCCGCGAATACACGACGAAGGACTGCGAATACGAGGACGACTGGGTCTACGACCAATACTTCGAGACCGCCGAGCAGGTCGAGGAGTATATGGACGCGGTGTTGGGGCCGGGGGGCCTCGAGGTGGGGGAGGGACGGCGGAAGAAGAATCGCGGCAAGTCGATCCGCTCGCCCCGCCCCAATCCGCTCGCGATCCTCGGGTGAAATCCGGCGACGGCGGAATCCATCCCATGCTCACGTCGATGACCTTTCAAGGTGACGGAGTCTCGCTCTCTGGCTGGACGGCGGGCAGCCCCGCACAGCCGCCGCTCGTCCTCCTCCATGGTGTGTCGCGCCGCCGGTCGACGTTCGCTCCGCTCCTCCCCTGGCTCCTCCCCCGGTTTTGCGTCCGGGCCTACGACCACCGTGGGCATGGCGAATCGGACCGGGGCGGGGGGTATTTCGTCCGCGATTATGCGGCCGATGCCGTGCGGGTCGTCGGGACGCTTCCGAGGCCTGTCCTCTACGGCCACTCCCTCGGCGCCCTCGTCGCCCTCCTGGTTGCCGCGGTCTCTCCCGACTCGGTTGGGGCCATCGTCCTCGAAGATCCGCCCGGACCGAGCTTTCTCGCCGCGGTCGATCGCAGCCCTTATTCGGCTGTCTTCACGCTCTACCGTGAGCATGCCGGCAGCCCGCTCTCCGTCGGCGAACTCGCCCGGCAACTCTCGGCGGCGCCCCTTCCGGGCGCACCCGGGATGCCGGCAACGACGTTTGGCGCCACGCGCGATCCGGCAAATGTCCGCTTCACCGCCTCGTGCCTCAAGGGCCTCGACCCGGCGACGATGCTCCCGCTGCTGGCCAATGCCTGGCTCGACGGGATCGACTGGGAAGCGACGCTCCGCCGGGTGGCCTGCCCGGTGCTCGTGCTCCGGGCCGATCCTGCCCGCGGCGGCATGCTGCCCGACAGCGACTTCCTCCTCCTGGGCGACGCGCTTTCTGATGCCACCTTGATCGAGCTTCCGGGGATCGGCCACAACGCCGTCGGCCAGCAGCCCGACCTCGTGCCGCGGCTGGTGATCCCGTTTCTCGAGTCGCTCTCGTTTGGCGATGCGGCGCTGAAGCCGTAGGCTCTTCGCGGGAGCGACGCATCCGGCGGCGCTGGGCATGGCGTGGCGACTTTTGGAGAGGACGACATGCGGAAGGAATCTGGCACGACGGTGATCCGTGGCGGCCGGTTGTTCGACGGCACGGGGGCTGCCGCGGTGGCCGACGCGGCGCTGGTGATCCGCGACGGGGTCGTGGCCTACGCCGGCCCGGAAGCGGCGATGCCGGCGACGCCCCAAGACGCGCGGCGGATCGACGTTGGCGGTGGGACGATCATGCCCGGCCTCGTCGAGGCCCACTTCCATCCCACCTACTTCGACGTCGCGGCCCTCGAGGATCTCGACATCAAGTATCCGGTCGAATACGTCACGCTCCTCGCCGCCGCCAACGCCCGCCTCGCCCTCCAGTGCGGCTACACGGCGGCGCGGAGCGGCGGGAGCCTGTTCAACATCGACGTCTGGCTCAAGAAAGCGCTCGAGAACGACCTTACTCCCGGCCCCAGGCTCGTCGCCAGCGGTCGCGAGATCTGCGGCGTCGGCGGGCTGATGGATTGGAATCCCGACTTCCGCCGCATCGGCATGGAGGGGCTCGTGCTCCTCGTCAACGGCCCTGACGAGGCTCGCGCCGCGGTCCGGAAGCTCGTCAAGGATGGCGTCGAGTGGGTGAAGACCTACCCCACCGGCGACGCGGCCGCCCCCGACGTCAACGACCACCACACCCTCTGCATGACCTTCGAGGAGATGCGGGCGGTGGTGGCCACGGCCCACAACCACGGCCTCAAGGTAACCGGCCATTGCCGGGCCACCGAGGGGATCACCAACGCCCTCAAGGCGGGCTACGATGCCATCGAGCATGGCACGTTCATCGATGACGAAGGGCTGGAGCTCCTCCTCGCCCGCGACGTTCCCTGCGTGCCGGCGCTCTACTTCGAGAAGATGAGCGTGGAACGCGGCCCCGAGTTCGGCCTCTCGCAGCGGGTCATCGACGGCCATCAAGAGACACTCGACGGCGGGGCCGAGAGCGCCCGGCGGATCCTCCGGGCCGGCGGCCGGTTGGGGATGGGGGGGGACTACGGCTTCGCCTGGAATCCCCATGGCGACTACGCCAAGGAGTTGGCGTTCTTCGTCGACTTCGTCGGGCTCTCGCCGCTCGAGGTTCTCAAGTGCGCCACGAAGACTGGCGCTGAGATCATGGGGAGGGGCCACGATCTCGGCACTCTTCAACCGGGCAAGCTCGCCGATGTCCTCCTCGTCGACGGCGATCCGACGACCGATATCGGCGTTCTCCAGGACCGCAGCCGCTTCATCGCCGTCATGCAGGGGGGCGTGGTGAAGGCGGGGCGGATGGCGGCGCCGGCCGGCTGACGTCCGCGCGGCCCGCGGCCGCGCGGCGGGCGAGTGGTGGGTGCCGGTGGTGCGGGGGGGTATAACGGAGGCTTCCTCCGCTCCTCCCCGGGACCTGCTCCGTGACCGACCCGCGCCCGCCAAGCGATGCCCGCACGCTCATCGAACCCCGCACGCTGAAGGGGTTTCGCGACCATCTCCCCCCGCAGGCCCTCGCCCGGGAGGGGATCCTCGACATCGCGCGGCGCGTCTACCGCTCCTACGGCTTCGTGCCGATCGACACGCCGGCGCTTGAATACCTCGAGATCCTCACCGGCAAGGGGAGCGACGAGACCGACAAGCAGCTCTATCGCTTCACCGACCACGGTGGCCGCGAGGTGGGGATGCGGTTCGATCTCACGGTACCGCTGGCGCGGTTCGCTGCCCAGCACATCGGCACCCTCGGCGTCCCCTTCAAGCGCTACCACATGGCGACGGTGTGGCGCGGTGAGAACACGCAGCGCGGCCGCTACCGTGAGTTCATGCAGTGCGATTTCGACACGATCGGGACGACCAGCGCGCTTGCCGATCTCGAAACGGTCCTCGTCGTCCACGATCTCCTCTCGGCGATCGGGCTTGAAAGCTTCACGATCCGGGTCAACGACCGCCGGGTTCTCTCGGGGATCCTCGAGCGGCTGGCGCTTGCCGACCGTTCCACCGTCGTGCTGCGGGCCCTCGACAAGCTCGGCAAGGTGAGCCCCGAAGGGGTCGCCGCGGAGCTGGCCGGGCACGGGATCGATGCAGCAGCGAGCGCCGATCTGTTGATGCTCGCCTCGCTTTCCGGCGAGGCCGACGCCGTCCTGGCCGCCCTCGAGCCGCTGGCCGGCGGCACGGCGACGGGGCGGGCCGGGATCGACAGCCTGCGGGCGCTCCTCGACGGCGCGCAGCAGGCGGGCGTGCCTGCCGGAAAGATCGTCATCGATCCGTCGATTGCCCGCGGCCTCGACTACTACACCGGCCTGGTGCTCGAGAGCTTCCTCGACGAGCTGCCGGCGCTCGGAAGCATCTGTTCCGGGGGTCGCTACGACAATCTCGCCGGGCTCTACACGAAGCAGCACCTCCCGGGGATCGGGGCGTCGCTCGGGATCGATCGATTGCTCGCAGGGCTCGAGGAACTCGGCCGACTTCAGACCCGCGAGACCGCCGCCGACGTGTTCCTCGTCTACTTCGACGAAGCCCACCGCGGGGATTACTTGCGGATCGCCGCCGCTCTGCGACGGGCGGGGATGGCGGTGGAGATGGCGGCCGAGCCGAAGCGCGTCGGTCAGCAGCTCAAAGTCGCCTCGAAGAAGGGCTTTCCGCTCGCCCTTGTCATCGGCAGCGACGAGTTCACCGCTGGCACGGCGCAGTGCAAGCGGATGCAGTCGCAGCAGAGCACGGTGATCGACTGGCAGGGCAATGTCTCGACGCTCGTCGCCGCGGTCGCCGCCGAACTCGCGGCCGTCCGAGAGGGGGGCTGACGGCCTCCTGCCGTCGGGGCGGGACGTTCTCCACAGCCTGTCATCCGACCACGGCTCGACGGAGGGCTTCGAGGCTCGTCGCCACGGCATCGGCATCGGCCGGTCGATCGGCGGGATCGTGGGCGATCAATCGCATGACGAGATCGGCCACGATTGCTGGAACTTCCGGTGCCACGTCCAGAAGCGGTATCGACGTCCCCCGGGCGATCGCGGCCAACACCGCCACGAAGGAGCGCCCCTCGTAGGGCAGCCGCCCGCTGAGCATCTCGTAGAGGATCACCCCAAGGCCAAAGAGATCGGCACGGCCGTCGACTTCCCCGTCGGTCGCCCTTTCTGGCGCCATGTAGGACGGTGTGCCGACGACGAGGCCATCGAGGGTGAGGCTATGGCTCGGGGCGCTCGCCTCGCGAACCAGGCCGAAATCGATGATCCGTACGCGCCGGGCCGGTCCGACGAGGATTACGTTGTCGGTCTTGATGTCACGGTGGACGAGGTTATGGGCATGGGCCGCGCCGAGACCGGCGGCGATTTCCTGGGCGATCCGCAGCGCTTCCGCGATCGGAAGGCGTCCCTCGTGGCGGAGGTGATCGGCGAGTGATCGCCCCTCGAGGAACGGCATCACGAGGTAGGGAAGGCCATCCTCCTCACCGACGTGATGGATCGTGACAACATGGGGGTGATCGATCCGTGCCACGGCCCGGCTCTCCCGGAGAAAGCGTTCGCGGGAGGCCGGATCGAGCGCCTTGGAGGGGAGCATCACCTTGATTGCCACGTCGCGGTCGAGTCGGTCGTCGTGGGCCAGCCACACCCGCCCCATTCCCCCGCTGCCGAGGAGACGGACGACGCGGTGGCCTCCGATCGTCCGGGGGGCCAGCGGTTCCTCGGCAGCGACGCGGATGACGACGTTGTCGGAGTCACCTTGGCCGATGCTCGCCCGCTCCAGCATGACCGTTTCCGCCTCGTGGACGCCATGCTCGCCGGTGTCTTCCGCGGAGGTGCGAACCACGAAGGTGCAGAAAGGATCCCCCCGGAGAATGCACGAGGTTTCCTCGATCTCCACCGCCTCGCCGTAGTGGCGTGCCATGCCGCGGATCAGTCCCTGGGCCAGCCGGCACAGCCGTCGGGCGGAGGTGTAGATGAGATGGAGTTCGTGCGGGTCGTGGCGGATCGTCTCGAGCACAGGAGGCTTGGCACCCGGATTCTTCGCCCGAACCAGCGAGTGGATGATCCCCTCGGTCTGCTCGATGAGATCGAGCAGCGTCCACGCGGGATCGACGGCCGTGCCGGCCACCTTGAGGAGGTGGGGGGCGAGAAACTCGCCGAACCGCTCGACGACGTCGGGCAGGCTCTCGCCGCTGGCATCGGCGATCGCCCCCAGCATGGCGACGGCGGCCTCGTCCGGGTAAACGCCGGAGGGGAGATATCGCTCGCTCGTCGGTGGCCGGGAAGTCGGCCCGACGCGACCATTCGCCGTGAGCGGCGCGCCGCCTGAGGGAGGCGTGGCGATGAACTTCTGCAGAAAGAAGAAGATCAGTCCGTGCACCAGCCCACCCCGTCGATGGCGTCGCCGCGTTCCTTCGTCCCGAGGACGCGAGTCTGACAGATGATGGCGACGGGGGGAAGGATCCCGGTGGGGGAGGAAAACCGGTTGCCGCGTGGCGACGATTCGTGCCGTTTCGCTCACTCCGCCGCGGCGCCGCAGATCCTTTCCCGGTAGAGCCGCAGGCCGTGGACGGCATGGTAGAGCGCGCCGCACTCGACGTCGACGTCGGCGGTTTGTTCCAGGAGCGTGACAAGCCGCGTGGCCGCCTGCGTCACCCACGGCTCGGCGAGCCGCTCGTCGTCCAAGGCCGCGACGAGGAACTCGAAAATGTGCCCGGTGGCGCCCAGACGGGCGAAGACGTCGGCCGAGGTGCCGGGGCGCTCGAAGAAGTGGACGGAGAAGCTACCGTCGGGCTGCTGGTGGCGGCGGGCGATCTCGATGCACGACTCGATCCTCGCCTCCGCATCGGCCCAGCCGCCGCCCTCGCTGCCGGCGGCGCCGGCCCGGTGGGCAGCGAGGGCCTGCACGAGGCCGAAGAGCCGATGGCATCCCCCGCAGGCAGCGCCGTCGATGTCGGCTGCCGCCTCCATCGCCACGACGTCCTCGATCGTCCATGTCCGGCCGTCGCTCGAGGTCCATGAGCTCTCCGGCGGGAGCCAGGCCGAGAGGGCCATGAGCGTCCAGGTGGCCTCGCGCCCCGGGCGGATGTCGGCCTGGGCCTGGGTGAGGAGATCGCGGAGGGTGCGGGGCTTGCCGTTGACGGAGATCGGAGTGTCGACCGACAGGCCGTCGAGGCCGCACTGGGCGAGGTAGCCGATCCATTGGTCGGGATGCCCCTGGCCGGTCGTGCTCCCCTCCTCGATCGTCGCCGCCACCCCTTGGCTCCCCGGCCGCAACCGCCAGCCGCGCAAGGCCCCCCCTTCGAGGAGCCAGGCGAGGGCCGTCGTCTTCCCGTCGGCGGTCGCCAAGGGGAGCTCGTCACCGAAGGCGAGGATTCCGTGGACGACCTGCCAGGCGCCGGTGACCCGCTGGTCGAGGAGGCGGCCGTCCCGGGCGTGGGTAACGGCCTGGTCGATCCGAGCGCACAGATCCCCCGCATCGACGGTCCCCGAGGCCGCGACGGTCCCCGCCGATCGGGTCGGGGACCCGCATCCCGGGGCCGCGGCGAGGGCGACGACGGCGAGGACCAACCCGAAGAGCGGATTCCCCCCGGGAATCCGACGGGAGATCGGGTGAACCGGCGTGGCAAGCGGTCCGTAGAAGGTGGTCATGGAGACGGTCAGCAGGCGTCGTCGCCGGGCGCGGAACGAGAAAAGGCCGATGGCTCACGGCTTCCGTTCCCCCCTAGAATAGCTCCGTCGCAGTACTGGTGCTGTCTCCGCCGGGACGCTTTCCCCTTTCCACCGCCGTCAGGAATCCCGATGCCCTTTTTCTACTTCGACCCCGCCTACATGCTCGCCATCGCCCCGGCGATGCTCCTGGCAATGTGGGCCCAGTGGCGCGTCCATGCCACCTTCGCGGCGGCGTCGCAGGAGCCGGCGCCCCTGTCGGGGGCCGCGGCCGCCCGCCACATCCTCGATTCGGCCGGGGCCACGGAGGTGGCCGTCGAACAGGTGCCGGGGACGCTCACCGATCACTACGACCCGCGGACGAAAGTGCTCCGCCTCTCCGACGCCGTCTACTCCAGCCGGTCGCTCGCCGCGGTGGGGATCGCCGCCCACGAGGCAGGCCACGCCCTCCAGGATCACACCGGCTATCCGCTGATGTCGCTGCGGAACGCCGCCGTCGGCATCGCCAACATCGGCAGCGGCTTCGGGCTGACAGTGTTCATGATTGGCCTGATGTTCGCCTCCCGACCGATGGCCTGGGTGGGGATCGGCCTGTTCGCCGCCACGGTCTTCTTCCAACTCGTCAATCTTCCGGTGGAGATCGACGCCAGCAACCGGGCCAAGCGCCAGTTGGTCGGGCTGGGTATCGTCCCCGGCGCCGACATGCCGCACGTCAACAAGGTGCTCAACTCTGCCGCGTGGACGTATGTCGCCGCGACGCTCCAAAGCGCCCTGACGCTCCTCTACTACGCCAGCTACCTGACTGGCGGCGACCGCGATTCGGAAGGGTGATCGGCGCTGCCCGCCAGTGGCTCCCGCGCGCCGGTGGCGCGGGAGGGGGCGACGTGGTCAGTGATTCAGTGATTCAGGGAATACAGGAGGATGTTGAGGGCGATCTTCTCGGCATCGTCGCGACTGTAGCCGGTGCACTCCATCGAGTTTTGCTTCTCGAGGGCACACGAGAGATCGTAGGGGGAGAAGATCACGGCCCAGCGGTCTCCCATCCGCACCCCCTCGAGCTTCGGCGGCACCTGTCGCTTCCTGGCGGTCATCGGGCCGTCCCCGCCGCCGGCCGGCTCGCGGAGCGTCACGGTGCGGACGTCGTAACCGCCGTATTCCCCTTTCGTGTAGAGCGGGTCGTCGGCGGGGATCTCTTCGAGCGTCGCCTCGGGGAGGATAGCGGCGATCTCCGCGCGGAAGGCGGTCGTGAATCCGGGAGAGGCGCAGACGCTGTCGGCCAAAAGCGTCCCCCCGCGCTCGAGAAAAGCTTTCAGCCGCTGCCGCCTTGGGGCGTCGAACGTGAATCCCTGCCGACCGTGCATGAAGACGAGGTGGTAGTCGAACAGCCCCGGCTCGGCAGGATCGACCAGGAGTGGCTGTTCATCGACGCGGACGCCGAGTTCGCGAGCGGCCGCCCGGAGAATGTTCGCCAGCGCCGCCGGTGCGGCGTCGCACATCCCGGAATGGCGCAGCTTGCCGATCGAGAGTTGGCCGCGGTCGAACTGGTCGCGGGCCTTTCCGGCCTGGGGGAGATCGAGGGTGAACAGTTCGTCCTTCCGCTTCAGCTCCCGGTTGGTGGCGTAGGCGATGACGTTCGTGCCGATCGCCAGAGCGGCCTCGACTTCGGTGCGGATCGCGTCGGGGAGCGCCCGGGATTGCGTTTCCCCAACCTCCCACAGGCAGGAGAGGCTCGGCATCGCGGCGGCGTTCTTTTCGAGATCCGTCGGCGGGGCGTAGATCAGGCAGGTGCGGCAGCCGTAGTCGACGCCGAGCAGCGGCCGGTGGAGTTCCGGGGGAACGATCTCCTCGGCATGCCAGGCGGGATGTTCCGGGGGGAGGAGATGGAGCTGATATTCGGGCTCGGGGAAGATCTCGCCCACGAGTTGACGGAGGCGGGCGTCGAAATCACCGCTCGAGGGGCAGCAGGCCTCGGCGAACACGAAGCCCCCTTCGTCGATGTAGCGCCGCAGGCGCGGGCCGGCGTCCGGGCCGAGTTCGAAGGCCGACTTCCCCGAGATCCACAGCACCGGTGCCTGAAGCAGATCCTCGAGCGTCGCCGTCTGGGTCTCGACGACGTGCCACGAGAGCCCGGCGGGGTAATCCTTCTTCCAGCGTGATTCGACATGCTCGACGAGGTGGGCGATGTCGTGGCCGTGCCGGTTCCAGTCGGAGTCGGGCGAGTGTCGGCTCTTGGCGACGATCACCGGCCGGCGTCCCTTGGCGAGGAACAGCAGCGCGAAGCTCGTGGCGACGACCGGATCCTCGATTCGCCCACCCCGGAACGCGCCGGAGAGGTTGTCCTGGGTGCTGATGAACATCTTCGCCCCCTCGAGGTACCAATCGGCGTCGCCGATGAACCGCCGGGCGGTGAACCGGCCGACGCGCTCGAGGCCGTAGAGGTAGTAATGGAGCCAGGTCTGCCCGGCCATCGGGTTCTCCACCACCGAGAACCGCCTCCCGAGCCATTCGAGTCCGCGCTCGACCAATTTCGGGGACGCCCCGCCGCCGCAGCAGGCGACAGAATCGCGCGTCGCGCGGGCCGCCGGCGTGCCGACGTGCTGGGAGGTGATCCAGACGCTGGCGATGCCGGCGCAGGTCATGCTCCCCGAGCCTCCGGCGTTGCCGATCGTGTAGCCCCACGAGCCGTCGGCGTTGGCGCACGACACCCAGTACTGCTGCGCCCGAACCCACACCTCCTGCTTGACGCGCACGCCGACGCGATCGGCTTCGTGGAGGGCGAGGAGGGCGAACTGGGAGTTGGAATTGTCGCCGGTCCCCTTGGCCCTGCCGTAGGACCACGAACCGGTCGCCTGCCCCTGGGAGACCTGCGTCCCCTCGATCCACTCGACGTTCCGCTGGAGGATCGCCCGGTCGTCCTCAGGGGAGAGCATCGCCAGGAGCATCGTCTGGAGCGACACCGAGTAGGTCTCCTCCGGCTTCTGGCGACGGATCCACTCGAGCCCGCGCTGCATCTGGGGGTGATCCGTGGCGACGCCGGCATTGGCAAGCGCGAGCATCACCAGCGCCGTAGCGCCCACGCGGGTGTCGTCGGCGCGCATCGCCACTTGCCAGGAGCCGTTTGGCTCCTGTTCCCGCAGGAGCCAGTCGCGGGCCCGCTCGATCGACCGTTGGATCTTCTCCGGGGAAACCTTCGCTACCTCGCGGTCGGCGGAGAGGCCGACGCGGCCGGTGGCGACGGTGCCACCGACGATGACGGCGGCGACGAACATGGCAAGGAGGAGACGGCGGGGAGGCATCGGCACACCCAAAGCGGTGACGAGGGGGAGGCCTGCCCCCTCCGGAACGTCATTGGAGTCTACCGGCCGACAGGGAAACCGCCGTGCCACGCGGCCGGTTTGCGGGGTTTGTCGCCCCGCCCGATACTGATGATCTCCCCGTCGGCATGAATTGCTACGGGGGCCCGCCAAGGAGGGAACTGCTCCGTGTCGACGACCCCGCGCCCGAAATCCCTCGACGACATCCTCGTCGAGTTCAGCCAGCACCGGAAGCTCATGCAGGAAGAGCTGCAGAAGGTGATCGTCGGCCAGAACGACGTCATTGAGCAGCTCTTCGCCGCGATCTTCACCCGCGGCCACTGTCTCCTCGAGGGGGTGCCGGGGCTCGCCAAGACGCTCATGGTGTCGACGCTCGCCCGGATCCTCGACGTCGGCTTCAAGCGGGTGCAGTTCACCCCCGACCTGATGCCCTCCGACATCACCGGCACCAACGTCCTCGAGGAAGACGAATCGGGTCGCCGCAGCTTCCGGTTCGTCGAGGGGCCGATCTTCACGAATATCCTCCTCGCCGACGAGATCAACCGCACGCCGCCGAAGACGCAGGCGGCCCTCCTCCAGGCGATGCAGGAGCGCGAGGTGTCGGTCGGTCAGGAGACCTACCATCTCCCCGACCCGTTCTTCACGATCGCCACGCAGAACCCGATCGAGCAGGAGGGAACGTATCCGCTCCCCGAGGCCCAGCTCGACCGCTTCATGTTCAACATCAAGGTCGGCTATCCCTCCTCGAGCGAAGAGGAACAGATCCTCATGGCGACCACCCGGTCGGAGAAGCCGGAGGTGCGGAAGGTGCTCTCCGGGCGGGCGATCGTCAACATCCAGAAGCTCGTGGGGAGCGTCGCGGTGAGCGAGTACGTCGTCAAGTACGTCGCCCGCCTCGTCCGTTCCACCCGGCCGAAGGATCCCCAGGCCCCCTCCTATGTCGCCGAGCTCGTCGACTGGGGCGCCGGCCCCCGCGCCGGCCAGTTCCTCATCCAGGGAGGGAAGGCGATGGCGGCGATGGACGGCCGCTTCAGCGTCTCCATCGACGACGTCCGGCGGATCGCCGTGCCGGTGCTCCGCCACCGTATTGCCACCAACTTCCAGGCCCAGGCCGACGGCCTGACGAGCGAATCGATCGTCGAGCGGCTCGTCCGCGAGGTGCCTGAGCCGGAGATCCCCAAGCTCGTGAAGTGATCCCTGCGGGTTGTCCGCAGGATCCCAGCGGGGCCCGTTGCCCGCGCCGATCCCCTTTCCCTGGCGACGGACTCCATGGTGCGTGCGGTCGAGGAATACCTGAAGCCCCAGGTCGTGCGCCAGATCGCGCGGCTCGATCTCCGCGCGCAGTTCATCGTCAAGGGATTCCTCCAGGGGCTCCATGCCAGCCCCTACCAGGGCTTCTCCGTCGAGTTCAGTGAGCACCGCAAATACACCCACGGCGACGATCCCAAGGACATCGACTGGCTCGTCTACGCCAAGACCGACAAGCACTACGTCAAGAAGTTCGAGGCTGAGACCAACATCACCGGCTATCTGGCGATCGACGCCAGCGCCAGCATGGCGTACACCCACCGTCAGGAGCTGACCAAGCTCGATTATTCGATCTCCCTGGCGGCCGCGCTCTGCTGGCTCATGATCCACCAGCAGGATCCTTGCGGACTGATGGTGTTTGACGAGAAACTCCACTCGAGCCTGCCGGCACGATCGAAGCGGTCGCAGATCGCGCAGGTGCTCTCCGTGCTCTCGAAGGTCAAGCCCTCACGGCGGACCGACATCGCGCGGAGCCTGATCCAGATCGGGGCAATGCTCCGCCATCGTTCGCTCGTGATGGTGTTCAGCGATCTCCTGGCCGATCCCGAGCCGATCCGAGACGCGCTCCTCCGGCTGCGACACCGCGGGCACGATGTGATCGTGTTCCATGTCCTCGACGAGGCGGAGGTCGCCTTCCCCTTCGACGGGATGGTCGAGTTCACCGAGCCGGAGACGGAGGAGAAGCTCGTCATCGACGCGGATGGCGCCCGCCGGGAATACCTCGAGGCGGTGCAGGCCTTCCGCGAGGACTACCGGCGCACCTGCTTCCACGCCGGGATCGACTATGTCCCGCTCGACACGAGCATGCAGTTCGACCGCGCCTTGATGGAGTATCTCGTCAGCCGTCGGAATCGTTTTTAGGAAGTCGCCCCCTCCATGGGACTGTCGTTCCTCACTCCCGCGCTGCTCGCCGGGGCCGCTCTCGTGGCCGTGCCGGTGATCCTCCACCTCATCATGCGGCGCAAGCCGGTGCCGCGGTCCTTCCCGGCGATGCGTTTCCTCCGCCAGCGGGCGGCCGCCAACCGGCGCCGCCTCCGCGTCAGCCACCTCCTTCTCCTCCTCCTCCGAATGGCGGCACTGGCGGTGCTCGCGTTCGCCCTGGCACGCCCCACGCTCCGCGGGGCCGGATGGCTCGCCGACGGCGAGAAGCCGGTGGCCGCGGTCCTCGTCTTCGACACCAACCCGCGGATGGAACTGCGGCAGGCCAACCGGACCCGCCTCCAGGAGGCGGCGAGCTTGGCGCGGGCGTTGGCCGCGAAGCTCCCGCCGGCGAGCCAAGTGGCGGTCATCGACACCGGCGGGGGACCGGTGTCGTTCTCACCCACCGTCGCGGCGGCGCTTACGCGGGTCGACCGTCTGGCCGTCGGCACCGCGGCGCAGACGTTGCCGGCGGCGATGCAGGAGGGGCTGCGACTTCTCGACACCGTCCCCGATCTCCGCCACGAGATGTACGTGTTCACCGACTGTTCCCAGGGAGCTTGGGAAGGGCGGACGGCGGCCGATCTCATCGCCACGCACGCCGACACGGCGGTGCTGTGGGTCGACGTCGGGGCCAAGGGGGCGCAGAACTTCGCGCTTGAGGCGGTCGATCTGTCGACCGATCAGCCGACGGCCGGCGCGGCGCTCGGGGTGACGGTGGAGACCCGGCGCAGCGGCCCCGATGCAAGCCGCCCTGTCGCGGTGGAGATGCTCGGGGCCGACGGCCGGTATGCACGGCGGGCGGTGAAGCCGGTGGCTTGGAAGGAAGGACAAGCAGGGCAGGTGGAGTTCGAGGTCACGGGGCTCGAGCCGGGGGTGCGGCAGGGGCGCGTCGTCCTCGATGGATCGGACGACATGGAGGCAGACAACGCCCGCTATTTCACCGTCGAGGTCGGCACCCCCGCCAAGATCCTCATCGCCGCCCCGCAGCCGTCTGCCGATACCGGGAGATTTCTCCTCCAGGCGATCGCCCCGGCGGCGCTGCGGAAGGCGGGCAAGGGGCGGTTCGACGCCGCGCTCATCGACATCGGCAAGCTCGATGCCACTCCCTGGGACGGCTACCAGGGGATGGTGCTGGCCGATCCGCCGCCGCTCACGCCCCGCACGCTCGACCTCCTCTGGCAGTGGGTGGCCGGCGGCCGGGGGCTCGTCGTCTGGCTCGGGCCGCGGGCCGCCGATGCCGCGCGGTTCAATTCCGAAGCTGCCCAGAAGCTTCTCGGCGGGAAGATCGTCCGCGTGTGGCGCAATCCCCGCGAGGACAATTTTCTCGCCCCGGCCAACCTCGATCACCCGATCCTCACCCCCTTCCGACGCGTCGGAGACGCCGTTCCCTGGCAGGATTTCCCGATCGAGCGATTGTGGGAGTTCGAGCCGAACGATCCGGCGGCTGGCGTTGACGGCGCGGCCCCCCGTGCCGCCGGTGCCGACGCGACGGCCGACTCCGCAGTGCCGGTGATCGCCTACCGCAACGGCCTGCCGGCGATCCTCGAGCATCGCGTCGGCCAGGGAACCGTCGTCACGGTGACGACGCCGGTGTCGCAGGCCGCCGACGACCCTGACGCTTGGAACATGCTCGCCACCGGGTTCGAGCCGTGGCCGTTCGTGATCCTTGCCAACGAGACGCTCCTCCATTCGATCGACACCGCCGACGACCGCAACATCGTCGCCGGCGCGTCGGCCGTCCTCCATCTCCAGCGCCGCGACGTGGCGACAGCGTTCGTGAGCACCCCCGGAGGCGACGACTTCCCCGCGCCGGTCGACCAGCGCCGCGGCACCGTGACGGTGACGACGACCCAGGTGCCGGGCAATTATCGGGTGCGATCGGGCGGCGACGCCGGCGGCGTCGCGCGGGGATTCAGCGCCAACCTCGGCGCCGACGGTATCGATGCCCAGCGGCTCGCCGACGCCGGTCTCGTCGCGGCGCTCGGCGCGGGCTACCGGCTCGCCCAGAGCGAGGCCGAGTTGGTGCGCGACGTCAAACTCGAGCGGGTCGGTGCCGAACTCTCGGGATGGTTCATCCTCTTGGCGGCCGTGGCGATGGCCGGCGACTGGATCGTCGCCAACCGTTTTTACGCGCCGCGTGACGACGCCGGAACTCCTGCCGTCGGTGCGGCTGCCGGCGGCGGCGGGGCAACGGCCGCGGGGGCACCGCCACCGCTGCCGGGCGGGGTGATCGCGGGGGGGGCCCAAGCATGACCCCGCTTGTGGCCCTCGTTCTCGAGGAACTGTCGCTCGACTTCGACCCGGTCGTGTCGTGGTGGTTTGTCGCCCTGGTGACACTGGCGCTCGTGGCGGTGCTCGTCGCGGTGGGCCCCGATCGTTCGCGCGTCCCGGCGGGGCGGCGGCTGACGCTCGTGCTCCTCCGCACGGGCGCGTTTCTGGCGCTCGTGGCTTGCCTGTTGCGGCCGACGCTCGTGGCGACCCGCCAGGCCCGCCAGCAAGGGACGCTCGTTGTTCTGGCCGACGCTTCCGAGAGCATGACCGTCGTTGACGGGTCGGCGGGTCGGACGCGCTTCGAGGAGATGACGGCGGCGCTTGCGGCCGCCAGGCCGGCCGCCGCCAAACTCGTCGCCGAAGGGGATGTCGACATCAGTCTGTGGGCTTTCGACCGGGAGGCCCGGCCGGTGGCAGGGACGGCGGAAGACCCGTTTCCGCTCGGGGCGTGGCAGCGCGGAGGGGCGAGCGATCAGACGGCGATCGGCGCCGCCCTCGATGACGCGCTGCGCGCCGTGGCCGGGCGTCCGCTGGCGGGCGTGATCGTGCTCTCCGACGGCGCCCAACATGCCTATCCACCGCGCGATCAGCCACCGCAGGGGGTGGCGCGGAAGCTCGGGGATGCGGCGGTGCCGCTGTGGAGCGTCACCTTCGGGCAGCAGCGTGGAGGGGGGCAGGGGCGCGATGCCGCGGTCACGAATCTCTCCGTCGGCGAGACGGTCTACCTGAAGAATACGCTCGAAGTCGCCGGGCGGGTCCGCCTCGACGGCCTCGCCGACCGCGACGTCGTGGTGAAGCTCCTGGCCGAGACCGAGAGCGGGACGATGGAGGAGGTCGCCCGGACGGTCGTCCGCGGCGGCCCGCAGGTCAACGAGGAGGCAGTGCGTCTCGCCTGGACGCCCAAGGCGCTCGGCGAGCGGAAGCTCTCGCTCGCGGTCGAGCCGCAGGAGGGAGAGGTCGTCCTCACCAACAACGAACTCTCGACTTTCGTCGAGGTGGTCGACGGGGGCCTGCCTGTTCTCTATCTCGAGGGAGCGCTGCGGGTCGAGCAGCGATTCCTCCGCCGTGTCCTCGCCGCGAGCCCCGACATGCAGGTCGATTTCGAGTGGATCGACGCCGCCGGCCGGCGGAATTGGCCGCTCAACCTCGGCCGCAAGCTCGACGCCGGATACGACGTCTTCCTCATCGGCGACCTCGACGCCTCGGCCCTCTCCCCTCAGGATCTCGGCGCGATCGTCGCCAAGGTCAACGCCGGGGCCGGGATCGGCTTCCTCGGCGGCTTCCATGCCTTCGAGGCCGGTGGCTGGGGGAGCACGGCCATCGGCCAACTGCTCCCCTTCGAAGCCGACAAACTCGCCCGGCAGCCGTTCGACCAGCCGATCCGTCCGGGGCTCCACCTCCCCGGTCCTCTGAAGATGGTTCCCGATCAGCGCTTCGGCGGGGTCTCGATCCTCCGCCTCGGGCCCACCGATCAGGAGACCCGCGCCGCCTGGCAGGCACTTCCCCCGCTCGAAGGCGCCAACGATCTGGGGCGACTCCTTCCCAGCGCCAAGCCTTTGGCCGTTACCTCCGATGGCAGGCCGCTCCTGGTCGCCCGCGAGTTCGGCGAGGGGCGCGTCCTCGCGTTCGCCGCCGATTCGACCTGGCGCTGGGTGATGCAGGGGGGCGAGGAACAACACCGGCGCTTCTGGCGGCAGATGGTCCTCTGGCTCGCCAAGCAAGACGACTCCGGGAGCGATTCGTTGTGGGTCCGTCTGGCGCAGCGCCGCGTCTCCCCCGGCGCGACGATCCCCCTCGACACCGGCCTCTCAAAGCCCGACGGCAGCGGGGTCGCGGAGGCGGCCTTCGAGGCGGTGATGACCTCACCGGCCGGGGTCTCGCGCCCGTTGCGGCTGGCCAGGAAAGGAGAGTCTTACTCGGGGGTGCTCGCCGACTTCAACGAGCCGGGGGATTGGAAGGTCACGGTCCAGGCGACGAAGCCGGGCTCTCCCCCCGTGGCACGCTCGGCGCGATTCACCGTCGTCCGGCAGGATCTCGAGTTGGCGAGCCCCAGGGCCAATCCGCTCCTCATGCGGCAGTTGGCCGAGTCGACCGAGGGGGGCGGGGTGCGGTCGCCGGAGGAGCTCTCCGAGATTCTCGACGACCTGCGCACGAAGCCCTCGGCTTACGACGCCCAGGAGCAGTGGTCGGCCACCCTGTGGGACAAGTGGCCGATGTTCCTGCTCATGGCCGGGCTCCTCTGCAGCGAGTGGTTCCTGCGGAAACGGTGGGGGCTCGTGTAGCAATTCACCGGCCGATTTCCCCTGTCGGGGCCGGGCCCTGCCTGCTACCCTCCTCCCCCTCGCAGGCTGCCCAGTCCGCGGGGAGTGACGAAGCCGACAGGCCGATTCTGGCGGGAGTACGGAGTGCGCAAGCGACGCCCCATTCGCCGCAAGCTCATGGTGGGAGGGGGGCTCGTCCTCCTCATGGTGGCGCTCCTCTCGGCGAGCAGCTTCCTCGGCACCTATTCCTACCGCCGGCTCGTGCGCGGCCTGAGCAGCCGGGCGGCGGAACTGCCGCTGGCGAGTGACCTCGGCGAGAGCGTGGCGACGCTCAGGCTTGTCCATGCGCGCGGGTTGTCGGGGGATGTGGAGGCCCTCGCCGCCGAGCCCGCCGCGCTCCCGGTCGTTGCCCCGCTGCCGGTGCCCGCCCAGGAGGGGGAGGACGAGGATGACGGCGACGAGGAGGCCCGCGAACTTGGCCCCTGTAGCGCTCCGTTCCTGGCGGTGCTCTCCCGGACGGAGCGGGCCCTCGAGGCCTACCGTGAGGAACTCGGCAAGGGGGAGATCGACAACGCCCCTCTCGGCGACCGGAGCCGCGAGCGCGAGACTGCCCGGCGGATCGCCGCCAGTCTCGCCAGGATCCGGGACGTGGTGGGGCGGCCTTTGGCCGGCGAGGGGGTGTCGCTCGGAGAGCTCCGCGCCGTCGGCCCCGATCTCGGGCGGCTCGCCGCGCTCTCCGCGACTCTCCCCACCTATCTCCAGGAGCACCTCCTCGATCTCTCCAGCGACGTCCGAACCGGATATCGGACGCTCATCGTCACCACCTGGGCGGCGGCGATGGCGTCGGCGCTTCTCCTGGCATCGCTTGGCGTCCTCACCTATCGCTGGGTGTTCAGGCCGCTGCGCCTCCTCGGCTACGGGTCGCGGCGCGTGGCCGCCGGTGACTACGCCTTCCGTCTCAATCTCGACAGCCGTGACGAGATGGCGGAGCTGGCCGAGGCCCTCAACGACATGACGCAACGATTCCAGGAGGTGCGCGACGATCTCGACCGGAAGGTGCAGTTGCGGACGCGCGAAGTGATCCGCAGCGAGCAGCTGGCGAGCGTCGGCTTCCTCGCCGCGGGGGTCGCCCACGAGATCAACAATCCCCTTGCCTCGATCGCGATGTGTGCCGAATCGCTCGAGAGCCGGCTCGCCGGGCTCGTCGCCGACGACGGCGAGGCGCGGGTGGCGCGGCGCTACCTCGAGCTGATCCAGGCCGAGGCGTTCCGATGCAAGGGGATCACCGAGAAGCTCCTCGACTTCTCCCGCCTCGGTGAGGTGCGCCGCCAGCCGACGGCAATCATGGCGCTGGTGAAGGATGTCGCCGAGATGCTCCGCCATGTCGGTCGGTTTGCCGGGCGTTCGATCGAGATCGACGAAGGCCCCGATCTCCCGGTGATGGTCAATCCGCAGGAGATCAAGCAGGTGGTGCTCAACCTCTTGGTCAACGCTCTCGACTGCATCGAGACGACAGGGCATGTCCGGGTGGCCGTGCGCCGCACCGGCGAGACGGCCGTCCTCACCTTCGCCGACGATGGCTGCGGGATGGACGACGAGGTCCTCGAGCACCTCTTCGAACCGTTCTTCACACGGCGCAAGTCGGGGCAGGGGACCGGCCTGGGGCTGTCGATCGTCCACCGGATCGTCGCCGACCACGGCGGGCGGATCGAGGCGGAGAGCGACGGCCCGGGGAAGGGAGCCACGTTCCGCGTCACGCTCCCCCTGGCGGCCGGCGCCGAGGGACAGCGGCGGGTGGGGAACGGTGCGACGCGAGACCAGGATTCCGCCCTGCGCGTGGCGTAGCAGGAATCAACCGGAGGAGTGACATGACGAAGCCTGTCAGGCCGATGCGGATCCTGTTTGCCGACGACGAGATGTCGCTCCAGGAACTGATGCGGATCGAGCTGCCGAGACTGGGGCACGAGGCGACGGTCTGCCCGGACGGTCGGACCGCGATCGCGGCCCTCGACCGCACCGCCTACGACTGCGTGATCGTCGATCTCGACATGCCTGGCGTCGGCGGGATGGAGGTCATTGCCCGCGTTCGCGACGTCGCCCCCGACACCGAGACGGTGATCATCACCGGGAAGTCGTCGCTGGAATCGGCGGTGGCGGCAGTCCGTCAAGGGGTGTTCGACTACCTCACCAAGCCGTGCAAGCTCGCCGAAATCCAGGCGGTCCTCGAGCGGGTACGGAAGAAGCGGGAATTGACGCTCCGTCTCCGGGCGCTCGAAGGGCGGTTGCGCCGCGCGGAGGGGACGTCGCGGCTCGTCGGCGCCTCGGCCGGGCTCGACGCGGTGCGCCGGCTCGTCTCCCGGGTGGCCGCGAGTGACTCAAGCGTCCTGGTGCGCGGCGAAACGGGGACGGGCAAGGAGCTCGTCGCCCGGGCGATCCACGACGGCAGCCCCCGGGCCACGGGTCCGCTCGTGGCGGTCAACTGCGGCGCGCTCCCGGAGCATCTGGTGGAGAGCGAGCTTTTCGGCCACCGCAAGGGGGCGTTCACCGGCGCCGAGGAACACCGCGCCGGCCTGTTCGAAGTGGCAGACGGGGGCACGCTGTTCCTCGACGAGATCGGCGAGCTTCCCAAGGCGCTCCAGCCCCGGCTCCTGCGGGCCCTGGAGAGCGGCGAGATCCGCCGTGTCGGCGACAATCACCCGATCACCGTCGATGTCCGCGTGGTCTGTGCCACGCACCGCTCCCTCGAGGAGATGGTGGCGGCCGGGACGTTCCGCGAGGATCTCCTCTTCCGCATCAACACCTTCGAGGTGGCGATCCCACCGCTCCGTGATCGGCTCGATGACATCCCGGCGCTCGTCGATCACTTCGTCCGCGATGCGCGGCCGCAGACGCCCCCCGGCGCGCTCGTGATCGAGCCGGAAGCGCTCGCGGTGCTCCAGGGGCATGTGTGGCCCGGGAATGTCCGCGAATTGGCCAACTGCGTCGAGCACGCGCTGGTGCTCTGTGACGGCTTGCCACTGACGATCGAGCACCTCCCCGCCCGACTCGGAGCCACCAGGCCCCGGCCGCTGCCGCCGGCGCCGATCATGGCGAGCGAAGCTCCAGGGGACGACGCGATCGCAGCATCGTCGGCCCCGGCAGCCATGACAGCCCCGGCATTCCTGGCGGCGACGGCCGCCGCTCCCGGCGGGGGAGTACCGCTGGCCGGGGCCTCCCCGGCGACGGCGCGGGAGTCGAAGCCGGTCAGCCTCCGGGAGATGGAGATGCAGGCGATCGTCGAGGCGCTGGAACGCAATCAGGGCAACAAACCGCGGACGGCCGAGGAACTCGGGATCAGCCTGAAGACGCTTTACAACAAGCTCCACCAACTGGCCGACGCCCAGCAGGCCGCCGGCCAGATGCCGACGGCCGTCGAGGGGCCGGCAGACGCCGCCGCGTGAGGCGAGGCGGTTGGATCGCGATCGGAGCGGGACCAAGCCCGTCTGATGCCGTTGGTTCAGCCGGTCTTCCGCACCACCCCGACGAGGATGCCGAGGACGCGGGCATTGCGGACGTAGATCGGCTTCATCGACGAATTGGCCGGCTGAAGGCGGATCCGGTCGCGCTCCGGGAACCACTGCTTGAGCGTGGCCTCGCCATCCTCGGTTTGGGCGACGACGATGTCGCCGGCGTGTGCCGTGTGGCGGCGGCGGATCACCACCCAGTCGCCATCGGCGATCTGAGCCTCGACCATCGAGTCGCCCATCACCTTGAGGACGAAGTGATCGTCCTTGTCGAAAAGCTCCTCGAAGTCGATCCGCTCCTGCTGTTCGTCCGCGGTCCGGAGCGTGCCCGCCGCCACCCAGCCCGCCATCGGAAGGCCGCGGAGATGGGCCGGCTCAGTGGTCAGTTCGATGGCCCGGGACATGTTCTTTCCACGGCTGATCAGCCCCTTGCGCTCGAGCGCCTTGAGATGGCAGACGACGCCATTCGGAGAGCGGATATCGAACGCCTGACCGATCTCCCGGACGGTGGGGCCGTAGCCACGGTTTTGGATCTTGTCGCGGATGAAGGCGTAAATCTCGAGTTGTCGCTCGGTCGGCGTGTCGGTGCCCTGATCGGCCACGACATCCCCTCCCACGCCGAGGATCGCAGCGCCATGCGAGATCGCGGGCGACGAGAGGGCTTGGGGCCCTGAAGCACTGTCGCCCCGGGGGGCCGACGTCTTGGCCAGGCTTCGTTTTCCGCCGGCCGGCTTCCGGGAGGTCGGCTTGCTTGTGGCTGCCGACTTGGCGGCCGCGGAAGGGGCGGTTTGGGACGTTTTCCTGCGGATCGTCACGGGTGCCTCGACGTCGGGGAGAGGGGGCTGGCCATCGGCCCAGCGTAAACATCGGTATCCTACTATACGGTCGTTCATTTTCCTTGCCAAGAGGGGCAGGGGCGCCTGTGCCGTTGCCACGCGGAGGCTGCTCGTGGCAGGCGTCCGGCGCGGGAGTGAAACGCCGTCGATGTCGGGCGGAGATGGAGGGGGGCCACGGCGACGGAGGACGTGCCAGGAGCGGGCTCAACGCTCGGCGGCGGCGGCCGCGACGGCGGCGTGGAGTTGCTGGGGCGAGAGAGTCATGGCGCGGGCAAAGCCGGCGATGAATCGGGCGGAGGTCGGCTCGAAGACGACGATCGAAAAATCGCCGAGTTGAAACCAGTCCGCGGCATGGGGAAAGCGCCCCAGATAGGCCTGTTTGAGGGCTTCGTGGGCCGGGTGGGCCGGGTCGATGAACGTCGCGTGGGCCGGGAGTGACACCCTCGGCAAGGCCTGGGGCGGAGGGCCGGAAGGATCGGTCGCTTCCGGAGCCGTGACGAGGAGGCAGACCTCGGGGGTGGCGAGCATGTCGCGGGTGTGGGCCGAGAGTCGGCTGACATGACTGACGAGCACGACACTGCCGGCATCAGGCCCTCCCTCGTCGTCGGCGTGCGGATCCCTGCCGGTGACGAGGACGGCGTAGGGGATCATCGAGGCAAAGGGTCTGCCGTCGTGGAGCGTCGCCAGCGAGGCGACGCCGCGGCCGAGGACGAGGCGACCGAGGAGGAGAGAGGTGTCGTGATCGATCACCGGGAGGCTCCACAAGGATCGCGAAGAGTCGGGGGAGAAAGCCGGGTAGAAAAGTGTGCGGGCCCGGCGACCTGTCGATCGCCGGGCCCGCAGAGAATGGAATCGGCCGGTATCGGAGACTCAGACGATCAGGCGGCGGCGATCACCAAGCCCCTGATCAGGCGGCAGCGATCACCAAGCCCCTGATCGCGAGCCAGCGATCACCAGGCCCCTGATCGCGAGGCGGCGATCACCAAGCAAAGTGGGCAAACGCCTTGTTCGCGTCGGCCATGCGATGGACGTTGTCACGCTTCGTGACCGCGGCACCCTCGCGCTTGTAGGCGGCAAGGATTTCCTCGGCCAGTTTCTCGTGCGTGGCACGCCCCTTCTTCTCGCGGACAGCCTGGAGCATCCAGCGGATGCCGAGCGACTGCTGGCGGTTGCGGTTGACCTGCATCGGCACCTGGTAGGCGGCACCGCCGACTCGCTTCGAGCGAACCTCGACGGAGGGCTTGCAGTTCTCGAGGGCCCGATTGAAGACCTCGATCGGCTCCACGTCGGTGACCTTCTTGGCCACGATGTCCATGGCGTCGTAGAAGACGTTCTGCGCGATGCTCTTCTTCCCGTCGTACATCAAGCAATTGATGAACTTGCTGACGAGGAGCGACCCATAACGGGGGTCGGGACCGAGTTGTTCGCGGCTGGAGGTGATCTTTCCCATGACTCGTGCTTCTGCTTAACCCTTCTTGGCACCATAGAGACTGCGGGACTGCTTGCGGCCCTGCACGCCGAGCGTGTCGAGGGCACCGCGGACGATGTGGTAACGAACGCCGGGGAGATCGCGGACACGACCACCGCGGACGAGCACGATCGAGTGCTCCTGGAGGTTGTGCCCTTCGCCCGGGATGTAGACCGTGACTTCTTTGGCGTTGGAAAGTCGCACACGAGCGATTTTCCGGAGCGCCGAGTTGGGCTTCTTGGGGGTCATCGTGCGGACCTGAAGACACACGCCACGCTTTTGCGGGCAGCGGTCGAGCACGGGAGACTTGGAGAACTTGCGCTTGGGCCGACGGCGGCTGCGGACAAGTTGGCTGATCGTGGGCATACCGGATCGCTTACGGAGGGGGCTGGGATCGCCTTGGTGATCGCCTTCGGGTTCGCCCCGAGGCGGGAATCCCAAAATGTAGCCGAAACCACCTGCTGGCGGAAGCGGTAACGGCAATTCCCGTTGATCGGCCCGATTTCCCCCTCGGATTCACCTCTTTTCCCGCGCCGCGTCTCAACCACGGCCGGGGAGTGAGGAGGGGACGACGGGGAATCCTCAGGCCGCGCGGACCCAAAACTCCCCCCGTCCCCCGGACACCGTCTCGCCGTGCCACTGCGTCCAAGTCGTGCTCGACCACCCCCAGGAGGGGGCTGTTTCTGACGCTGGATGGAACGCCGGAGGCCGAAAGCCAGCGCCCAGGAGCCGTCGCTCGAGGAGCCTGAGGAACGGAGGGGACCAGGTCGCTCCGGCCACGAACGTCGGGCCGGGCAGGGCGGGCCGGCCGGCGGCGATGATCGACCCGCGGCGCATTCCCAGGCCGGCTTGCCGGCCGAGCGTGCCGGCGACGATGACGGTCCCGGCGCGGAGTTCGAAGCCGGCGCCGGGACCGCAATCCCCGCCAATCGCCACGATCCCTCGGCGCATCCGGGCCGCGGCGAGGCGGCCGGCGGAGCCCGCGATCACAATCAGGCCGCCGGTCACGCCGTGGGCTTCGCCGGGGAAGGCGGCCGCGGCGTCATCGCCGGAGTTTCCTGAGATCCGGACGGTTCCCCCGCTCATTCCGGCCGCCAGCCAGTTTCCTGCGTTACCAGCGACCACCAAGTCGCCCCCCGCCATCCGGGCACCGGCCCGGTGGCCGACGGGCCCGTCGACCTCGATCCGTCCGGATCGCATCCCAGCGCCAAGGCCGTGCACGCGCGAGAAATCGCCGCGGCATTCGATGTGACCGTCGTCTTCAAGGGATCCGGAGATTGAAAACGCCGACGCGAGCGGTTGCGGGCGGCCGTCGATCTCGACAGGCAGACGCTCGAGGGCCGCGATCGTGAGCCCCGTGAGCCGGTCGGGCGTGAGGCCGGAGAGGTCGATGGCGCCGGCGCAGGGGAGGGCGTCGCGCGGGAGGATGACAAGCGGCAAGGGAAGCCTCCCTGCGGCGTAGGCTGGGGGAGTGGAAACGGTCGGGGCCCGCGGGAAGCGACTCCCGCGGGCCCCATCGTACCTGGGAACCCGGCTGCATGGGGCCGGGTTGCCCGGAGGGCCGAGAACGCCGACCGTTCGTCAGCCGGCGCGGACCTCGACCTTCCTCGGCAGGACGGCGGCGAGCCGGGGAACGCGGATCGTGAGCACACCCTGACGGTAATCGGCTGCGATCCGGGAACCGTCGAAGCCGTCGCCGAGGCGGAGCGAGCGGCGGTAGTCGCCGATGCCGTACTCCTGGCGGATGGCCCGCCCCGACATGGCCCGCGGGGCGACCGTGCCATGGAGCGAGAGGACGCCATCCTCGAACGTGACATCGATCGTGGCGGCGCTGGCGCCGGGCATGTCGGCCACGAGGACGACCTCGGTGCCGCGGTCACTGACATCGACATTCGGCCGGTAGGAAAGCCCGGCGCCGGGGGCCGTGGTGGCGGAGGCCGGTTCGGTTCTGGTCACCATTGCAAAGCTCCTCTTGTGGGAAGGAATGAGTGGGAATCTGTGGGACAGGCTCTCGGGCGCGACGCACGCCGGCGGCTCAGCCGCCGCGGACCTGCACCTTCCGCGGCTGGCAGGCCGCCAACTTCGGGCAGACGACCGTCAGCACGCCATCGACGAGACGGGCCTCGACCCGGAGGGAGTCGACGGCGACCGGCAGCGTGAGACGCCGCTCGAACGCGCCGCTTCCCCGCTCCCGCAGAAGCCAAACGACCTTCTCGCCGGCAGGCTCCTCGGCGGTAGGGACTGCGTCAGGGCGATCGGCCCCTCCACGTGCCGCCCCGTCGGTGGTGCTCTGCGGCGCCACGGCATCGCCGCGCCGCGCTCCTTTGAGGACGAGGCAGTCGCCCGACACCGAGATATCGACGTCGTTGACGCTGATCCCGGGAAGCTCGGCTTCGACGGTGAACGCGTCGTCGGACTCACGGAGATTCACGGCGGGGAAGACGCTCGCTTCCGAGCGTGGTCCCCAGCCATGGAGCGGCGGAGCGGTGACCAGGGAGGTCCAGAGCCGATCGATCTCATCTCGCAGTTCATCGAGCGGGAGCGCGAAGCCGGTCCGGTAAGCAGGCATGGGGAACTCCTGAAACTGGTGGGTGGGAACGGTGCTGGGGGTGTTTGCAAAGCGTCGGCCCACCGCCGTTGTGGCCAGCCGCGGCGGGGGCTCGTGCTGAAAACGAGGAAGCAAAGAGCGTGCCGGTGGCTCAACTGCCGGGAATGCAGCCGTCAGGAGAGCGGTTTTTTGGCCGCGAGCGTGCGAACAACAGCCTGGCGCGGCAAGCTGTGGCGGTGGTTCCGCGGGTGCCGGCTGTCAGCTTGGCAGACCGGCAAAAGTGGTCGTCCCGGGGGCTGGGCGCGAGTTGTGGGGAGGGGGCGAATCTCTATACTGCGACCGCTGGCATGGACATGCCTGACGTGGGCCCGAGGCCGCGTCCACTTCTGTCGCAACGGAACTCTCATGCGTTTCACCCTGCTCGACCGCGTGACCGCCATCGACCCCGGCAAGAGCATCACGGCGATCAAGACGCTGACGCTCTCGGAGGAGTATCTCGCGGATCACTTCCCGCGCTTCCCGGTCATGCCCGGGGTGTTGATGCTCGAATCGATGACCCAAGCCGCGGCGTGGACGATCCGGCTCGGCGAAGACTTCGCCCATGCGATCGTCGTCCTTCGCTCGGCCAAGAACGTCAAGTACGGTGATTTCGTCGAGCCGGGCAAGGTGCTCACCGTCACCGCCGAGGTCCTCTCGCAGGACGAGACGACGACAAAGGTGAAGGCCACCGGCACCGTCGGCGGGCGCACGAGCCTCACCGCCCGACTGACGCTGGAGCGGTACAACCTCGCCGACCGGGTTGCCCATGGTGATGCCCTCGACGCCCGCGTCCGTGGCGAGATGCGGAAGCTGTGGGCCATTCTTCATCCCGCCGGACGGGGTGCCGGGGCCGCACGGCCGCTCGTCTACGGGGCCGCCGTCGGGAGCGCCCCTTCGCCGCTGGCGGGGGCCTCCTACCGCTAGCAGGCTCTTCCTGGCCTTCCGGCGACGTCACGCCGCTGGCTGGACGCTGAAGCCGCATGCGAGCCCCCATGCCGAAGGCCTCCGCGGGAGCCACGGCGTGCTCCAGACGGCCTTTATCCGGCCGCTATCGCCCATGAACCCCGTGGAGAACGGGGGCTTGGGGCGGGGAAAAAGAGGGCAGGGGCGTCCGCTGCGACGGGGCGGATTTTGGCGGTTGGGCAAAATCCCCACCCTTTCCGGGTTTCCACGGCGGCAGCATGTCATTACAACCTTTGGTGGTTACCACGACGCTCCATTCCCCGTTTCCAAGGTGACACGTCGATGCCGTCCCGTGATGAAATCTTCGAGAAGGTCAAGACTGCCCTGGTCGATGCTTTGGGTGTCGACGATGACGAAGTGACCTCCAGTGCCACGATGGTCGGCGACCTGGGAGCCGAGTCGATCGACTTCCTCGACATCGTCTTCCGCCTCGAGAAGGCGTTCGGCATCAAGATCCCCCGGGGCGAACTGTTCCCCGAGGACGTCCTCTCCAGCACGGAGTTCGTCACCAACGGGAAGGTGAACGCCGCCGGATTGGCCGCGCTCAGGGCCCGGATGCCGTTCTACGACCTGACGAAGTTCGAGCAAAACCCGAGCGTCCAGAACTTCCCCAACATGCTCACCGTCGAGGACATGGTTCGCTACGTGCAGAGCAAAGTGGGCGGCTGACGTTTTTCGGCTTCCTCCCCACGATGCGACGGGGTCGGTCCCCGTTGCCGTTCGCCCGTCCCCGCGGTGGCCGGCCTGCCGGCATAGCTTTTCATGCGCTGGTTCTGGATCGACCGTTTCGACGAGTTCGTCCGTGGTCGTCACGCCGTGGCGGTAAAGAACGTCTCCCTGGCCGAGGAGCATCTCCACGACCATTTCCCCGGCGCGGCATTGATGCCCAACTCGCTGATCGTCGAGGGGATGGCGCAGACGGCGGGGCTGCTGGTGGCCGATGCGATCGACTACAACCGCCGCGTCGTGCTTGCGAAGGTGGCAGCGGCCGAGTTCCATTTCGACGCCGTCCCCGGCGACACGCTCCGCTTCAAGGCCGAGATCCTCGACCTCAAGCCGGCAGGCTCGTTGACGAAGGTCTCGAGCACCGTCGACGATCGGTTGCAGGGAGAGGCCGAGCTGTTCTTCGCCCACCTCGAGCCGGGCGAGGGGGTGCCGAAGCTCTTCGAGCCGGACGAGCTCCTCAAGTGGCTCGATCAGATGCACATCTACGACATCGGCCGCGACGAATCGGGGCAGCCGCTGCAGCGGCCCGATTGGTGAGCGGGCCCATCCCGCGCATCGGTGGCAACGCCCGCGCCGGGAGGCGCGGAAGCTGACAGGAGAAGTCGACATGGTATCTGGGGCAGGGGCTGCTGGCAGCGTGGCGCACGATCCCCACCGGCGGCGCGTCGTGATCACGGGGATCGGCTGCGTGACGCCGCTCGGCGTCCGCGTCGAGGATCTGTGGGCCAATCTCAAGATCGGGGCCTCGGGAGTCGGTCGGACGACGGTCTTCGACGCCTCCCGATTCCCCACGAAGATCTCCGCCGAGGTTCGCGACTGGACGATCGCCGACGAAGGGGAGCCGATCGAACGCTGGCAGCACTGCGGTCGCCATACGCGCTTTGCGGCCGGGGCGGCGCTCCAGGCGATGCGCGACGCCGGCCTGCCCAACGGGCTCGAATCCGACCCGACCCGGATGGGGGTCTATCTTGGCAGTGGCGAGGGGCAACAGGACTTCGACTCCTTCACGAAGATGATGGCGATGTCGATCGAGGGGGGCACCCTCGACGTCGCCAAGTTCACCCGCATCGGCCTCGAGACGCTCCATCCGCTGTCTGAGGTGGAGCAGGAGCCGAACATGCCGGCGGGGCATCTCGCCGCGATGTTCAACGCCAACGGTCCGAATCTCAACTGCCTCACTGCCTGCGCCGCCTCGAGTCAGGCGATCGGTGAGGCGGTCGAACTCGTCCGCCGCGGTGAGGCCGACGTGATGCTGTCGGGCGGCACGCACAGCATGATCCATCCCTTCGGGGTCACGGGCTTCAATCTCCTCACCGCGCTCTCGACCCGTAACGACGACCCGACGAAGGCGAGCCGGCCGTTCGACAACGAGCGTGACGGCTTCGTCCTCGGCGAGGGGGCGGCGATGGTGGTGCTCGAGGAGCTCGAGCATGCCAAGCGACGCGGGGCAAAGATCCATGGCGAGCTTCTCGGCTACGGCTCGACCGCCGACGCCTACCGGATCACCGACACCCATCCGGAAGGGCGCGGGGCGAGCGCCTGCATCCGCATGGCTCTGGCCGATGCGGGGATCGGCGCTGACGCCATCGACTACATCAACGCCCACGGCACGAGCACCGACGTCAACGACAAGGTCGAGACGCTCGCCATCAAGACGGTCTTCGGCGAGCGGGCCTACAAGATCCCGGTGTCGAGCACGAAGAGCATGATGGGGCACCTGATCGCCGCAGCCGGAGCGACCGAGCTGATCGTCTGCCTGCTGGCGATCCGCGACGGGATCCTCCCGCCGACGATCAACTACGAGAATCCCGACCCGAACTGCGATCTCGACTACGTGCCGAACGTCGCCCGTGTCGCCCGCTGCGACCGAGCCCTCTCCAACAGCTTCGGCTTCGGCGGCCAAAACATCTCCCTCGTCGTCGGCCGCTACACCGGCTGACCGGGGTGGAGCGATCGGGCGCTGCCACAAACGCGCCCCCCTATGACGCTGCCAGCGAGGGGGCGCCCGTGCTCCGAGAGCCGGCGTAGGATGCGAGCGCAGCCATGGATGGCGAAGCGAAGCAGGCTTCGAGCGAACGGAGGCCACGATGGCCGGAGTGAGCGTCCGGCGACGGGGCATGGGCGGCCCCGAAGCCACGTTGGGCCCTCTCAGCCGGGCCGGCGGCGGATCGCTGCTGTCG
>CAJBCV010000558.1 GCA_903951635.1 uncultured Planctomycetaceae bacterium
CCGGCAACGTCGCCCCCGGCTGCCATCGCTTGACCTCATGGCGCGCCAGCAACGGCGCCCACAGGTCTGCCGTGCGACGGAGCGCATCAGCGGCGTTCCAGTGGCGAAAATCGGCCGCTCCCGGCTCGTAGCGTCCAACGGGAATCGCCACTCCGGTGATCGAAAAAGCGAACGGAGCGGCGTCGAGCACTGGAACAGGCCGTTCCATCAAGCCCCAGGGAGACGAGGGATCGTCGACCCAGGCCTGAATCCCCGTTTCGACCGCCTGTCTCGGGAGTCCTCCGCTTCGTTTCGGCGCCTTGCGCCGCGTGCCTCGAGCGCCCCGCGCGCCCGGCCTGACTCGTCTCGATGATTTCTTCTTCCCGGCCATGACGATTCCTTCTCGCCTCCCAGCACGCTGAACGCCCGTCCACCCTTCAGCATAACCGCCCGGGCGGCAGACCAAAACTCCCCGGTCGCCATCACTTGTCGACAGCCGTATGGGCGAAGCGGTGCCGGGCCGCGGGGTCGAGAAGGCCGACCGGATCGAACGGTGCGAGACGGTCGCGGAGTCGGTCCGCGTCGAGCTTCCCGCCGGCGACGAGGTCCCTCCGCGCCGCGGCGAGCGCCGTGCGGAGCGCCGTGTGACGCGCGGCGAGGAAACCCTGCGACGCGGTCGTCTCCCCCCGGGCATACCCTCGCTCCGCCGCCACGGTGGCGAGGAAGAAGAGGGTGCATGAGAGCCGGAAGCGATCGAAGTCGGGGAGGACGGCGTAACAGGCGCTGACGAGTTGATCGATCCACGTCACCTCGTCGATGACCGCCACCCCGTAGGCCTGCCAGGCTTCCTCGTCGAACGACTCGGCAAGCAGCAGTTCCGCGAGGCGCTGCACCCCCGAGAGGGCATGCGCGATGCCGGTGCTGTGGAGCGGATCGACGAACCCGGCCGTGGTGGGAAGCATCGCAAAGCCCTCCCCGGAGGCCCGCGACCAGAGCCGGCTCATCCGCGGGATGAGCCCCAGCGGCCGCACCGCCCGACTCCCCTCGAAGAGCTCGGCGAGCGACGGATAGGCCGACACCAAGCCGCGCCAGGCAGCGTCGCGTGAAGGCGCTCCTCCGGCCTCCCAACCCCGACAGACGTCGGTCGGCTGAACGAAGCCAACGCTCGCAAGATCGTCGCGGAAGCGGAGGATCCACATCCAGCCGCCGTCGATGCAGTGATGTTGCGCGGCGTCATCCGAGCGGAAGGGGGAGGTGGTCGAGACATTGCCGGCGGCTTCCTGGAGCCCGTCCCACGATCCGATCCCGCGGAAGTGACTGTAGATCGCGCCACGGCGGGTGAGGAGCGTGTCGTCGAGGGATGTCATTCCCAACACGTCCGCAAGCGCTCCTCCGCCTCCGGTGGCATCGATGAGGAACGGCGCATGGGCCTGCTCTCTGGCTCCGGATTCGCCGTCTCGCGCGTCGGCAAAACGCACGCGCCATCGCCCCGCTCCACGCTCGATGCCGGCCAGTTCGCACTCCTCCCGCACGATCGCCCCCGCCCGCGCGGCGGAAGCGCAGAAAAAGGTGTCGACATCGGCACGAAGCCAATGGGTGTCGCTGCCGGCGTCGGTGGCGCTGGCGGCGACCAGGAGCGACGCAGCATGGTCGGGGGTGTCGCGGAAGGGCTCCCCCAGCCGATGGTGGAAATAGGAAAACCCGCGTTTCTTCCCACATCCCAGATCGGGGTAGGTGGCCTGCCACGAGCCCCAGCGAGCCAGCGGGGCAAGTTCCGGGAGCCGGTGGCGAGCCGCGAGATCGGCGAGGATCAGATCCGCCGCCGGCGTGCTCGACTCCCCGATCGCAAACCGCGGATGGCGCCCCCGATCGATCACGAGCACGCGCATCCCGCGCGCGGCGAGGATCCAAGCCAACAGGCTGCCAGAGAAACTGCTCCCGAGGATCAGGACGTCACATTCCATGCCGGCACCCGCACTCGAGGGTGGCGGCGGGGAGGATCACCCGGCCCCGATTCATCCCCTCGATCCGGGCCCGCCTCGGCCCGCGACACGCTTCGCAGGCCCCGGCCAGTCGCTCCCAATCCCACAGATCGAGGGCCACAAGACACGCCTCCGGCACCGCGCCGATGGCCCCGGCCAAAGCCGCCTCGGCGGCCGCAGCCGAGACCGGCGTGAAGGAACCGTCGGCGGCGAGTCGATCGAGGGAGCCGTTGCCGGGACGCGTGGGGATGAGGCTCACCTGCCGACAGCCCGCCTCGGCGGCAAAGCACGCCGCGGCAATGGCGGCATCGACCGACTCCCCCTCGGTCAACCCCGGCAGGCCGAGGAGGACGAAGGCCCGGGTGTCGATGTCGAAGGCCTCGAGGCGCCGGCAAGCCGCAGCGAAATCCCCCGGCGTCATCTGCTTGTTGAGCCAGGGGAGGACGTCGGGGTGAATCGTCTCCAGGCCGAGAGCCACCTCGAGCCTGCCGCCGATCGAGCGGGCGAAGTCGTCGAGGGAATCATCGACGAGCCGGGGATGGGTCTCGACGATGACACGCTCGAATCGATCGACGAGCGCCGCGATCCGGGCCCGATCGGCGACGGGGACAGCCCGGGGGTCGGTAAAGTTGCTGGCGTTGTAGAGCTTGATCCAACTCGGTGCGGCCATCACCGGCCCCGGAGCGCTCCCAGCAGCATGCCCAAGCGCCGCCTCGATCTGGGCAGGCAGCGCCCCCGGAGGCGTCGGACGGTCGAGCGTGTGCCGCCACAGGTCGCACATCGCGCAGGTGAAAGGGCACTCCGCTCCGGCGAGGAGTACCACCCGGCAGACGATCGTCTGCCCCGGTGCGGTCACCTCTTCCTCGTCCCAGACGGCGATCGGCCGCCAGGGATCGACCGGCGCCTTCGCCCCCCGCGCCCGACGGATCGCGCCCGAGTCGAGCCGCGGAAGCAGGCCAGGGCTCCCGGAGGAAGCGTCGGGGCCGCTCATGGCGTCGCCGTCGCCGGGGGCTCGAGCGTATGAAGAGTGTCGATCGGGAGCCCGGGATGGTCGCTGGCCGATCCGTCGGGCCAATCGACGTGGACATCGACCGGACCATTGGCCGTCCCCAGCCCGAACGTCACCGGGAGTTCGCACTGCGCCTGGTAACTCCGCGTCGGGCTGACACGTCGGGCCTCGACCCCGGCCGCCGTCTTCACCGTGACCAGGGCCCCGATCGCATCGCGGTTGGCCCCGCTGCCGGCCAAGCGGATCCGCACCCAATGGTGGCCCGAGGCCTGGTCGTTGCGGAGGAGGCGGGCGTTTGAACCGCTGGCCGTGATGACGAAATCACTGTCGCCGTCGCCATCGATGTCGGCCGCCGCCACGCCGCGGCCGACGAGCGGCCGGTGGAAGTCGCTCCCCACGAGGTCGGCAGGGGCGGGCCGAAACTCGGTCGCCTCCCCGGCGCCACAGTTCCAAAACAGCTCCGGAGACTGCTCGTAGAACTGCGTCTTCTGGACCTTGTTGATGTCCTCCTCGAGGTGGCCGTTGGCGGCGAGGATGTCGAGGCGGCCGTCGAGATCGACGTCGGCAAACAGGACGCCGAAGGTCAACTCCTGCCGCGTCTCCGGCCCGAGCCCGTTGGACACGGCATCGTCCTTGAACTGCATCTGGCTCCCTTGCGAGACATAGAGCGCGTTCATCTCGTTGGAGAAATTGCCGATGACGATGCCGATCTCGTCGTCGTTGCGAAAGCGGGCGATGTCGATCCCCATCGCGCCGCGGGCCTTGCCCTCGACGTCGTAGGCCACGCCGGCGAGGTTGCCCACCTCCTCGAAGCCCCCGCTGCCGGTGTTGCGGAAGAGAAAGTTCTGCACGGTGTCATTGGCAACGACGACATCGAGCGCCCCATCGCCGTCGAGATCGTCGAAGGCGAGCCCGAGGGACTTCCCCACCGGCACCCCGGTGGCGGCGTTGCGGACGCGGATACCGGCGCCTTCGGAGATGTCGGTGAACCGCCCGTCGCCGTCGTTGCGCATGAGGCGAGGGAAGGCGCCGCCGAAGTTCTGTGGGCGCCCGTAGGCCCGGCCACCGCCGACGAGGCGGAAGTCCTGAGCGCGGTCGATGTCGCGCGACCAAGCGACGTAGTTGCAGACGAACAGATCGAGATCGCCGTCCCGATCGGCATCGAACCAGCCACAGCTCGTTCCCCAATCTCCTTCGTCCCCCGCCACGCCAGCGGTGGCGGTGACGTCGGCGAATCGCCCCTCGCCGAGATTGCGGAACAGCCGGTCGGGCCCGACGGCACTCACAAACAAGTCGCGCCGGCCGTCGGCATCGAAGTCGCCGACGGCGACGCCGGTTCCGTAAAAGGGGACGTCGAGCCCCGATCCGGCCGTGATGTCGCGGAATTGCCCGCGGCCATCGTTGTCATAGAGCTTCATCGTCGGGCTTGGCTGCGGGGCCTCCCGCTCGTCCCAGAGCCAGCGCGATCCCTGCACGAGGAGCAGGTCCTGATCGCCGTCGCCGTCGTGGTCGAAAAAAGCGCAGCCTCCCCCCATCGTCTCCGGGAGGAGCTTCTCGCCGGCCGCCCCGTTCTCATGAACGAAGTCGATCCCGGCGGCCGCCGTGATGTCGGTGAAAGGCATCGCCGGCATGACGACCTTCGGCTTCTCCCGACCGACGGGGAGCGCGAGCTTTGCCTCCCGCAGCGGCGGGGGAGGGGGCTTCAACCCCAACCGCCACGCAACCAGGCCGCCGACGACGCCCACCGCGGCGATCAGCGCAAGCGACCTCCAGAACGCCTTGCCGATGACGGCGTCGTCGCGCTCCTCGGCGTCGTCCTCGGGTCTCGACTTGCTCTCTCGGGTAGCCATCGGGATCCTCGCCATGCCTCGTTGCCTGCGCCGCCAATCCAATGGTCAGCTGCCCGCTCCCTCCGTCGGCCGCGACGGCGGCGCGACACTCACCTCGGCCCGGGGCTCGTTCCGCGGCTCGTCGGGGATCGCACCGGCGCCCCGCCGGCCATCGGCTGTCGCCCCGGCCTCCGCGGGAAGCTCGGGCGCCCCCGGACGCTGGAGCGGATAGATCACGAGGGTCTCCGCGGCGAAGTTCGCCGCCGGATACTTCTCCCGCGCCAGCGACACCGCCCGGTCGGCGGCATTGTCGTCGAGTTTGTAGCGCTCGTGAAGCATCCGGTGTTCGTCCGACTTCTCCCGATTGCCGAGCTGACCGTGGATCAGCTGGAGGTTGTAGTGCGCCGCGACGTTCTCCGAATCGAGAAGGAGCGTCATCTCGAATTGCCGCGCCGCTTCCTCGATGACCGCGCGGCGGCCCTCGGCGGCGTCGGCGCCGCGGAATTGGCTCGCCCGGTCGTAGAGCGTGAGCCCGAGAAGATTGCGAACCTCGTAATCCTTGCTGAAGTCGAAGCCGCGCTTGCGCATCTCCTCGGTTTGATCCTCGAGGACCTTGCGGAAGCTCGCTTCGGCCTCCTCGAGCCGCCCCTGCTGGCGGTTGACGAGCCCGGAGAGCCAGGCGACGGTCCACGGGGGAGGCGCCGGATCGGTGTGCGTCGCGGCCCGTTCGAGCGCCGCAGCCGCCTCGTCGACCCGCCCCTCCTCGAAGTAGACCCGGCCGAGATTCACCGGTCCGTCGTAGCGGCCGAGCTTCTCCACCTCGAGAAAGGCCTCCTCGGCTTGGCGTAGCTCGGCCTTCCCCTTGATGAGCAGCCCGATCCCGTAGTCGTTCCACCGCTCCCAAGCCGGAATCTTTTTCTCCGCGGCCGCCGCGATCGTGGCCGTCGCCCCGGCGACCGGGAAGGTCACCTCATCCTCGGCCATCGTCACGATCGGCAATTCGTCGACATACGGCTCCCCCGCCACATGCCCGCGGAGCGGCATGTCCCCCGGCCGGGCGTTGTCGGCGACAAAGCGCATGTATTCGGCATCGAACTTCCGGTAGCGGAGCTTGACGTTGACGGTCACCGGCTCGGTCACGTCCGCCGGCAGCTCGAAGCCGTAGTGAACCGTCCATGCCGCCCCCGGCGGGATCTGGTGGTTGTAGAGGGGA
>CAJBCV010000559.1 GCA_903951635.1 uncultured Planctomycetaceae bacterium
CCAGCCGGCACCCCGGCGGGGTTCCTCGCCGGTTACGGGGCGCAGTGGGACGGGCTGACATGGACGAACATTGGACCCGTGCGCGGCCCTGCGGGGCCGGCCGGCCCCCAGGGTGTAGCCGGCAATGCCGGCTCCCCTGGTGTGGCTGGAGTGCAAGGGCCCCAAGGCGACACCGGGCCGGCTGGCCCGGCGGGCGCGGCTGGAGCGACCGGACCGGCGGGCGCGGCTGGAGTTGCCGGCCCCCAAGGCCCCGCCGGCGTGGCCGGTGCCACAGGCCCGGCGGGATCGTCTGGCGTGGTGACCGTGACGGCACCGCTCACCAACAGCGGGACGAGCTCGGCGGCGGCGCTGGGGATCGACGTCGGCACCACGGCCGGGACGGTGGCGGCCGGAAACGATCCGCGGTTCTCCGACGCGAGGACGCCAACAACCCACGCCCCAAGCCACCAGACCGGAGGGTCGGACGCCGTCGGCAATGTCGTCGTCACGCCGACTTCGCTGACGGCTGACACGAACGATTGGGCGATCGGCTCTGGCGACATCTTCCGCGTGGCCGGGACCGCCGCGAGGAGCGTGACCGGCATCGCCGCAGGGACCAGCGTGCAAGCAATTCTGCTCGTCAACGTCGGATCGTTCGCCCTGACGCTCAAGCACCAGAGCGCGAGCAGCTCGGCCGCGAACCGATTCACTGTCCCCTGGGCTGGGGACTGCATCCTTGCCGCAAACGGCGGCAACGCCGTCCTTGTGTACGACGGCACATCATCCACTTGGCGCGTCCTCTGATGGCCCTGCGATCCTACCTTCACAGCACCTTCGACCCGCGCCGCATCCCCGGCCTACAGGCCTGGTACGACGCTGCCGACTCGGCCTCGATCACGCTCGACGCGGGCCGCGTGTCGCAGTGGTCAGATAAGAGCGGCAACGCTCGACACGCGACGAACACGACGAGCGGATCGACCCAGCCGAGTTACACCACGGCGGGGCGGAATGGCCTGAACGTCGTGACGTTCGCCGCCGCCAGCGTGCAGCGGCTGACGGTGCCAAGTTCGACGGCCTCGTTCAACTTCCTCCACAACGGCACCGACTCTCTCGTCATCGCCGTCAGCAGGTACGCCACGGTCGCAAACCCAAACGCGATCTACACCCTGTTTGGAAACTGCGCCGGATCGTCCACGAATCGAGGTGTGTTCTACGCCTACGAGGACCGTACCGCGGCGTCGGCAAACGACGGCATCAACTGCCAGACGTTCGCGGCCACACTCGGTCAGGTGGTGTCATCGACGATCTCCTCCGGCGGCGCGATCCTGTCGGCCTACAACGGCCTGCTTCCGGCACAGTCGTACCTCGCTCAGGAGATCGTTTTTTCCGCGGCCAACGCCACGCTTGATCAAAGGCTTCGCGTCCGTGTTGACGGCGGTACGGAAGCGGCCGCCAACGTCCGCAACGCAACCGCGTCGGCAGGCAATGCGACGTTCGACTTGCAGATTGGCACGGCAGGGAACAACGCGATCCCGCTCCAGGGCGACATCTGCGAGTTGATGTTCTTCTCGCAGCTGCCGACTGCCGCCGCTCGGGACCTGATCCGCCGCTACCTCGGCGCTAAGTGGGGAGTCACCGTTGCATGACGACCCACCGATTCTTTGCGACCTCTGACGCGACTTACGAAGCGATGCGGGCCGCCGTCGATTCGGCCTGGGGCTACCCCACGGCCCATACGCTCACCTGCGTGCCGCCAGCGGCGGAACAGTGGCACGACGCTGAGGGGCGCGTGGTGATCGCTCTCACCCTCGACTGGCTCGCCTGGGAGCCGGTGCCAAGTATGATCGGCGGGGCGATTGCGGCGGGCGCGGTGACCGAGATCGACGAGGCGACTTTCTGGCGAGCCGCGCCGATGCCGGAGACGTGACAATGCCACGCGCCATTCCCTCCTGGCGTCCAAAGCGGATGACCACCACCACGCCCACCAAGGAAGTGAAGCACTACCACACGGCCGACTGGCGAGCCCGACGGACGCGTATCATGCTGCGGGACGCGATGCGGTGCCGTGAGTGCCGGCGAGCGGTGAGCGGACGCGAAGCCCATGTCGACCACCTGGTGCCGCTCGAGGACGGCGGGACCGACGACGATGCCAACCTCCGCACCATGTGCGATCGATGCCACGGGAGAAAGACCAGGGCAGAGCAGAGGCGGCGCGGAATCGCGTGAGAAAAAAAGTGGGGGTGGGGGTGCCAAAATGGCATGAACCGCCCCAAAACCCCAGGCCCAGCCTGCGTGTGCGTCTGGGGAGTTTTCGATTTTCTTGGAGACCACATGGGAACC
>CAJBCV010000560.1 GCA_903951635.1 uncultured Planctomycetaceae bacterium
CGCCAGTTGCCGGGGAGGCCGAGGTTGGCGGTGTGAACATGGAGCGGGTGGGGGAGGGCCAGCGCGTCGACCGCCGTCGCGAGCTGTTCGAGGAGGCCGCGCGGCGTGAGCGCGAGCCCCGGCAGCGGCGTGTCGAGATCGTGGTGATCGCCTCGCCGGCCATGACGCCAGAAGAGGTTGCCGCCGGGGTTGGCCACCTTCACCGCCCAGCCGCGGCCAACATCGATGGCGGCGGCGACGAGCCGTCGGAGGGCACCGTCGTCGCCGCGGGCTGCCGCGTCGATCACCCTCCGGTCGTCGCCGGCGAGGAGATAGATCCCCTTGTCGAGGATCGGGAGGTCGTCGAGTTCGAGGTGCGCGAGTTTCGCGGCGCCGGTGGCGATCGCCGCGTCGAAAACGGTCGTGTAGCCGAGGCCTGCGTAGAGGCAGCCGGTGGCTCCGATCGTGGGAACAGCGCTGCGGCCATCGGCGGCGGGGGAGGGGGTCAGTTGCCGACCGAGGTTGACCTTCGGGCCGGCGATGTGGCTGTGGAGATCGACGCCCCCCGGCATGACCACGAGGCCACTGGCATCGACGACGGTGAATCCCGCGGTGGTCGTCGGCCGGGGCACGATCCTGCCGCCGTCGATCCACAGATCGTCGACGACGCCGTCCCGGTCATGGAGTGGATCGTGGATCGTGCCACCACGCAGCACGAAGCGCGGTCGGGGGAGCGCGGAGGTCACGCCTTGGCTCCTTGCGGTGTAGTCGGCACCGTGGCGGCAAGCTGTTCCTGGAGCTCCGCGAGGAGCGCGACGGCGGCGACATGGGCTCGAGTGGCATCACCGGCCAGTTCGATCGTCCGGCCATCGGCACGGAGGAGCGTCCCCGTCTCTTCGAACAGTTCGAGGCTCCGCACCCACACGCCGTCGGGCGAATCGGGGGCTTCGGGGGCCATCCGGATCACCCTCCGGGGATCGAGCCCTCCATCCTTGACCGCCCTGCCCGAGGCAATGGCTTGCCGAATCGCTTCGTCGAGGGAGTGAGGGATTCGGCCGAGGGTGAGGATTGCGTCGACGGCGCCGGTGGCCACGAGGTCGATCGCTTCCGCCGGTGATCCGCCGTTGCCGGCCCGCGCCGCCGACGCCGCGGCGCCGTACCGCCAGGTCAGCACTGCCTTGGCTCCGGCAGCGTTGGGGGCGTGAGAACCTGCGTGGAGCGGCACCTGGAAGGCTGGCAGCCGCCGCGACAGCGCCCGCACGACCTCGATCACCCCCCAGGACGAGAGGCCGAGCGGATCGAGGCGGCCGGTGACGATGCCGACGCAGCGGGCGGTGTCGATCGCGCTGCGGAGGGCACGCGCGGCGTCGCGGAGGCGAGCCGGCGCGGCGCCGCTGGGACGCTCGAGGAGGTCGGCGAGAAGCAGCCGCGCGAGATCGACGTCGTCGTCGTCATCGTCGAGCGGAAGATGGACGTGATCCGGGGAGGGGGGGAAGCGGAGCGGGGAAGTGCCGACGGCGATCGTCCGCCGCGCGGTGGAGAGCACTGGAGCGACGAAGCGCTCCACGAACCGCGGGTGGGAATCGGCCGGATCGTGGCCCCAGAAAATGACGAGGTCGGCCCGGTCGCGGAGTTCCTCCCAGGCCGCCGTGATCTCGCCACAGCGGGCAACCGTCGATCCACCCGGATGGCGCCCCTCGTCGACGGCCGGGGCGATCGCCGCGCCGATCCTCTCGGCGAAATTGCAGGCGCTGGTCACCCCCTCGATGGTGAGGTGTTCAAGCCCCGTGACGAGGACGCGTCGGGCCCCGGCGAGGCGAGTGGCCGCTGCGGCGATCGCGGCGGCCGCGGCGGCTGGCCGGCCGTCGATCGTCGCCGCCACGGTCGTGGTCGCGGCAGCTTGGTGGCGCCGGAAGCTCTCGACGCCACGCTCGCAGAGGTGCTCGGAGCGATGGTCCGCCGGACGCACGACGCCGTCCTCGCACAGCAGCGCACAGGCGGTGCAAACCGTCGCCCCGGCGGGGAGGCCCGCCGGGGCGATCGGTGCGTGCGTTGACGGTGACACCGAGCGGGGGTCGCTCACGGCTTCGGCTGTACCCAGATGTTGCGGTAGCGGACCGGATTGCCGTGATCCTGGAGGTGGAGCGGCCCCTTTGCCCCCTTGCCGTCGGCGCCGACGCCACCGGGGGTGATCTGGTTGACGGCGATGTTCTCGTGGATCACGACGCCGTTGTGCCGCACCGTCATCCGCGCCGGAGCCGTCTTCTTGTCGCCGTCATACTTCGGCGCCGTGTAGTCGATGTCGTAGGTCTGCCACTGGAGGGGCGGGTAGCACATGTTCAGCGCCGGGGCCGCGACGGAGTAGACGCCGCCACACTCGTTGTTGAGCCCCTCGAGGCCGAAGCTGTCGAGCATCTGGACCTCATAGGCGCCCGCCACATAGGCGCCGCTGTTGCCGCGCCCCTGGCCACGATCCTTGGGCTGATAGGGAAGGCGAAACTCGATGTGCCAGGTGGCGTCACCGAAGGAGTCCTTCGTCGTCACGCCCTGCATGAGCAGGCCATCGGGCGTCGTCTTTCC
>CAJBCV010000561.1 GCA_903951635.1 uncultured Planctomycetaceae bacterium
ACTTGATCGTTCGGCGAAGGAGACTCGCTGATGGCTGACCGGATTCGAGTGCGGTGCGACGCGGTGAAGTACCGACAGGGCTTCGTCGAGGTGATCGCTGGAATCCACTCAGGGCTGGTCAATCTCGAAACATGGCAGATTTGCCCGGAGGCCGATCTCTTCGCGCTCGACGTGGAGAGTGGCCGGCTGGCCGATGCCGATTTCATCGCCAATACCGAGTTGGAGCTGATCCCATCGCAGGCGCGGTTTCTCGCCGCAGCATTGATCGCTGCGGCTAAGGCCCCAGACGCCGAACCAGTCGCTGCAGCCGCCGGCGGGGGCAGGTAGGCTGCGCAGAGATCAGTGCTCCAGGGGCCCCCGCCGCTGCTGAGCGGGACCGTTCGGCCGCACGATGCGCTGCTATGGGAGGCATGGGAGTTGGGCATGCTCGCTGATGTCGTCCAGTCCAATTTTCCCGACGGGGTTAAGTTGCCCGACTGCCTGCGGGCCGTCTGCGACTACCTTGATGCCCGAGGGTATCCGATCAGCGGGTGCTTCGAGATCTGCGACTGGGGCCGGAAGGACGCCGCGAGTTGGTTCCGAAACGACCCGGCAGCTCAGCGGCAGGTTGCGATCTTCGGCCGTGGGTCGACAGGGTCGTCCTACGCCTTGTGGCTGGTGCCGAATGCAAACCCTGACGAGGCACCGATCGTCCTCTTCGGTTCGGAGGGGGAGTTCATCGCGCTTGCCTCCAACGCTTTCGAGTTCTGCCGGCTCCTTGGGCTGGGCTACGATGAAGTCGAATCTGACGATCTCACAGCCCTACCTGCAGCGTGGAAGGAAACCGCGGGGCTTCGCGGCTGGCTGGCGGAGAGGTTCCCGATCGACTTTCCCGCGACGGGAGAGCAGATCGCACGGGCGGCGCGTGAGCGCCATCCCGACTTTGGTGAGTGGATGCGGCGTTGGCAGGCGGCACACTTGTAGGCAGGGATGAACGCCGAACCAAGCGCTGCAGTAGACGGCGGGGGCAGGTAGTCTGATCGAAGGTCAATGCGCCAGCGGCCCTCGCCGCTGCTGAACCAAAACGTCAGGCATGAGGAAGGTGGGGTGCGATGGAAGCGTTCGGCATCTTCGGCTTCATCTTCGGCTTGGTGGGGTTCTCGGTCGCGAGTCAAGCTATGCGGGAACTCACGCTTCTGCGGAAGGTATTGCGGGAGGAGGTGGATGCTCTCCGTTTGGAGGTGCGCGGGAAGCCGCCGGGACAAGCCGAGGCAGTCGCCGGAGCCGACGGGGGCGGGTAGGCTTCTCGAAGGCAATGCTCCAGCAGCCACCGCCGCTGCTGAGCTCGGCTGTTAGGCAGCGGATTGTGAGGGTGGTGTCATGAAGCGGTATTCGATTTTTTTCGTTGTCGCAACGGCTGTCATTGGAGTTGCTCTGTTCTCCGTCTGGAAACGTACAGCCGCTCAGGCCCACATTGGTGTGAGGGTGAAGGACTATCTTCTTGAGGCTGAGGGCGCAGAGGGCGTCCGATTGAACTTGGTTCTTGTCTACAAACCTACGGCTGATGAGAGCCCTGTCATGGAGAATAGAATCATCACGATTCCTTGCTCAACGCGGTTCTCGGCAGAAAAGTGCTACGCCTGGTTTGACAACCTTCCCGAGGACGACGGCGGTCGCGAGGGCGATAGGTATCGCATCGTCCTCAGTATCAACGGCCGGGTCATGACGTCCGTGGAACAAATTGTCCAGCACGGCCGTCGCAAATCTGGATCGCTGGGGGACATGTGAGCAGCGGGGCAATCTGCCGAACAAGACGCTGGATCAGCCGGCGGGCAGAATCCAGCGGCGTGGCGGAGTCGTTCGTCCGCCGCTGATCAGCTTCCCCGTTCGCCCTCAATCGCGAGCGATCTACGCATGGAGCCCAGCGAAGTCTTCCGTGACATCCTCCAGGCCGCGGTACAGATACCGGAACCGTTCTCAGCCCTGTCTGAAGACGACAAGAAGTCGGCTCGAGAGCTCCTGGCCCTTTTTGAGCACGCGGAGTCGCAGTACGGAGTGGGGCCGCACGGCGAGGTGATTAGAGCGTTGCTGTTGAGCAAGAACGGGCGTTTTGAAGAGGCCGTCGCCCTGGCTGAGCAACGGTATCGAGAAGCCCCGAACTGGAAGACGGCTGTCGCGGTAGCCAACGCCGCACGACGAGGTGGCGATTTGGATCGCGCCGCCGCCATGTTCGCGAAAGGTGCCGAGCATGACCCGCAGGACCTTACCTGCTTCCTGGAGATTGGCGACATTCGCTTGCACCAGGCTCGCTGGGCGGATGCACTTTCGGCCTATGAAGCGGCGCTGGCTAAGGAACCATCGCATCAGTGGGCTCTGCCGTCCGCCTTCTACTGCCGACATCAGTTGCGGATTCCAGGCAATTGGCTCGCCAGCCTTCGTGAAGTCGCCAATCAGGAGAGTTGCACCTGTGGGCTGGAGGGCTGCTTGACGGTGATCTTCGGCGGCTACGGCACTCGTCAAGGAATTGCGCGGGCGAAACACCTGCTCGAAAGAATGGGTGCTGAAGCTTGACAAGCCTTGAACGGCAGGGGCGAACCACCCGATGCAATGGGCTCGCGATGAGGCCCAGCGGTGTGGATAATCCTGAGGTTGCGAGCCATTGATCGGGGCCGTTCCACGGGCATTGACTCGTGACCGTTGGGCGGTTATACTTCCGGTATGAAAACCGCCGTTTCGATCCCTGACGACGTCTTCGAGGACGCCGAGCGCCTAGCGTCTCGACTCCGTACTTCCCGCAGCCAACTCTACGCTCGGGCCCTCGCGGAGTTCGTCGCCCGCCATGATGATGACCGAGTGACGTCGCTTATGGATCAGGCCGTTCGAGAGGCGGGCGGTGAGGCCGACGCTTTTGTCCAGGCAGCCGCCCAGCAATCGCTGCAGCGGGTCGAATGGTAATCGCCCAGTGCGAAGTTTGGTGGGCCGACCTGGCTGAACCCATAGGCTCAGCCCCGGGCTATCGTCGGCCGGTGGTTGTGGTGCAGTCGGATGCGCTGAACCAAAGCCGGATTGCGACGGTCGTGTGCGTCGCTCTGACAAGCAACCTTCGCTGGTCTGTCGCCCCGGGCAATGTGCTTCTTAATGCGAAGCACACTGGATTAGACCGCGATTCCGTCGCGAATGTGTCGCAACTTGTGACCGTTGACAAACGGCAATTGACCGAGCGAGTCGGCAAAATCCCAAGGCGACAGATGGAAGTCATCTTCTCCGGTATCGACCTTGTGATGGGCCGATAAAGTACCCGGCTTGGAACCAAGCGATGCGATGGACTCGCGAGAGCGTCTGTGAGCATGGACGGCCCATGGTCGCGAGCCATTGATCGCCATCGTTCGGCTACTCGGATTTGTCCGCAACATGAACAGCACACACCCAAGACAAAACAGAATGAAGCCCAGCATTCATACTGTCATCGGCCTTCTCTTCCTCGTGGTGCTGCTGCAAGGCGTCGCAAACCTTTGGATGACCGCCAACCACAACGCCCAACTCAAAGCCCAAACGGAAGTCTTCAACGGTCAGCTCAAGGCTCAGACAGAAGTTCACAACGCCCAGCTCGAGGCCCAAGCCGAGAGCTTTAAGGCCCAGCTCTTAGCGCAAGCCGCCGAATCTCAAAAGAGGTGAACCAATCGGCCGCCACATGGACTAGCCATGCGCTGTAGCGAACGGCGGCGAGCCGCCGCGGTTGCAATCGGAGCGTCTCGCGGCCGCGGCTGCTGAGCTTGGGTCGTATGGCGAGGGAGGTTTTCGCGTGGCGAAGAAGAAGTCAGCGAGGTCGACGGAGCGAACGGACGGAGCACCGGCCCTGCTCTCGGGCGGCAATCCGCAGATCGCGCTGGGCTACGGCGACGATCCCGTGCAGGCGTACATAGCAGCCATGCCGGGCCGGAAGAGCGACGTCGGCCGCCGCCTCGACGCGATCATTTCGCGCGTTGTGCCCGACGTGCGGAAGGCGGTGAAGTGGAACTCGCCGCTGTACGGTGTCGGGGAGCATGTCTACTTCTTGGGCTTCCACTGCCTGACGAAGTACGTGAAGGTGGCGTTCTTCCGGGGTGCGGACCTCGAGCCTGTCCCTCCCGGCGAGTCGAAGCAGAAGGACGTGCGCTACCTCGACATTGACGAGGGCAGCCCGTTCGACGAAGCGCAGTTCGGCGAATGGGTGCTGCGAGCCAGCCGGTTGCCCGGCGAACGCCTGGAGCGGCGGAGCCCGGCCGTACCACGCCCTGCAGCAGACGGCGGGGGTCGGGTAGTCTGACCGAGGGGCATTGTTCCAGCGGCCCCCCGGCTGATCAGCTTTCCGGAGCGGCAGCGGACAGCGGAGGGAGGAGCTTTCGTGACACCGACACCAGGGCTTGCGGCTCTCGATTCGTTATTCTGAGAGCGTGGCGCAAGCCGTGTATCACGGTGAGACCGTCAAGTCGTGGGAGCATAAGCGGAGACCAAGAGATGAGTACGGTTGCGAAAACGCTCGCATGCATCGCCACCATGGCAAGCCTCGCAGCCGCGCAAGACACGGTCTCTCAGTCAGGCGTCGTCGATCCAGTCGTCGCTGCTGAGAAAAGCGCGTCCGCAACGCTCGAGGGAAACCGTGCCGGTGAGGAACGCGATTTCGAGATCGCGCCCGGCGTGAAAATGACCTTCTGCTGGTGCCCGCCGGGTGAGTTCCTCATGGGGAGTCCGCCATCCGAGAAGGGGAGGGAAAACAGAGAAGATCAGGCCAGAGTCACCCTGAGCGAAGGCTTTTGGATCTCACAAACCGAGGTGACTCAGTCGCAGTGGGCGGCTGTGATGGGAAGCAATCCACTGGATGGCATGGGTCCCTACGGCAAGCCTCATCCCGAAAAAAACAGAGGTCCCGATCTCCCCATCGTGGGCGTCAGTTGGGAAGACGCCCAAGCGTTTATGGACAAGATCAATGCCACGCTCGGAAGCGAGGATGGCGGAAAGATGTCCTTGCCGACCGAAGCGCAGTATGAATACGCGGCGCGAGCGGGTGAGACAGGAATGTATCCCGGAGGCAGTCTTGATGAGGTGGCGTGGCACGATGGAAACAGCGGCGGTTATCCGAAACCGGTAGGCACCAAGAACGCAAATGCCTGGGGGCTGCACGATATGAATGGGAGTGCCTGGGAGTGGGTTCAGGATTGCTACTCCCAGGAATTGCCGGGCGGAACGGATCCGATTGCGAAGGAAGTAGGTCTCGATCGGGTGATCCGGGGCGGCTGCTGGTTCAAGGAAGCCACCCGCTGCAGACTGGCGACCCGCAGCTATCGATGGCAGGGGGCGCGAGAATGCTTCAGTATCGGGGTCCGGATTGTCCGCAACAGCTGGCCGGTGGAGGTTTCGAAGCCAGCCATCGACCCCGCGATCAACGGTGGCAACGTCTCGACGATCACCTATCAGGGGTCATCCTCCGAGCAGTCATTCGAGCAGACCGGCCCGAAGCGCTGGATGAGTGGGGCTGTGGTCTACAACGAGGTGAGGCGGAACGATTGGAACGTGCATCTTCAACGGGCCGCTGAAGGCGACGAGCGAGTGCAAATCGACATCTCCCAAATGACGATTCATTTTCGCGGTCAGGAGCCTAAAGAGGTGCTCCCGATCCTGAGTGCTTCAAAACAACTTTCCGCCGCAGCCGAAGCGGCGATTGAGCAAGCTCGCCTGGACTGTGCTGAATCCCCAGGCGACCAGGCTGATCAGCAAATCACCAACAGCCTTGGCATGAAGCTCGTGCCGATCGCCAAGGGGAAGTTGCAGATGGGCTCGCTGTTTCGAGAAGAGGGTTATCGGCTCGCGGAGCAACGGCACGAAGTCACACTCACTCGCGACTATTGGCTGGGAGCCTTCGAGGTCACTCAGGCTCAGTTTCTGAAGCTGATGGGCAACAATCCCAGCCAATTTCAAGGAGATCAGATCGATAACGGTGAGAGCTCGAATCATCCCGTCGATCGGGTGTCGTGGGAGGATGCTGTCGAATTCTGCAAGAGGCTTTCGGAGTTGCCCGAGGAGCGAGCGGCCCGTCGAGTGTATCGCTTACCGACGGAGGCGGAGTGGGAGCACGCCTGCCGTGCTGGCAGTAACGCGCCGTTCGGGTTTGGAGGGCAGGAATTAGCGGATGACTACGGCTGGTTCTCGTCGAATGGTCAAGGCAAATCCCATCCGGTCGGGAAGAAGGATCCAAACGCCTGGGGTTTGCATGACATGCACGGGAATGTGATGGAGTGGTGCAGCGACTGGGCCGGTGATTATCCCGAGGGGGCGGTCAGCGATCCCACCGGGCCGAAGGAGGGCTCGAGCCGAATGATCCGTGGCGGCGCTTGGTTGACTCCAGCAATGTTGGGGCGGTCAGGGGACCGGGCGTTTCATTTTCCTCCGGACACTCGCTCCGACTACGTTGGCTTCCGTGTGGCCCTGAGCTTCCCAGAAATCCCCTAGCGCCATTGATATGACTCTTCGGCAACTCGGTCTCGCGGCAATGTGGGTGGCTTTGCTGTCGCCTTCGGGGGCATTTTCCCAGTTGGTGCCTCCGCCGCTTGTGGAGCCGGACGATCCCCCGCTGTTCGTCGTCACGGTGAACGGCAAGGACGGCTTCATCGATCGCGACGGGAAGATCGTCATCGAGCCTGCCTTCGAGAAGGCGTATCCCTTCTCGGATGGACTCGCCGCTGTTCGGAAGCAGGATATGTGGGGATTCATTGACACGCAGGGACGCGTAGTCATTGAGCCGCAGTTCGTCAGCGTCGGCCCCTTTTCCGAAGGCTTGGCGATCTTCGAGGACAAGCGGCGCGCGAATAAGAAGGGCTACATCGACAAGTTCGGGAAGGTGGTGATCGAACCACGGTTCGATGCGGCGGCGGATTTTCGAAATGGCGTGGCCAAGGTTGGGTTCGCAACGCTCAGAGGCAAGCTGCTCAGCATGATCGCCGATGTGGGGGTGGAGTGTGACTCAAAGTTCATCGATCGAGCCGGCGAGATCGTGCCGGAGCCCTCCCCGCAGCATTTCGCTACCGGCGAACCGGGGGAGCTGATTCCTTTCAGGAAGGGACATGGTGCGGGCTATCTCAACGCCAGGGGAGCGGTCGTGATCGAGCCTCAGTTCGAGGTTGCCTTCGCTTTCTCCGAGGGTCTGGCCTGCGTTGGCGAAAGGGGGCTGTTTGGTTACATCGACACACGGGGGGAATGGGTGATCCCACCTCGCTTTCAGCATGCCAACGGCTTTTCTGATGGTTTGGCAGGTGTTGCACTCGGAGAGAATGGCTGGGGCTTCATCGATCGTGCTGGCGAGGAGGTGATTCCCGGGAAGTTCTCCTGGGTGTATGGAGGCTTTCGCCATGGCATCGCGGAAGTCGCCTTTGACGGTAAACGAGGCTACATCAACACGAAGGGCGAGTGGATTTGGGAGCCGAGCGAGTAGAGCGATTTCAGATGCCAGGATGGCGTCTTTTGCAGCACGTCGCTGCTTCGCTCCGTCGGCGGTTCACGGACTCCGGTCTGCGGCGTGTGAAGCCCATGGAAGACGATTGAGTCGACGTGGGCGGGTGGCTTCCGTCGCCCGGCAGACCGTATGATCCTTTTTTCATCAGCGTCATCGCTGCGTGGCAGGAGCAGCAGGGCGGATGATGCTTGCGTCCATTGGCCTCCATCAACCGAGAATGAGGATACGACCGTGACCCCGCGACCCCGAGTGCTGCTCGTCGCCTGCCTCTTGCTTCTCTGTCATGCA
>CAJBCV010000562.1 GCA_903951635.1 uncultured Planctomycetaceae bacterium
GCTCGTGAGATCGGGGCCGATCTGCCCCCCCTCGCCGAAGAGCATGTGGCAGGAGGCACAGGTGGTGCGGAACACCGTCCGGCCGAGGATCGGGCTCCCCGAGCCCTCTCCGAGCACGGCTCGGATCCGCTCCAGATCGGCTGCCGTTTCAGCCTCCTCGCTCCCCGGCTCGGGGCCCGCGCCAAACCTCCGCGTGACGCCTTCCGCGACGGCCGGCTCGCGGTGGAGACGGAGCCGGCGGACGACGGCCTCCGGGACCGAAGCCGGATCGACACGGCCGGCATCGATCGCCTCGAGCAGCGCGATCGTCCAGGCCGGCCTCCCGGCGAGGAGATCAAGCGCCGCAGCGGCCACTGCCGGCGGGGCCCCGGGCAGCAGGCCGATGGCGGCGGTGGCGATCGCCGGATCGCTCCAGCCCTCGAGGGCCGCAAGCGCCGCCGCGCGGACGCGATCATCCCCCGGTGCCGCGGCGACCGCGAGCAACACCGGCTCCGCCGAGAGTACGAGCGTCTCACCGAGGATCGCGATATCGGCGAGACGATCCTCCGGCTTGGCATTGGCGTTTCCCACCACCGACAGCGCGTCGGCCAGGGTCGCCCCGTCGGAGAGCCGCAGCCGGAGGGCGCGCGATCCGCCCCCAGACCGGCTGATCGCGGCGAGAAGTTCGGCCGGCACCGCGGAGAGCGATCGGCCGGCAAACGCCTGCTCGCAGCCCTCGAGGAGACGGGCTCGGTGGGTCGCGTCGGGAGCCGCATCAACGAGCGCTGCTGCCGCCAGTTGATCGGCCCGCGTTCCAAGGGCGAGTCGGCGGGCCACGCGCGACTGGAGCACCTCCCGGCCGAGCCGGGAACGCCACAGAAGCCCGTCTTCACGCGAAAGCCGCGCGAGGGTCGCCGGCCGGTCCGCGGAGAGGAGCCGCTCGACGGCCCACCACGCGAGCAGCGGAATGTGGATGTCGTCGGTGTCGGAAGGCATCGCCGCGGGATCACGGGCGAGAAACGCGGCGACGAGGGGCAATGACTGGTCAGGAGGGAGACGGCGGGCCGAAGCGGCCAGCTGGCTCCGCACCCGGAGGTCGGCCTCGGCGCTTGCCGCCGTCTCGAGGCGGGCAAGAAGCGTTGGGGGGATCCGGCCATCGTCACACAAAAGTCGGACGGCCCACGCCCTCACCCACGGATCGGAGTGCCCGAGCAGGGCGATCCATTCCTCGTCGCTCGGGGGCTCGAGGCGGATCAGCGCCCAGGCAAGGTCGAGCGGAAAGGGGGCTGGCCCGGGCGTCGGGCCGAAGAGCAGGCGCGCGACCCGGTCGCGGGCCCCTGCCGGCTGGCGGTGGGCCAATTCGAGGAGCGCCGTCTGCCGGATCCAGCGATTGGGATCGGAGAGCCGTTCGACGAGGGCCGCGCCGTCGTCCTGGGCGAGGTTGGGGAGCCGGGCAGGGGGGGAGCCCGCGGCCGCGAGCCTCCAGACGCGTCCCCGATCCCGATCGATCCGTCCCTGGTAGTGGCTGGCATGGTCGATCCGCTGCTCGTAGAAGTCGCAGACGTAGAGGGCTCCGTCCGGACCGAGTTGAAGGTCGACGGGGCGAAACCAGCTGTCGTCACAGGCCAGGGGAATATCGAGATCCTGCGTAGCGAGGCTCGAACGATCGGGGCGGATGGCACTGCGGACCACCTGCCCCTGGAGCGGGGCCACGCCGAACAGGCTCCCAGCATATTTTTCGCCGAGCACTGCGGCGTCGTTGACGGCAAGGGCGTGGGTGAAACGCGGGGCGCTGTGGTGGCTGATCGGCTCGAAGAAGCCGAAGGCGAACGGGTTCGACAGTTCCCCGTGCTTCTCGAATCCCTTCCGGGAGAAGCCCCCCTGCACGTAGTGGAAGCCACGGGTGTCGCCGCCGTTGTGGCCCGAGAGCAGCCGGCCAGACGCGTCGAACTCGACCCCGAAAGCATTCCCTCCCCCTTCGGCGAAGATCTCGTAGCGTCCCGTCGGCGGGTGGTAGCGCCAGATGCACTGGCCGGTCGACACCACCGGCGATCCGTCCGCCCCGGGGCGGTGGACGCGACTGCTGACCGTGCTCCCTTGGGCGGCGTAGAGCCAACCATCGGGTCCCCAGCGGAGGTTGTTGGCGATCGAGTGGGAATCCTCGATGCCGAAGCCCTCCAAGTGGACGACCGGATCGCCGTCGGGCCGATCATCCTGGTCGGCGTCGGGATAGAAGAGGAGGTAGGGGGGCTGGAGGACCCACAAGCCCGCGGCATCGAAGGCGAAGCTCGAGACAAGGCTCAAGCCATCGACGAAAACCCCATGCTTCTCGGCGATCCCGTCGCCGTCGACGTCCTCGTGAAACGAGATCCGATCGAGACCACGGTCGTGGTGCGGAGGCGGGGCCGGCACCTTGTCGTAGACGCTCCTCAGGAACGCGTCGCGGCTGACCATCGTCAGCCCCGCCGGCTCCGGGTATTGAATGAACTCGGCCACCCAGATCCGGCCACGGGCATCCCATTTCACCGACAATGGCTGACGGACGTCCGGCTCTGCGAGGACCAGATCGACGCGGAGATCCTCCGCCACCCGGAATCTCCCCCGCTCATCGGCGGCGGAAAGGGGACCGGCGTCGTCGATCCGACGCAGCGTCGCCTCGACCTCCGCCGCGGGCTCGATGCCCGGTTCCAGGAGCGCCGCAGGCTGGCCGGGAACGATCTCCCCGCCCCGGAACAACCATCGCCCGGTGAGTCGGAGGGCTTCATCCCCGGCAAACAGCGCAGGGGCCGCCACGTTGAATCCGGTCCGTCCGTCCCGCAGACAGGTTTTGATGACGATCTCGGCGGGCGCCCCGGCAGCGAGGACCCCGGCAGGGATCCTGAATCGATCCGGCCCCCCGAGACCACTGCGGAACCGGGGCGGAAACTCCCCCGCTCCCCCGACGGACCGGCCGTTGACGAGCACCTCGACTGCCGCATCGAACGGCTCGACGAACAGTTCCAGCGGCCGCTCCCCCCACGGGGCCGGCACGACGACGGTGCAGCGATACCATCCGACCCCGTCGAGGCCCCGCTCCGGCTGCCGGAACACCTCCGGCACTGTCACCGGCTTGTCGGCCGCGGGGTCGATGACGTCGGCCCGCCCCGCCGCGGCCACGATCGAAGTCAGCAGCCAGGCGACGGCCGCCGGGAAGATTGGCCAGCGGCGATTCCGGCAGCATGAACGGGTGGCGATCAATTTTTTTTCCCCCTCGGCTCTGGCAATCCACCGTCTCCCCGGACGATTCCAGCCGGGATTCTATTCCTCCCCGAGCCTTTTCTCCCCCGGCTCGCGCCGTGCCGACTCGCCGTAAGTCCCTTTGCGAACCAAAAAACAGGCAATTCAGGCAATCTAGGGAACGTAGGTCAAGTTGAGTGATTTACATCACATTTCCCCACTGCTAGCCTGCTGCGTTGGTTTTGGAGCCAGAAACTCTTGGAGCAAGCCGCGTTCACCCGATGGACAAGTGGTGGATGCGGTTTCACGGAGGAGTGCCACGATGCGCATGAGGCGATCAGCGACCGGACAAGCAAGGGTGAACCGCCCCAGGACCACCGCTGGCTGCGGCCGGCCGCGGGGGAGACGGATCGATCTCCGATCGGCGCTGCGTGGCATCGTCGCCGGCATGACTTTGGCGACGCTCCCGTCGTTCGGCACGCTTCCCGGCGTCGTTCCCCCCTCGTCGGCCGCGGCCGCAGACGTCTCCGCCCACGCCTGGCACACCAGCTACGAAGCCGCGATGGCGGATGCCGAGCGGACAGGCCGGCCCGTCCTGACGGTGTTCACCGGCAGCGACTGGTGCCCGCACTGCAAGACCCTCGAGAAAAACGTTCTCGAAACGGGCGTTTTCCACGAGTGGGCCGAACGGAACGTCGTCCTCCTCATGATCGACCTCCCCCAGCACGGGATCACGGAGGCGGTTCGGGTGGAGCGCTCGAAGGTCTGCATCAAATACGGGGTGCGGAACTTCCCGGCGGTCCTCCTCATCAGTCCCGACGGCACGAAACTGGCCGAAAAACGCGGCTATCAGGGGCAGTCTCCGGCCGCCTGGATCGCCGACATGACGAAATCGCTCCCGGAGCGGCCTCCTGAAATCGCCGTTGCTGCCGCGACGCCCGCGGCGTCCGTGCCTGCCGCCACTCCTTCCACCGCCGCCAACACCGCCCCGGTCCTCGATTCACTCGACAAAGCCATCGAAACAGCCCGGGGAGCGAAGCGCCCGATTCTCCTCGTCGTCGCCCGTCCCGGCGACAAGGCTGCCCGGAGCCACTCCGACTCGCTCATTTCCGATCCGGAGTTCGCCCCGTTCGTGCAGGAGAACTTCATCGTCGCCCACGTTCCTCCGACGGCCTCCAGTGGGTCGCAGGAGGCGGAGTCGATGGAAAACCTCCTCGGGGGCGTCGAACTCGCTCCGGATGCGGTTGAACTGATCGTCACCGACGACGGCCAGACCCCGCTGTTCAGCCAGTCGGGGGCCCAACCTCCGGCGCGGATCGTCCATGGCCTGCGGCGTTTTCTGGCCGCCCGTCAGGCATCGCGTTTCGGTGAGACCGCCCCCCGCCGCTGACTTCCCTCGGCCACAGCGATCCATGGCCCGTCCGGCGGCGGGACGTCACTCCCGCGTTTGGACGGGATCGATGCGCAGCCGCGCCAGTTCGTCGTTAAGGTCGGCGACGGATGCGCGGAGCTGATTCATCGCCGTCGCGAAGGCCTCGACGGCGGAAGCCGATTGCCCGGCGCCGGCGCGGAGACGGTCGAGGGAGTCACGGATCTGCCGAGCCCCCGCGTTCTGGTTCTCCATGCCGTCGTGAACCTGATCGAGGGCATGGGTCACCGACTGGACCGGCGCCACGATCCCGGCCAGTTGCTGGCTCACTTCGGTGACCTGCTGGATCCGCGTACTGACCTCGTTGCGAAAGCGGTCCATCTCCATCGTGCCGCTGGAGACAGCCGACTGCATGTCGCGCACCATGCGTTCGATGTCCTTCGTGGCCAGCGCCGTCTGATCGGCCAAGCGACGGATTTCCTGGGCCACGATCCGGAAGCCGCGGCCGGCCTCCCCGGCCTTCTCCGCCTCGATGGTCGCGTTCACCGAAAGGAGATTTGTCTGGTCGGCCACCTTCGCGATCGTGGTCACCACCGCGTTGATCCCACCGGCGCGCTGGCGAATCGTCGCCAGCTTCCTCGTGAAGGCGTTCATCACCTCGTCGAGCTGGCGCATCGACTCCGACATCCGCTCCAGGCCGTAACGTCCATCGTCGGCTACGCGCGCGGCCTCGCGGGCGGCGAGCGTGACTGTCCCCGTGGCATCGAGCAACTGCTCGGCGTTCGATGAAATCTGCGACGCAGCCCCGGAGATGTCATCCACCGAGCCGCTGAAACCCCGCACGATTCGTTCCTGCCTGGCAAGCGCCACCGAGACATCGCTCTCGACCTCCGTGACCCGCGTTCCGGCTGTCTGGAGCCGGCCTACGGTTTCCCGAAGCGCGGCCGACATCCGCCCCACACCGTCGAGGAGGCGTCCCGCCTCGTCGCCCCCGCCCGGGGGCACCGTCGCGCTGAGATCGCCCAAGGCGATCGATTCAGCCACCGCCGTCGACACCCTGACCGAGTCGGAGGTCGATTGCGCCAAGAAGCGGCCCACGAGGAACGCCGGGAGGCCGACGAGGAGCGACGAAAGCAGCCCAGCGAGCAGTTCCCATCGCCACAGATCGCCCCCGGCCCGGGTTGCCAACCCGACAAGCACCGCGCCGCCACTGGCGCCGTCGGCCCGGAGGACCGGCGCGGCCACGCGTACCATCGCCCCCTCCATCCGGTCGGCCGCCCGCCCGCTGGCGATCGACTCGCGCACGATCCGGGCATCTTCCTGATCCAGCGGCGGCGCTGACTCCGACGGGTTGCCATTCTCATCGACGATCCGGGTCACCAACGGGCTCGAACGGGCGTCGAGGATCCGCACCTCGCGGACATCACCGACCACCACCTCGCCGACGAGGCGGCGGAGGCCGATGGCGGTGTCGAGCCGCTCGAGGAACGTCGCCGGCATCCCCACCTGGATGATCCGGGCGCCATCGACCCCGGGCACTCCGACATACTTGAAAACGCGCTGGTCGATCTCGCGCCGGCGCGACTCCTGGATCACGCTCGGCGTCTCTCCGGCGAGGAGCCGGTGGAAGACATGGGCCTGGGGTTGGGTGGAGGCATCCGGCGAGAACCGGAAGCCTTCGCCGGCAGGATTGGTCTCGTAAATGGCCACCCCGGCGTCGTCGGTGGCGAGGAACTCGGCTTGTCCTGGGCCGGCGATCCCGCGGAGCCGGGCGAGGAGATCCTCGCGGGGCACCCCGGCCCCCTCGGCCACGGCCACGAGTTGGGCCAGGAGCTTCGCCTGGGTGAGCATCTGCTCACCGATCTCGACCTCCACGGCCGGAGGAACCTCCTCGGCAAACGCCGTCGCCTTGGCCAACACCTCCGCCACGCCCTGCGCACCGGCACGGGCCTGCTCGAGGATGGCCCGCCTGGCGGCCACGGCCTGCAATGTTGACGTCATCCCAACGGCGGCCAGGACGAGCAAGAGGGCCGAGAGGGCGATTCTGGACCACAGCGGCATGCACGGAGTCTCCCGGAGCCTGTCCACCGGAGCTACGGTGGAGGGAAAGCCCCGCTGAAAGCTAGTCCGCATTCGCCCCCGATGCCACCGGCAGGGGACGAATGGAGCGGGAACAGGGCCGGTGATCCGACCGGAAGCGACTTTGCCGACGGCTCCGTCAGCGGCCGGCCGGCACGACCGGCACCACCGGCGTGGCCCCCCCGGAGGGGTCCACGGCCTCTGGTGTGGCAAACGTCACCGTCGGTGCGGAAAGACCTTCGGCGGGGCCGGCTGCGGGCAAATTGAGGGCCGACTGCCGCACCTTGCCGGCCAGGGCACATCCCGCGATCGGCGCGAGCGCAAACAGCGGGGCCAAGAGCCACGGAATCCAGATCCGCCCCCCACCCCCGCGAGCCCCACCCGGGACGAGGGCACCGGCGGGGAGTCGTCGCTGGGGTGATTGCGTCGGCACGGGGGGCGGCTCTCAGAGGTCTGGAAGTGGGCCGGTGGTCTCAGGCAGAACGAGTCGCCTGAAAATCGGCCGGATCCATGGTGCTGATACCTCCCGTTGGCCTGTCGGAGCAAGGGAGATTCGCCCCCCGAATCGGGGAACCGAGCGAGAGTGGCCGAGGCGGGAATCGAACCCGCACGGAGATCGCTCTCCACAGGATTTTAAGTCCAGTGCGTCTGCCTGTTTCGCCACTCGGCCTCGGCATCCCCGATCCTAAGGCAAGAACCCAGGCTCCCGCAAACCCTGACCTGGCTACACTCAGCAGCCGATCCCCTGACCGAGCGTTATCGATCAAAGCCCCCTGGAGGGAACCTTGGACCCTGCCGCCACCATCGCCCCCGCCGCCGAAGCCTTCACGTCCGGCATCGACGGGTTTCTCGGCACCCGGGCGAGTTTCGGCATGGATGTGGTGCTCGTCGGGCTGCTCGCGACCCTGCCGCTCCTGGCGTGGAGCATTTATCTGGTCGCCCGGCGGCGCGACTTCGCCGCTCACCGGAAGCTCCAAATCGTCATCGTGGCCGCCCTCGTCGCGGCGATCGTCGTCTTCGAGATCGACGTCCGGCTGATCTCCGACTGGAAAGTGCGGGCCGCGCCGAGCCCGTTCTGGCCCTCGGGCGTCCTCTCGGCCCTCGGCATCCACCTCGTGTTTGCCATCTCCACGCTCGTCCTTTGGACGTGGGTCGTGTGGGAAGCCGTCAAGCGATTTCCGTCCCCCCCCGGGCCAAACGCCCACTCCCCAAGGCACCGCGTCATGGCCAGGCTGGCCGCGGCCGATCTCGTCCTCACGGCGATCACCGGGACGGTCTTCTACTGGCTCGCGTTCGTCGCTCGCTGAGGAGGCTCGAACGGGGCCTTTCGCCCCTGCTCAGGCGTTGCGAGCCCCCACCGGCGGCAGCCAGCGGCAGATCGCCAGGCCGCCGAAATAGAGGAGGCAGAGGGGAATCGCGAGGAACAGGAGGCTGTAGGGATCGGCCGGCGTGAGGATCGCCGAGACGACGAAGATGATCACGATCGCCATCCGCCACTGCGCGGCATACGTGGCGACATCGACGATCCCGATCCGCTCCAGAAAGAGCATCACCAGCGGCAGCTGGAAGCCGATCCCGAAGCCGATCGGGAGGATGAGGACGAACCCCATCCACTCGCTGATCCGCGGATCGGGGTCGAGGCCGAGCCAGGCGTTGAACTGGAGGAGGTAGTCGAGGACGAAGTCGAAGACGAAGAAGAAGGCGAGGAACACGCCGGCCAGGAACAGCGCGATGCTCATGGGAAGGAAGACATGGATATACCGCTTTTCGTGAGGGTAGAGGCCGGCGGCGACGAACGTCCAGAGCTGATAGAAGATCCACGGGCTCGCCAAGACCACCCCCACCAGGAGCGCCGCCTTCACGTACATCCCGAACGCCTCCTGGGCGCTCAAGGTGGTGATGCTGACGCGTGAATCCTTCACCATCGGCTGCCAGAGGAGCACCGGCACGAGATCGTCCATGCCGAACCCGGCTTTTTCATCCTCCAAGCTTCCCGCCGCGGCGGCGGGCGCCGTCCCGAGGACGCGGGCCAGCCGGTCGGCGTGGACCTCGCGGAGTTCAAATGACATGCCGTGGTTCTCGACGGCATCGATCACCTCCCGCCGGGAGTAGGGGAGGGCGGGGCCCCCGTCGACCCGGGGCCTCCAGGTGTCGAACGTTTCGACGGCCCGATTGGAGTAATAGTTGGCCAGGGCCCGCTTGAGCGGCTGCTCGATGAGATGCACGAACGGCCGGGCGACGGCAAAGCCGATCAGGACGGCGACCAGGAGCCCGATCGTGGCCTTGATGAGGCACGCCCGGAGTTCCTCCAGGTGCTCGCCGAAGGTCATCGTCGAGTTCTGAAACAGGTCTTCGTCGTCGATGCGGGCCATGGGAGAAACCGGGGAGGGCGGGTGCGATACGTCGAATCTACTTCACAACCCGCCGGGATGCCCGGGAGCCTGTTTTCCCGCGGAAACGTCAGGCCCCGTACTTGCCGAGGCGCTGGGCGTGGGCCATCGCCAGGAGCATCAAGTGCTTGGCCGGGAAGATTCCGAAGCCGCCGCGGAGACACTCCCGCTCCGAGAACTTCTCCAGCCCGTCCGGCCGGCAGGTGTCGGCGGCGAGGACCGTCGGCACCGGATGCCAGGAATGGCTCTTGAGAAGGCTCGGCGTGCTGTGGTCCCCGGTGACGATGAGAACGTCGGGACGGAGGGCCTCGATGCGGGGAATCACCCGGTCGAGTTCCTCGACGCGCTTCACCTTCTGCTCGAACGCGCCGTCCTCGCCGGTGGAGTCGGTGTACTTGAAGTGGAGGAAGAAGAAGTCGTAGTCCTGCCAGCAGGCGGCGAGGGTGTCGACCTGCTCGTCGAGGGTGTGAGGCGTGCCGACGAGCGTCATGCCGACGAGCCGGGCGAGCCCCTTGTACATCGGGTAGACGGCGATCGCGGCCGCGCGGAGCCGGTAGAGCTCCTCGTAGCTCGGCAGCTTCGGCTTGGCGGCGAAGCCGCGGAGCACCATGCCGTTGGCCTTCGGTTCGTCGGCGAGGATCCGCCGGGCCTGGGCGACGAACTCCTTGGCCACCTCGGCCGTCCGCGCGGCAGCGGGGGTGTGGGCCTGAGGATCGAGGGGGGCGACACCGGTGGCCTGCGGATCGGTGTCGGCCACGGCGCCGTCGAGCCCCTTGCCGCGGAAGACGACAACGAAGCGGTGTTCCTTGACCGGTTTCACGAACGTCTCGACGCCGGGGATCTTCACCCCCTGGAGTCGCTCGACCACCTTGAAGCTCTCCTCGGACGGGATCCGGCCGGCACGACGGTCGCTGATCAATCCGGCCGAGTCGAGCGTGCAGAAATTGCCGCGGGCGGCGACGTCATCCGGGCCGAGTTCGAAGCCGATGCCGGTCGCCTCGAGGGCGCCGCGGCCGATGCGGAACTCGAGCGGGTCGTAGCCGAACAAGCCGAGGTGACCGGGGCCCGAGCCGGGGGTGATCCCCGGCAGCACCGGCACGCTCGAGCCGCTCGTCCCGCGACGGACCAAGCTGTCGAGATGGGGCGTGACGGCCGTCTCGAGTTCCGTCTTCCCCCCCGGATCGAGCGGCAGCCCACCGAGCCCGTCTGCCACCACCATCACGATCTTGGACGACGACTTCTCGGCCAGTTCACGCACCAGTTCATGCTCGATCACGCGGCGGTCTCCTCAACAGGGCAGGGAAGGGGACTTCGGCACGAAGCCCCTTGGGTGTTCGGGAGCCCTTGTTGTCGGGCGTGACGGCAGTCACTTCAAGGGCATTTCCGCGCCAGCCCCCCGGGACCGGACAGCGTGGCCGCCGCCCCACGACCGGCACCGCCTGCCCGAGTGGGTATTCTTCCGTTCGCGAACCCCTCCCCCCCGCTGCTCCCCGCCCGCCATGAGTGTCCTCCGCCCCCGGCCGCCGACCGATCCGATCGAGCACCACCGTCCTCCTGGGGTGATGTCGGCCAAGGGCGGCATCGACGCCGGCTGGGGATCCTGGCTCGCCCGGGCGGAGAGCGTCCGCGGCGCCGCGGCCTCCGCCGCCGGAACGGCGACCGAGGCGATGCTCCGGGCCTACGGCACGACCGGGAGCCAGGCCTGCCGGCGCGACAGCGCACTGTTTGGAATCCTCGATGTCGCCAGACGGATGCGGGAATCGGTCGATCGCGTCGTCGTCGTCGGCGACAGGGCCGACCGGGCGCTCGTCGACCTCCTCATGAGCACCTGCTGTCACCCCCGCCACGACGATCTGCCGCGGCACGAGCGCGGCGGACGACCGCGGATCTGGACGCTCGGGCCCGGCGACGACGACGACGACGTCCAGGGAATCCTCGATTGCCTCAGGTCACAGATCGGCGACAGGCTCCTCGATGCGTGGGGGGTGGTGCAGGTCGGGCCGTGCCGCGAGGCCTTCACGCAAGACTGCGTCAGGCTGTTCGCCGAGGGAGCCGATCCGACCGGTCGCCAGGGGGCGGCACCATCGATGGTGGTGGCCGCAGCGGTCGATCATCCGGGCCACATCGCCGTGACCGGGCCGGCCATGGTGGCCGACGCGCCGATCCCCGCACCACCCCCGGAGGAGAGCGCCATGGTGTTCAGCGCGGCCGTGCTCCTTCCGGCGGCGATCGCCGGCATCGATGTCGTGCGACTCCTCGAAGGTGCCGCTGCCATGGCGAGGCGGTTTCGTGAGGCCCCCGCCGAGGCCAATCCGGTGGTGTCGCTGGCCATCGTCGGGCGCTGGCTCGCCGCGGCTCCGGCCCCCCGCAGCGGAGTGCCGCGGCGCCGCCTCCTCCCTCCGCCCCGGTGGCGGGGGCTCGTCGAATGGCATTCGGCCCAGACCGATCCGCCCGCCCCCCACGCCCCGGCGGCGATCGAGGGATGGTTCACCACGCCGATCACGGTCGCGGAATGCCGCCGGGCCCCGTTTGCGACGATTCACCGTGATGCGCCCGGCCAAACCACCGATCCTTCCGCTCATCGACAGGGTTTGCCGACCACCGCCGACCATCTCGTCCTGCCGCGGTGCGACGAGCACACCCTCGGGCAGTTGCTCGAGGGGCTCCGCCTCGCCGCGGCGGTCGAGGAACGCCTGGAATGATCCTCCGCCGCCGCGGGCCGGCCCGGGGTGGTATCATCCCGCCACCCTCCGGAGCAGGACACGATGGCCATCACGCTCACCTGGATCGGACACGCCACGTGGCTCGTTGATACGGGCCACGGCGTCCTCCTGATCGATCCGTTCTTCGACGAATCCCCGACGGCCTGCATGAAGGGGGCGGACGTCGCCTGCGACGCGATCCTCGTGACGCATGGCCATGCCGATCATGTCGGCGACCTCGTCCCGATCGCCAGGCGTACAGGCGCCCCGGTCTACTGCAACTGGGAGATTGCCCAGTGGCTGGGAGGGCAGGGGATCGACAATGTCCGCCCGATGAATCTCGGCGGGCGGACGAGCATCCCCGGCGGCACCGCCAAGATGGAACTGGCCCATCACTCGTCGAGCCTTCCGGATGGGAGTTACGGCGGGACGGCGGCCGGTTGGCTCCTCGACATCGGGGGCGTGAGGGCCTACTTCGCCGGTGACACCGCGCTGTTCAACGACATGGAGCGGATCGGGAGGCGGGATGGCCATGGCCGTGGCCTCGATGTGGCCGTTGTTCCGATCGGCGATCTGTTCACGATGGGCCCCGACGATGCCGTCGAGGCGATCCGACTCCTCGCCCCGCAGGTCGCCCTGCCGACGCACTACGACACCTGGCCGCCGATCCGGCAAGACGCCTCGGCTTGGGCCCGACGGGTCGGCGACGAGACGGGGGCGGATGCCCGCGTCCTCCGTCCGGGTGAACGGATTCGCATCGATGTCGTCGCCGATGCCCGAACGGCCGACGCGACGACTGGACGCCCGGGCCCCGGCTGACAAAAGCCGCAGCGGCGCCGATCAGCGGGAGGTGACCAGCGGCCGCGGAGGGGTGACCCGAACCTCGATGGCATCCCCCACGACCCGGACCTCGAACACGTCGACTTTCAGCCGGGGGTTGTCGCACCAGGCACCGTCGCACAACCGGAACCGCCAGGCGTGCCACGGACAGGTTACCTCGCCATCCCGGAGGGGGCCGCTGCCGAGCGAGGCCCCCATGTGCGGACAGAGATCGTCGATCGCGGCATAGGACGTCCCATCGTTGAACACCGCCACGAGGCGTCCACCGACCTCGTAGGTGCGTCCTTCACCGGCAGGGATGTCGCCAACCCGGGCGACGGGCGTGAACGGGACTTCGGACATGCTTCGACCTTGCGACAGGAAGGACCACCGTGATGCACGCCCCAGCGAACCCCGCGGATGAGCCTGCCTCTGATGATAGCCCCGATGGCCCCCGTCGTGGCGGGCCAGTTCCCCGTCCTGCTGCCGCCGGGCGGAGGATCCGGCTGCTCGTCCTCGACATCGACGGCACGGTGAGCAACAGCCGCCACGAGATCGAAGAGGCTACGGTGCGGGCCGTGGCCCGCGTCCGGGAGGCCGGGATCGCGATCCTTCTGGCCACCGGTCGGCGCTACCGCGATGTCCTCGCCGTGGCCGCCCGGCTGGGGATCGAGGGTCCACTCGTGACCGCGTCGGGGGCGCTGGTGAAGCGGACGAGCGACCATGCCACGCTCTTCCGGGCGAGCTTCGATTCCCAGGCGCTTGCCGAGGTGCTCGCGCGGATCGATGCCCGGGGCCTCGAGCCGATCCTGTACACCGACAGCTTCGCTGAAGGCTTCGACTTCCACTGCCGCCGCCTCCCCGGCGCGGACGGGGCAGGGCTCCCCGGCGGAGTCGGCGAATACCTCGCCCTCAACCGGCACCTCGCCCGCATCGACCCCGATCTCGACCGCCAGCCGCCGGCGGGCGTCTTCGCCGGATTCACGATGGGAGATCGCGAGGCGATGCTCGACCTCGAACGCGAGCTTCACCGTGCCTGCCCCGATCGGCTCGCGCTCCATGTCATCCGCAGCCCGCGCTACCGCGATTGGATGTGCGAAATCGCCCCGGCAGGGGTCACGAAGTGGAGCGGGATCGCGGCGATTGCCGCAGCGGCAGGCATCCCCGCGGAGGAGGTGTGTGCGGTCGGCGACGACGTCAACGACCTGCCGATGATCCGGGCCGCTGGCCTGGGGATCGCGATGGGCAATGCGGTCCCCGAAGTGCAGGCCGCCGCCGATCTCGTCGTTTCCAGCCATGACCACGGGGGGATCGGCGACGTGGCCGAACTCTTGATCGGTCGCGGCTGAAACGCAGGTGAGTGCCGGCAACCGGCCTCGTTTCTTTCCCATTCCCCCCAGCATGAAACAGCCTGACCGCTCCGCGGCAGGGGCGACGAGGCAACGGCGGGCGCCGCCGAGGCACTGGGGGACCGGTATGCGGTTGTCCCCGGCGGCGGCGGTCTCTACAAGTCTGCGTCCCGGGCCAGCCCGGCTGCGCCCTCCGCTCCCCCGGACCCGGTCTCCGATGGACCTGAAGATCCACCGCCCGCAGACGCAGTGCTGCCGCACCGGCCACGGCTTCCAGCCGGGGGATTCGATTGTTTCGGCCCTCGTGCGCACCCCCGAGGGGCTCGTGCGTACCGACACCCTCGCCACGGCGTGGACCGGGCCCCCGGAGAAGTCGGTCGCCTGGTGGCGGTCGACCTTCCCCCAGCCCGACGCGACCGGAGCCGTCCTCGCACCCAACGACGTCCTGCTCGACATCGTGGAGCAGCTCGACGGCCAGGAGCCCGAGGCCCCGCTGCGTTATCTGCTCGCCCTGCAACTCGTCCGTCGCCGCGTCCTCCGTTTCGTCGACCCGCCGACCAACGCCTCCGCCACACCCCATCCGCCCGCCTCGGCCGAAGCCGAACCGCTCCGGCTGGCATGCCGGAAACGTGACTGCGAATACGTCGTCAAAGTGGCCCCGCCGGAGCCCACCACCGCTGCCGCCGTCGAAGCCCGGCTCGCGGCCCTCCTCTGGTCGGGAGACGCCGCATGACGCCCACGCCGATTCGGTCGTTGATCGCGCCGGCGCGCCCCGGATCGCGGGCCTGCCTGCTGGCCCTCGTCGTCGTCGCGCTCGCCTCGACCGGCGCGACCTGCCCGAACGCGCTGCGTGGCTATCAGGTCGGTGTCTCGCCCCTGCCGCGGGCCCTGCCGCCACAGCCGACCCTCGAGCAGGTCATCGGCACGGTGCACGACAACACCCGACGCGTGCGCAGCCTCATGGCCCCCCAGGCCGTGCTCTCGGTGCCGGGCGTCCCGCGCCTCTCGGCCCAGGTGGCCTGCGAGCCCCCTCGGCGTTTCCGGCTCCGCGCGCAGACGGCGATCACCGGCGGGGAACTCGACATCGGCAGCAACGACGAGTTGTTCTGGCTCTGGATCCGCCGCCACGAACCCCCCGTGACGCTCTACTGCCGCCACGACGACTATGCCAAATCGGCGGCCCGGAAACTGATCCCGCTCCGCGCTGACTGGATGCCCGAGTTGCTCGGCCTGGTGACGTTCCGGCCGGAGGACCAGCACGAAGGCCCCGTCACCTTAAGCGACGGCCGGATCGAAATCCGCACCACCATGGCCGGCCCGGACGGGGCGATGCGCAAGTCGACGATCCTCGATGGCACCACCGGACTCGTCCTCGAACAGCACCTGTTCACGCCGACCGGCGAGCGGCTGGCGAGCGTCCGGACCTCCCGGCACCGCGTCGATCCCCCCAGCGGTGCGGCGCTGCCGCGCCTCGTCGAGGTTTCGTGGCCGGCATCGGGCGTCGAGTTCCAGCTCGAACTTTCCTCGATCACGACAAACATGCCCCCGGCCGATCCAGGGCAGCTGTGGCAAATGCCCTCCTACGAAGGCTTCCAGCCGATCGATCTGGCCGACCCTTCCGTGACGATCTCCGGCCCCGCCGCGTCTCCGGCTCCCGTTCCCGTGCCGGCACAGCCGGCCGCCGCGGCTCCAGTCCGCCCCCTGCTCCCCGCTCCGCCGGCTGGCTTCCCCACTCCGCCCCAGCCCTATCCCGGCTGATGGCCCGGAACCTGGCAGGGTGTGGATGAAGTCCCCGCCGCCAGATGCGGCGGCCGACACCCCGAAAAAACCTCGGCTTTTTTGGGGGCTGTCTCACGTGGAAAAAGGTCAGGGATGGCTTTTTCCACGGACAGCGAGAGGTCAGCCCGCAGCGCGCGGGCCGAGACCGTCGGCCGGCGGCGTGTCGGACGAGCGGCCGACGTCTCGCATCTTCTGACGGGCCCGCGACAGGGCCGGCCCGATCGACCCCAGAGGCAGCCCCGTCAGCCGGCTGATCTCGCCATAACTGCGGGCCTCGAGGTGGTGGAGCCGGATGAGCTTGGCTTCGTCCGGCTCGAGGCAACCCAAAAGCCCCTCGATCTCCTCCCGATCGGCCCGGCGATGGTCAGCCTGCCGATCGACGGCCGCTTCACTGGCCGCAGGGAAATCGACCCGGACGATCTTGGCATCGGCCTGGGAGAGCATCCGCACGGCCGTCCGGCGGGCGATGACAGCGAGGTAGGTGGCGAGGCTCGAGCGGCCCGCAAAACCGCGGAGCACCGCCGCGTTCTCTTTCAGGATCTCGACGAGGATCTCGGCCAAGACGTCGTCGCGGTCCGCCGCGGAGAGGGCCAGTCGCCGCTGGCTGCAGGTGCGATCGACGACATGATGGAAAAGCCCGGCGAACCGGTCGACGAACCGATCCCAGGCTCCAGACGCTCCCTGGAGGCAGTCCTGCACGAGCGCGGAATCCTCCGGGCTCCCCGGCCCGCTGGTCGCTCGATTGGCACCCGGCCCGCTCACGGTGACGCCTCCAGGCGGCCTGCCAGCCCCGGCCCGCCCCTCTGCCGATCATACGGCCACGGATTCCGGCCACCAATCGCAGTCGGCGACGACTCACGGAACGGGCCTGAAAAAGCCGATTCGATTCGTTGACAGGGTTTCGGGTTCGACCTACCATTCCGCGCAGTCGCCCCGCCTTCCCACCGCACTTCCGTCTCCTGGAGATGACTCGATCATGACCCACGTCGTCGCCGAGCCCTGTTTTGCCTGCAAGTACACCGACTGCGTCGTGGTGTGCCCCGTCGAGTGCTTCTACGAGGGGGACAAGATGGTCTACATCCACCCCGACGAGTGCATCGACTGCGAGGCGTGTGTTCCCGAGTGCCCAGTCGAGGCTGTTTTCCATGAGGACAACCTCCCGGCCGACTGGAAGGATTTCAAGGAACTCAACGCCGAGATGGCCCCGCAGTGCCCGGTGATTACCGAAAAGAAAGACCCGCTGTGTTAGTGCGGACCATCCGGTCCGCGAGGGGCTGAGTGCGGACCATCCGGTCCGCAAGGGGCGGGGCGGCGGCTGACGCCGCACCGCCCCGTGGCCGCGAGGCGTAGGCGAGGCCACGCGAGCAATCGGGAGCCGCGACTCAGTGAGCGGATCTCGTCTCCGCGGGGCCTGTAGCAGCCCGGCTCAGCTCAGCGGAGGTCGACGGTCCAGTAGGCGCTGTCGACGAAGCTCCGCCAACTCTCGTACTTGGGGTTGCAGAGTTTGACCGATAGCAGCGGGCTGCGACGGGGCTTCACCGGCTGGCGGATGAGTTGCATGCGGGCCTCATGGGGCGTCCGTCCCCCTTTCCGCACGTTGCAGGCCACGCACGCGCAGACGATGTTTTCCCAACTCGTGCTCCCGCCACGGCTCCGCGGGACGACGTGATCCAGCGACAGTTCGCTCGTGGGGAAGCCGCGACCACAGTACTGACATTGGTTACCGTCGCGGGCGAAGACGTTGCGGCGGTTGAATCGCAATCCCTGCCGCGGACCACGATCGCAGGCGACCAAGCGGATCACCCGGGGCGCCTGAAGGTCGAAGCCGACGCCGCGTACCCAGTCCTCGTCGGGCGTGCGGAACGCGGAGCGGAGTTGCGACAACTCCCGCCACGATTCGAGCGAATGGGCCGCGAATTGCCCCTGCTCGATGTGGACCACCTCGGCGAGTTGCCGGAAGAGGAGCGTGACGGCGCGCCGGACATTCGTCACGTGCACGGCCACGAACGAACGGTTGAGCACCAGCACGCTCGATGTCAGCGACGACGGTGTCAACGACGCCACCCCGAAAGGGGCACCGGAGACCTGTTGCGCGGTGTTCGCCATCCCGTACATCGGAATCCTGACGGATCGAGGGGAGCGTGCGAGACTCCGAAAGTCTAGTCGGTGGTGTCGTTGCCTGCCAATTGCGCGTCCCTTCCCGTCGCCGCGGCGAGCCGAAGCGTGCACCGTCGTCGACGGTCTGCTGGTCCCTTGCCTTCGACGCAGATTGCGGGCAGACTCTCGATCAAGGCTTCCGGGCAACACCGGCAGACGCTGTTCCCCCCGAGAACACACGATGCTTCACTACTCCTGCGACGCCTGCAAACGCCCGATCCACCCGCACAACGACGTGCGGCATGTCGTGAAGATCGAGGTTTTTCCGGCCGTCGACGACATGTCGGCGACTTCCTCTTCCATGGCCGAGGAGGCCGATCATCTCGATGCGATGCATGAAATCCTCGAGCGGATGGGGGAGGAGGATCTCCCCTTCGACGATGGCGCGAGGTCGCTGCGTTTCGACCTCTGCGATGCCTGCCGGCAGCGGTTCGTGAAGAACCCGCTTGGCATCAAGACCGGCAAGCAACTCGACTTCAGCAACAACTAACCCCCTCACCCCCCGGAGTCGATTCCGTCCATGGCTTCCAGCACCCTGTCGATCGCAGCGATCCCCGGAGACGGCACCGGCCCCGAAGTCACCGCCGAGGCGATCAAGGTGCTTGCCGCAGTGGCGGCTCTCGAGGGGATCTCGTACGACATCGAGACGCTCGACTGGGGTGGAGACCGCTACCTGCGCACCGGCGAGATCATTCCCGACGGGGGCCTCGACCTCCTCCGCAGCAAGGATGCGATCTTCCTCGGAGCGATTGGCCACCCGGGGGTCACCCCCGGCATCCTCGAGAAGGGCCTCCTCTTGGAGCTGCGCTTCAAGCTCGATCAGTACATCAACCTTCGGCCCGTGAAACTTCTCCCCGGCGTAGAAACTCCACTGGCCGGACGTGGCCCCGGCGACATTGACTTCGTCGTCGTCCGCGAGAACACCGAGGATCTCTACTGCGGCGTCGGTGGCTACCTCAAGAAGGGCACGCCCGACGAAGTGGCGACACAGTCGGCCGTCTACACCCGCAAGGGCTGCGAACGCTGCATCCGCTGGGCCTTCGACTACACCCGGAAGCGCAACAGCCCCAAGAAGACGCTCACGCTCGTCGCCAAGACCAACGTCCTCACCTACGGCCACGATCTGTGGTGGCGGACGTTTCAGGAGGTCGCCAAGGATTACCCCGACGTGAAGACCGACTACAACCACGTCGACGCCTGCTGCATGTGGATGGTGAAGAACCCTGACGCCTACGACGTCATCGTCACCACGAACATGTTCGGCGACATCATCACCGACCTCGCCGGCATCCTCCAGGGGGGCATGGGCGTGGCGGCCGGCGCCAACCTCAACCCCGACGTTTCCCCGGCGGGCAAGCGGGGGGTGAGCATGTTCGAGCCGATGGGGGGAAGCGCCCCGAAGTACACCGGCACCAACAAGATCAACCCGATCGCGGCGATCAACGCCATGGCGATGTTGCTCGAGCACAACGGCCACCCCCGTGCCGCGGCGCGGGTCGACAAGGCCGTGGCCCACGTCACCGGCACCAAGATGACGAGCCAGGCGGCCGGCCGAATGGGCCATGGCACGAGCGAGGTCGGGGATCTCGTCGTCGCGGCCCTGTGATTGCCGGACTGCTGCTCAGGCGGGAGGCGCGGCGCGGATTCGCACAGGCTTCCCTCGTCAGGCGAGGGGGACGCGGCGGCCTTCGCGTTGGCTGACGCCGGCGGCCTGCACGACATCCATTGCCCGGAGGACGTCGTCGAGGCCGCTGTGCGGCCGGAGGAGGCTGGTCACCTTGCGGTGGAATTGCAGGAGCATCTGCTCGCCGACCGAGCGGTCGGCGTCGAGCGATTCCTGGTGCCGTCCCGCGGTGTCGAACCACACCAAACCGGTGGGATGGTCGACGAACGCGATCCCCTTCTCGCAGGCCACCTGGAGGGCCGACGGGGGACGGAAACCGACGGCCTCCTCCCAGCAGGCAGGGATGTAGTAGCCGCAGCTGATCTGGGCGATCGGTCCGTTCCCCGCCGCCCCGGCGGTCGTGAAGTCGAGGCTCATCATTTGGTAGTCGTCGATCTCGGCCCCCGGCGACTCCGCGTGCCGCACCGCGACGACGCTTTTCGGCTCGCTCCCCGCGACATACCGGCACCAATCGACCAGTTCCATGAGATCGCGGGCCTCGCTGGCCCGGTCGCGCGGTGGCACGCCTGCCGAGGGGGTGATCTGCGGCACCCGTCGATGGCAAAAGAGCATCCGCGGCGCACCGAGACGGGTGGCGATCAACTCTTTGAGCCGCATCGTCGCGGGCGCGTGACGGCGGGGAAGTTCGGCCATGAAAGCAATCCCCGACTGCTCGACGCGGCGGCGGAGCACGTCGGCCTCAGCGGCATCGACCGGGAGCGATGCCCCGGCATAGACGGCCTTCCCGTGATCGCACGCGGCGAGGATCGGCGCCACGCCGTACCACTGATCGGAGAGGTAGAGGATCGCGTCGATGTCGTCCCGCGCGGCGAGAGCCCGAAACCCCTCGACCGCCACCGTCCCGAGTTCTCCCGCCGCCCGCCGCGCCAGGTGCGCGACTTGCTCGCAGATCCCGTGCACCTCGAAGCGGTCGGCGAGCGACCGCAGCGCCGGGAGGTGGCGTTTCTCCCACAGGGGCCCGAGTCCGACGATGCCGACGCGGAGCTTCATCGCGGAACTCCCGGTTCCGCGGCGGCCAACTCGCGATCGCGGTCGATCCCCTTGTCGGCGATATCCTTGCGGCACCAGGCGCCGCTCCAACGGACGCGACGGACCGCCGAATAGGCCTTGAGCTTGGCTCGGGCGAGGCTCTCGCCGACGGCCGTGACGGCGAGCGTCCTCCCACCGTCGTTGACGACGCCCTGCCCATTTGGCCCGGCGCGAGTCGCGGCGTGGAACACCTCCACGCCGTCGAGCGCCTGCGCGTCGGCCAGCCCCCGGATCGGCCGCCCCTTCTCGACGTCGCCCGGATACCCCTCCGACGCCATGACGACGGTGACGGCAGCCCCGGACTTCCAGACCGGGGGATCGATCGCCTCGAGCTTCCGATCGACCGTCGCATCGACGATCTCGAGAAGGCTCGAGTCCAGCAACATCATCAGCGCCTCGCACTCCGGATCTCCGAAGCGGGCATTGAACTCGAGCACTTTTGGCCCCTGCGCCGTGAGCATCAAACCGGCGAACAACACCCCCTGGAAGGGAACCTGCGAGCGCCGCATCGCATGGACGGTCGGCACGAGGATCCGCGACTCGATCTCCGCCATCAAGGCGGCATCGACAAACGGTGTGGGGCAGTAGGCCCCCATTCCTCCGGTGTTCGGTCCTTGATCACCGTCGTACGCCGCCTTGTGATCCTGGAGCGGTGGGAGGGTGACGATCGTCCGTCCGTCGGTGATCGCCATGACGCTCACTTCGCGGCCGTCGAGTCGCTCCTCGACGAGGATCCCCTTGGCCGCCGCCGCGAACTGCGGATCCCCGGCGAGGGTGGCGACGGCGGCCAGCGCCTCCGCCCGATCGGCACAGACAAACACCCCCTTGCCGGCCGCCAGGCCATCGGCCTTCACCACCACCGGCATGTCCTCCCGAGCCTCGAGATACTCCTGGGCGCGCTTCGCCGAGCGGAACTCCCGGTACATCGCCGTCGGCACGTCCCCCCGGTGGAGGATTTGCTTGCAAAAAGCCTTGCTCCCCTCGATCTGCGCGGCCCGGGCGGTGGGGCCGAAAATCCTCAACCCCTCGGCCTGGAAGGTATCGACGACCCCGGCCACGAGCGGAGCCTCCGGGCCGATCACGGTGAGATCAACCGCGCGGGATCGGGCCAGCCCCACCAATCCGGGAATGTCCCCAGCCTTCACGGCGACGTTCTCGCCGATCTGGGCCGTCCCGGCATTCCCCGGAGCGATGAGCACTTCGGCGCCGTCCGCGGCCAGTTTCCAGGCCAAAGCATGCTCGCGACCACCACTACCGACGACGAGGACGCGACGCGAGGGGCCTGCCACGGGGAACGATCCTTTCAGGGATGGAGCTCAGCCGATGCCGGGGCCGGAAAATCGAGGTCCTGGAAACGATCCCGAACGGTCCGGAGGGGAGCAGACTACCGGAAGGGTCCCGGGATGCGAATCGACGCTGTCGTTGGGTTGGAAAAGCACCCACTCGTTCCCTCGCTCCGCCGACGCCCGACCACGGAATTGGGAATCGTGCGGGTGGGGCTGAATTCGCGGCCTCAGCGCTCCACTCGACGTTGACAGCCATAGCCCAGCCGATACAGTTGGAAGAGAGTTCGTGAAAAAAATCACGAACTTTCTCCCACGGCTTTTTTTCCTCATTTCCATCCGTTTTCCGGCTCGATCTGCCGGGTGTTTGGGAGCGGGAAAAACAGGCACGGGAGGCGACAAGAGCCGGTTGACGGGACGATAGCAATGCAGGCAGGCTGGGGCATGGCTCATTCCGGGATCCGGCCGGATGATTGCACTTTTTCCCCGAAGTGCCACCGCAGGATTGCGACCAGGATCGGTCGGGGGCCATCGGCGACCTTGAGCGTTGAGGCGAGGCATGGCTGAAAACAAGAAGATGTCGACGGCGGAGATTCTCGCGGCCGCGCGGGCCGCCAAAGCGGCTCAGTCCGCGGCTGCTGTTGAGGCGCCGTCGGCAGACGTAGCCGACACCCCGGCCCCCAAGCCGGCCCCCGCCAAGGCCGCGGCTGAAAAGCCCGCCGCCGCGAAGCCCGCCGGCGCCGCGGGCGGTCGCCCGAGCGTGGCCGAAATCATGGCTCTGGCCCGGGCAAAGAAAGAGGCAGAGCAGGCGGGGACTCCGGCTGCAGCCGCCGAAAAACCGGCTTCGAAGCCCGCCGCCCCCAAAGCCCCTGCCGCTGAGAAGCCCGCCGCCGCAAAGCCAGCGGCCAAGGCTGCGGCTCCGAAGACGGTCACACGCGATACAGCGAGCATCCTCGCAGCGGCCCGAACGGGAGCCAAGCCAGGCCCGGTGAGCAAGGCCGACGCTCCCCCTCGCCCGGTCGCAGCGGCGGAACCGGCGTCGACGGTGGTCAAGGCGGCGCCTGCCAAACTCGCCGCCGCTCCGGCCCTTCCGCCCAAGCCGGTCAAGCCGGCTGCGAAGAAGGGGGCCGACGCCGAGCAGGATCGGCGTGGATTCCTCGAGATGGCCCTCGGTTCTTTCATGGCCACCGGCTTCACCGCCCTCTCGATGACCGGCGGGCTCTTTGGCCTCGGTCTTGCTCGATTCATGTTCCCCAACGTCCTTGCCGAGCCGCCGAGCCGCTTCAAGGTCGGGTTCCGCGAGGGATTTCCTGCCGGCAAGGTGGAGACGAAGTACGTCGCCCAGTACGGCGTCTGGGTCGTCAACAGCGACGTCGGCGGCCAGCAGCAAATCTACGCCCTCAAGACCGTCTGCACCCATCTCGGCTGCACGCCCAACTGGCTCGAGGCGGAGCAGAAGTTCAAGTGTCCCTGCCACGGAAGTGGCTTTTACAAGGACGGCGTCAATTTCGAGGGGCCCGCCCCCCGTCCGCTCGAGCGTTACGCGATCCGGATTGCCGATGACGGGCAACTCGAGATCGACAAGGGACGCACCTACCACGAGGAACTCGGCCAATGGGCCGATCCCGAGTCGTACATCACCGTCTGACCCCGCTCCGCCCCGTTCTTTCCCCGTCCATCGCTTCCCAGCCAGCTCCGCCCCCGACCTCCGGCAACCGACCCATGGCCATCGGCGAAACGATCCGCAATTCACAGATCTGGAAAAGCATCTTCCGGCATCCCATGCCCCTCGACCGGCGCAACCGGATCGTGGTGATGCTGACCAACTTCTTTCTTCACCTCCATCCCGTGTCGATCAAGAAGCAGGGGATCGCCCTGTCTTTCACGTGGTGCATGGGTGGAGTGACGTTCTTTCTTTTTCTCGTCGAGACGGTCACTGGCGTGTTGTTGATGTTCTACTACCGGCCGACGCTGGAGTGGGCCTACAACGACATCCTCGCGCTCCGTGACGTCACGAGCCTGGGGGTGCTCCGCGAACTCCATCGCTGGGGAGCCCACGCGATGGTGATCACGACCTGGCTCCACATGTACCGGGTGTTTCTGACCGGCAGCTACAAGCCGCCCCGGGAGTTCAACTGGGTGATCGGCGTGATCCTCCTCCTCCTCACGCTCCTTCTCTCTTTCACCGGCTATCTGCTCCCCTGGGACCAACTGGCGATCTGGGCGATCACCGTCGGCTCGAACATGGCCCGCGCCTCGCCACTGCTCGGCTACGAGGGGCCAGGTCAGCAGCTCCTCACGATCGGCGGCATCGACATGATCACCGACGGTTCGGACGCCCGGTTCGGGCTTCTCGGCGCCCGCTTCGTGGGCGAAGAGACGCTCAACCGGTTCTACGTCCTCCACTGCATCGCGATCCCCTTGGCGGTCGCCCTGCTTCTGGCCATCCACTTCTGGCGTGTGCGAAAGGACGGCGGCATCAGCGGCCCGCTGTAGTGCGACTCCCATGCATTCAAACGGACTCTTCCTCAAAGACGTCGCCGGCTTCCTGGGCTCGTATTACACCGGCCTGGCGATCATGAACGCAGTGGCGGCCCTCGTGCTCTGGAAACGGAAGCACCGGGTCGGCGATGCCATTCTCTGGTCCTGCGTGGCCGGAGCGTTGATGATCCTCGCCAGTCTGGCCATGTCGGGCTCCCCGACCTGGGTGCCTCATCTGCCGGAGTGGCTCCGCAAACTCGTCAACACTCTTTCCGGACCGGTGAACTACACCGCCGGAACGACGTTGCTCTTCGTCGGGGCGTTCGTTTTCCGGAAGTTCTTCGTCAAACCGATGGTGGCGTGGACGGTCTTCAATGCCGCCTTGTTGCTCATGGGGCTGGCGATGGCGGACGAAAACTTCGCCTCGATCGTGATGAAGCCCGACAACGTGCCGATCGTCGGTCTCGTCTTCCTGCTGGCGTTCTTCACGTGGGTGGCGACGAAGCAGGCCGTTGAAAACGACGAGCGGATCGCCCAAGGACTTCCGCCTCTGGAGAAAGAGAACGACGAAAAGGTTCTCGTCTGGCCGGATCTGGTCTACACCGAACTGATCTGCATGGTGGGCGTGGCGGCGTTCCTGCTCGCTTGGGCGCTTCTCCTCCCCGCCCCGCTCGAGGAACCGGCCTCGAGCGTCAAGACCCCGAATCCCTCCAAGGCACCGTGGTACTTCCTCGGCCTTCAGGAGATGCTCGTCTACTTCGATCCGTGGTACGCCGGCGTCGCCCTGCCGAGCATGGTGGTCTTCGGGCTGATGGCGATGCCCTACCTCGACTTCAACAAGAAGGGGAACGGCTACTACTCGATCAATGAACGGAAGTTCGCCTATCTCACGTGGCAGTTCGGGTTCCTCGAACTGTGGATCACGCTCATCATCCTCGGCACCTTCCTCCGCGGCCCCAATTGGAACTTCTTCGGGCCTTTCGAATATTGGAGCCCCTACAAGGTCGAGGTGCTCAACAACGTCGACCTGCCGCAGATGTTCTGGGTCAACCTCCTCAATCGGCCCTTGCCGCGGGTCGCGTCTGATGCGCCGTGGTACGCCCAAGTGGGGACGATCCTCCTCCGCGAGGCTCCCGGCCTGCTCATCATGGCCGCCTATCTGTTCCTGCTCCCTCCACTCCTCGCCGTGACAGTGTTCCGAAAGTACTTCGCCAAGATGGGCTTCGTCCGTTATTTGGTGATGATCAATCTCATGCTGTTGATGCTCTCCTTGCCTTTGAAGATGGTCCTTCGCTGGACGCTGAATCTGAAGTATCTCATCAGCATTCCGGAGTTCTCCCTCAACTTCTGACCCGGTCGCACGTCCAGCCGTCCGATCGCGCGTCGACACCGCGGGCCTCCCTCCCTCCGAGCCGTTTCCATGCCTGCCACAGAACAAACCTGGCGCAACCTGAAGCTGCTGCACGTCGTGTTCGGTATCACGGCCATCGTGCTACTGCTCACGACGATCGCCATGCTCGCAGCCGATCACAACCGTCCCTGGAAGAAGTACCAAAAGGGCTTTCGCGACCTGGAGACCTGGTCTGCGGCAGCCCGCGTGGCGGAGGAAAGCTCCGACACCTACGCCACAGAGACAGCCGATCTCGAGGCGGCGCTCGCCGACGCCCGCCGCGCGGCGATCGACCCGGGTTTAACGGCAGCCTTCCTCCAGCAAGCGAGGACAAACGACGAGGATGCCGTCGCAGCGGATCTGGTCCAGACCGGCGTCGACCGCCTCGCGTCGCAGACCGATCCGAGCGAGCGGCTTTCGATCCGTGGCGACCTCGTCGAGCGGATGCGCGACATCGCCAAGCGGGCGAAGTTTCGGGAAGACAATCTCGCTGGCAAACTCAAACTCCGGAAGGCAGAGTTCGACAAGTGCCGGGCCGACTACGAACTGGGCGTGGCCGAGGGGGCACCGCAGTCCCGGCTCGACTCGTTGCTCGGGATCGCCGAGGCAAAGCAGTCCGAAGTCGTCGAGGCCAATCAGGCCAATCAGGTCGCCAACACCTACCGCAAGGGTCTCGAGGCGATTCTCCGCGACGTCACGGCGACTGAAGACATTGCAGCCAAGAATCTCGCCGACCACCGCAACAAGGTTGGCCAGTTGGCCAAGACCCTCAAGGATCGCGCTCCGAATCCGGGCAAGACCCTCCTCGAACTCCCGGTTCTCGACGCCTTCAACGGGCCGTTGCGCGTCGACCAGATCTGGCTGCCGCAACTCACGCTCAACAACAACTTCCGGGACGTCGCCCGATTCGACCGCTGCATCACCTGCCACAAGGGGATGGACAAGTCGGCGCCCGGTGCCCCCACTGAGCCCGCCTACCGCGAGCAATCCGAGGTGGCGATCACGCTCCCTGCTGCCACTGAGCCGGGGGCGCCCCGCCCCACCGTCCAGGGCAACGGGAACGCCCAACTCGAGAAACTCTACGGCTTCGCCCTCGCCCCGCAGGGCTTGTTCCATGCCGAGGATCCGACCGTGAGCTTCGTCCTCCCCGGTTCGCCGGCAGCGGTCGCAGGGCTCACGGCCGGCGACGTGATCGCCGGCATCGACGGCGGCAAGACCCTCGTTCGCGAAGCAACCGTCGCTACCCTCATCGAATCCCCGGAAGCGGGGCGGCCGGTCCAACTCGCGATCCGTCGCGGGGTCCCGCAGCCCTACGCCACCCATCCCCGCCTCGATCTCTTCGTCGGGTCGACGAGCCCCCATCCGATGCAGACGTTCGGCTGCACGATCTGCCATCAGGGCCAGGGAAGCGCGACGAGCTTCAAATGGTCGTCTCACAGCCCCGACTCGCCGACTCAAGCCCATGAGTGGCACGACGAGCATGGATGGTTCAACAACCATCACTGGATCCTCCCGATGCTCCCGAACCGCTTCGAGGAGTCGAGCTGCCTGAAGTGTCATCATCAGGTGGTCGATCTGGAGCCCAGCGAGCGTTTCCCCGAGCCCCCCGCGCCGAAGGTTGTCGAGGGCTACCACCTCATCCGCCAGTACGGATGCTACGGCTGCCACGAGATCAACGGCTACGCCGGTCCCGACAAGCGCGTCGGACCCGACATGCGCGTCGCTCCGAACTACCACGAAGTCGCCGAGGCAATCGCCACCGACCCGGGGCTTGAGGCTCTCGGCGACGACGCGAAGCGGCTCGTCGAGGATGTCCGCTCGAGCCCGGATGGGAAACTCTCCCGTGAACGTCTCCGTGAGCTCCTCGAACTCGACGCCACCACCGGCGACGACGCCAAGCTTTCGGCACGGTCCCACGTCCTCGCTGCCCAGCTCAAGGAACCTGAGACTCCCGGCTCGCTCCCCAAAGTCGGCCCCAGTCTCCGGCATGTTGCCGCCAAGGACAGCTTCGAGTGGCTCTATTCCTGGCTGAGAAATCCCCAGGATTTCCGCCCGTCGACGAAGATGCCTCGCTTCTTCGGTCTCTGGGAGCATCTGTCCGGGAAGAGCCTGGAAGAATCGAAGCGCTACGAGCCGATCGAGATCCGCTCGATGATCACCTACCTCCAGGGGGCGAGTGCGCCGTTTGAATATGTCGCCCCATGGGACGGCATCACGTCCGCGCCCGACGTCGAGCGCGGGAAAAAGGTCGTGCAGGTCCGTGGCTGCCTCGCCTGCCACCAGCACGGCGACTTCCCGGAAGCGACGAGCAGCCATGGGCCGAATCTCTCGAGGATCGGTGCCAAGGTCGCCTCCCATCCGCGCGGTAGCGAATGGCTCTACAGTTGGCTCCGCGAGCCCGCTCGCTACCACCCGCGGACGGTCATGCCGAATGTTCTCCTCGAGCCGGTCAAGCAAGCTGACGGCAGCGTGAGCGA
>CAJBCV010000563.1 GCA_903951635.1 uncultured Planctomycetaceae bacterium
CGTAGCCACGATCATGGCAACCGATGCGAAGCCAGCGCAGCGCGACACCGTTCGACAGCGGTCTGCGAGATCGTTGATGGCAGCCCTCCGGCGGACTGGATCCGCTGCGATCTCGGCAAACTCCTGGTCGTTGTTTTTGAACAAGGAAAGGCTCCTTGGGAAGATCGCAGGCGGAGGTGGATTCGAATCGACATGGACCGGAACTCAAGCCGGCGTGGCGGGCTGTGGCGTGACGCGGATCACCTTCGATCCGGCGATGTAGTCGTGGAGGCAGCGGCGTTCCTTGCCGAAGATGAACAATCCATCGACGAGCGCCACCATATTGATCAGGATGTCGTCGACCTGGCCGGGGATGAGGGTCGTGATCAGTATCAGCGGCATCAACCAGAGATAGCGGTAGACATAAACCCTGACAAACGAGATCAGGGCACCGGTCCTGGCGTCGACGATCCGGATCTTGGTGAGAAACTTGCCGATGGTCTGGCCTCGTGTGGCCAGCAGATATCCCTGAAACGCAAGCATGACGATCAGCCCCAGCGCGACCATGGCGAGCTGTTCGAGGAGCCCGACTTGCTGCGTCTGGGCACGAACGTAGAACCCGGTGGCGATGCCGACCGGGAGGGTGATCGCCATGACGAGGAGCCCATCGACCATCGCCGCGGCTAATCGCGTGAACCGTCCGGCGAGTTCATCGCCCCTGGAATCCGTCAGGCTAGAAACGTCATCAGTCGAGGCAGGGGCGGCGTAGGGGTTGTTGGACATGGCCTACCTTGGGGAGTTGTGGAGGGCTTGAGGGGTGTGGAGCATCGGAGTCAATTCCGCGGGATTGTGGAGCGGCATCCGGTGACGGAAGCTGCCTCGACGGTGGGCCCCTCACGCCAGCACTTCCCGCACGACATGGCCGTGGACGTCGGTGAGGCGGCGGTCGACGCCGGCGGTGCGGAACGTGAGCCGGGTGTGGTCGATGCCGAGGAGATGAAGGATCGTTGCCTGGAGATCGTGGACGGTGGTCGTGTCGGCAGCGGTTTGGTAGCCGAGCTCGTCGCTCTCGCCGTGCGTGGCGCCGGCCTTCACGCCGGCGCCGGCGAGCCAGGTGACGAACGTGCCGCCGTTGTGGTCGCGTCCGTCGCCCCCTTGGGCGAAAGGGGTGCGGCCGAACTCGGTCGTCCAGATCACGAGTGTGTCGGAGAGGAGACCGCGGTCGCGGAGATCATCGAGGAGGGCGCCGATCGGCTGATCGACGCTCTTGGCCATCGGCGGAAGCTCGCGCGAGATGCTCCCGTGGTTGTCCCAGTTGTCGACCGCCCCCTGCGGGCCGCTCCACACCTGCACGAAGCGCGTGCCACGCTCGATCAGCCGCCGGGCCATGAGGCAACGCTTGCCGAAATCGGCCGTCTCCTTCTGCTCCAGGCCATAGGCAGCGATCGTTGCCGGGGTCTCTCCAGCGAGGTCGAACGTGGCCGGCGCCGAGAGCTGCATCCGGGCGGCAAGCTCGCCGGAGGCGATCCGGGCCTCGAGGTGCGTGTCGAGGGGGCGGGCGGCGGCATGGCGGCGGTTGAGCCGGCCGATCGCGGCGAGCGTGTCGCGATCGGCTTCACCCCGGGCAAAGGGGAAGGCGTCCGCGGCGAAAATGTCGGGGATCGGCTCGGGGCGGCCGAGATCGACGACGGTTCCCTGATGGCGAGCGGGCAAGAAGCCGGCGGAGAAGTTTCCCTTCTGGTTGTAGGGAAGCCCACGCGGATCGGGGAGGACGACGAACTCCGGCAGGTCGTCGACGATTCGCCCCAGGCCATACGACACCCAGGCGCCGAGACAGGGAAACCCGGGGAGCATGAACCCGGTGTTCATCATGTAGCTCGCCGGGCCGTGGACATTCGTCGTCGTCTTCATGGCCATCAGGAACGCCAGCCGATCGACGCGTTCGGCCTGGCTGGGGAACATGCTGCTCACCCACCGCCCCGTTTCACCATGCTGGGCGAACGGGAACGGGCTCTTCAAGACGTTGCCCGCCGGGCCTGTGAATCCTTCCGGCTTTTCCTTCGGCCCGAGGGCCTCGCCGTGGTGCTTCTCGAGGGCAGGCTTGAAATCGAACGTGTCCATCGGGCTGGCGCCACCGTTCATGAACAGCTGGATGACGCGGCGGACCTTCGCCGGATGATGGAGCCCCCCAAGAGGCCAGGATGGATCGACGGGCGCCGCGCCCTCGGCGGCTCCTCTCCTCCCCTCCCCTGCGAGGAGATGCGCAAGCGCCACCGACCCGAAGCCGCCACCGGCAGCAGCGAGGAGATCACGGCGCGAAGGAAGCAGGAGCGACATGGCAGGAACCCAAGACCGTCGTTGTCTCTCAATCGACAAACAAAAACTCATCCCCATTGAACAGCGCCCGGGCGACTGCTTCGAGCCCGTGTCGACTGGCCAGCGCCGCAAGCTCCGCCGTCTCTTCCGAGGTCGGCTCGCGCTGCCAGGTCCATTGCACCATCCGACCGATCTTCGCCTGGAGCGGATCGGCGGCGGGGTCGGGGGCGGCTGATTCGGCGCGGCGGGCGAGATGGCGGGCGTGGTGGAGCACGAAACGGTTGTTGGCGAGGACCAGCGCCTGGAGCGGGGAGGCGGAAAAGCCGCGCGTCGGGGAGAGGAGGCCGAGATCGGGGAAGTCGAGGGCGTCGAAGAGGGGATCGGGGATGCCGCGCCACACCACCCGGTAGATGCTGCGCCGAGTGGCGCCGGGGGAATCCCAGTCGAAGGCGTCGTAGTCGAGGATCGGCGTCAGTTGGGCGCCGGGACGCTGCGAGAAGTGCGCCACCGCCGGGCCGCCGCGGGTGTCGTCCAAGCGACCGGAGGCGAGGAGCACGCCGTCGTAGAAACTCTCGGCATCGAGCCGGTGGGGCGACATCCGCGCGAGGAGTCGATTGTCGGGATCGGCGCGAAACAGCTCCGGCGGGCAGAGAGAGGCGCGGCGGTAGGCGAGGCTCGTGCAGATGAGGCGATGGATCGCCTTGAGAGAGCCCGTGCGACGGATCTCGGCGGCGAGCCAGTCGAGGAGTTCGGGATGGCTCGGCAGGCCCCCCATGCGGCCGAAGTCGCCGGGGGTATCGCAAAGCCCGCGGCCAAAGTGCCACTGCCAGACCCGATTGGCGATGCTTCGCCACGTGAGCGGATTGTGCTCGTCGACGAACCAGTCGGCGAGGGCCGCCCGCCGGGCCGATTCCGGGGTGCCGGGGGGAAACTCGAATCGAGAGGGAAGCCCCACGATCGCCGACAGGGCCCCGGGGCCGACGAGGCCTCGAGGCTGATCGAGGTCGCCACGCTTGAGAACATGGATCTCGCGCGGGGCCGGGAAGACGATCGTGCCGCGCTCGTTGACGGCGGTCGTCGCGGCGGCGTAGAGCTTGTTGGGGGGGGGGAGCTTCGTGAGCTCCGCCTGGGCCAGGGGCGTCAGGATCGCGGCGGCGATCGATGCCTGCTGGGCTCTGGTGCGGGTGGCGGCGGGGATGGCGAGGGCTTCCTCGGCAGCAGCAGGGAGGGCGATCGCGGCGTCGGGGTCGCCTGAGGTGGCGGAGAGCCGGAAGCGGCCGATCACATGAGCACCGCCGTGGATCTGGCGAAGGGAGATCGCGAGCGTGTCGTCGGGGCCGAGGACCAGCGGCGCGGCGAGCACGAACACCGCATGATGGGGCTTCCCTTCCTCGGGATGGATCCCCCAGGCAGTGGCCGGGTTGCCATCGAGGGCGTGCTCAATCGTCCAGCTCTCTTGGTTGAAATCGGCACTCGAGCGGGCGATGTTCACCGCGGCCGGCGCGCCACCGGCGCGGAAGACGCGGGCGTCGAACTCCGAGAGATGGAGATTGCCGTTGTGGGCCCGCCCCGGGCCCTTCATCGGGAGCGAGTCGTCGGTGAGGAGGTCGAGGCGAAGGGCCGTGATCGGCGCGTGTGGGCCGCGGAAGGTGACGGTGATCACCTCCTTCTCAGGCGGAGTGCCGCCAGAGAGGATCGAGCCGTCGTCGAGCCTCGCAAGCTCGGTGCCAAACGCCGAGGTGAACGTGGCTAGTGGGAGCGTCGTCCACACCGCGCGCGTTTGGCTCGCGCTCTCCCAGGCGGCGACGATCGCCGGGTTCTCCGGATCGTCGAGGAGGGTTTCGGGGGCGGAGAGCGCCTCGCGTGCCACCCGGCGCCAGCGCTTCCGGGCGGCGGCGACGAGGCTGTCGGAATCCCAGTCGATTTCCCCCTTCCCGATCCCGGCGAAGACGGCCTGGAGGGCGTAGTAGTCTTCCTGAGAGACCGGGTCGAACTTGTGGGCGTGGCAGCGGGCGCAGTTGGCCGTCGTGCTCGCCAGGCTCGACATCACCTGCGTGACCATGTCGTCGCGGTCGAGATTCTCAAACGACCTCGGCGCCGTGGCAGCGGCGGAATGGTCGTAGGTGCCGGCGCCGAGGTAGCCGAGGGCGGGAAACGTCGGGGGATCGTCGGGGAAAAAGACGTCGGCGGCAAGTTGGGCGCGGACGAAGGTCGGCCAGGGGAGGTCGTCGTTGAAGGCCTTGATCACCCAGTCGCGGTAGGGCCACGCATTCGGCCGGAAAACATCGTGCTCGAAGCCGTGACTGTCGGCGAAGTGGATCGCGTCGAACCAGTGCCGGGCCATCCGCTCGCCGAAACGGGGAGAGGCGAGGAGCCGGTCGACGAGTCGCTCGTGGGCGCCGGGCGCCGTGTCGGCGATGAAGGCTGCCGCCTCCTCCGGTGTCGGCGGGAGGCCGTGAAGATCGATCGAGACCCGGCGGATGAAGGAACGCCTGTCGGCCTCCGGCACCGGCACGAGCCCTTCCTTGACGAGGCGCTCGTCGAGGAAGGAATCGATCGGGTTTTGGGGACCCGGGGCGGAGCCGGCCGGCGGCGACGGGGAGACGAGCGGGCGGAGCGACCACCAGTCGCCGGGAGCGGCGGTCGCGGCCGGCTCCGCGACGCGCGGATCGACGGCGCCATCGCGGACCCAGGCTTCGAGGATCGCGATCTCGGCGTCCGGGAGCTTGTCGTCGGGCATCTTCAGATCGGCGTCGGCATGCCGCACCGCCTGGATGAGAAGGCTCTCGTCGGGGGAGCCGGGGAGGATGGCCGGCCCACGGTCGCCGCCAGTCGCCCAGCCGCTCTTCCAGTCGAGGGCGAGGTTGCCCTCCATCTGGCCGGCGGCATGGGAGTGGCAGCTCAGGCAGCGGCGGGCGAGGATCGGCTCGACCTGGTCGCGGAAGGAAGCGGCCTGGTCCCCTTCCCCGGCGACCCCGGGCCGGCCGGCGATCAACAGCCAGGCGAGGGCGAGCGACGCGAGGAACGATTGGAGTCGTCGCACGTGTTCTCCCCCGGTGGCGCTGGCAGAAACCCCTGCATCGCCCGGCGGCCCGATGCCAGCCGACGACCGACCCGAGTCTACCTCGGGTCGGCAGAGTCCCCGGCGATCAGGGGGCGATCCCAACCAGCTGGGCGCTCCAAAAAGGGTGGAATCCGGCCGATTCGACGGCGATCCCGGCCCGGACGAGGGCCGTCACGAGCGCGGCCGGCGGGGAGAGGGCCGGGTCGATCCGGCAGTCGACGGTGTGGTCGTCGACGAGATGAGCCTCGGGCACCCGGTCGGCAAGACACTCCCGCGCGGCGACCGCGTCGCGGGGCACCGTCACACGCCACGTCCAGATTCGCCCCGGTGCGAACGTGGCCGGATGGGCCGGCCCACGGGCGATGAAGCGCCCCTCGTCGAGGAGGGCCACGTGGGTGAAGCAGGGAGGCACGATCGCGTCGTCGAGCGCCGCGACGACCGTCCGCTCGACGAGCACCGCCGCCTCGATGAGCTGCTCGCAGAGGTGGCGGCCGCGCGGATCGAGGGCGCGGAACGGATCATCGAGGGCGAGGATCGCCGGATCGTGGAGGACGGCGCGGCCGAGGAGCAGACGCTTCGTGGTCGCCTCGGGAAGCGTGTCGAGGCGGGCTTCGCCACGGATGCCGGCCAATTCGAGAGCCCGCGTTCGGGCCTCGGTGAGCCTGGCGCCGGAGAGACCGACGGCGGTGGCGAAGAGATCGAGGAACTCGTCGGCCCGGATCGCCGGCCAGCTCTCGAGCGCGGCCGGAACATAGCCACACATCCGCCGGGCCATCGCCGGCTCGCGGCGCTGCGAGCGACCGTTGACGACGATCTCCCCGCCGGCGAGCGGCGCCGCGCCGGCGATCGCCGCCACGAGGAGCCCCTTCCCGCAGCCCCCGGCGCCGATCAGGGCCCATGCCTCGCCGGGAGCGGCATCGAAGGAGCAGCCGGCGATCGCCGCCACATCCCCCGCGCGGATCACGGCGCGTTCGATGTGGAGCATGGGAAGGGGAGTGAGGGCGCCACCGCAGGCGGCGGAGGCAAGTCAGGAAACCTTGTCGCGGCCGAGCCGCTCGGCGGTCATCTCGAGCGACACGAGCAACCCCTTCGCCTTGTTGAGCGTCTCTTGGTATTCGCTCTCCGGAACGCTGTCGGCGACGATCCCGGCCCCGGATTGCACCGAGGCGATGCCGCCGGTGAGGACGACCGTGCGAAGCGCGATGCAGGTGTCCATCGAGCCGCCGAAGTCGATGTAGCCGACGGCGCCGGCGTAGGGGCCGCGGCGGCGCGGTTCGAGTTCGTCGATGATCTCCATGGCGCGGATCTTCGGGGCCCCCGAGACGGTGCCGGCCGGGAGACAGGCGCGGAGGGCGTCGAAGGCCGTCTTGCCGGCGAGGAGCGTCCCGGTGACGTTGCTCGTGATGTGCATGACATGGCTGTACCGCTCGATCGACATCACGTCGGAGAGCTTCACCGAGCCGATCTCGGCGACACGGCCGACGTCGTTGCGGCCGAGGTCGATGAGCATGACGTGCTCGGCCCGCTCCTTCGGATCGGCAAGCAATCCCTCGGCGAGGGCCCGGTCTTCCTCCGGGGTGGCGCCGCGCGGCCGCGTGCCGGCGAGCGGACGGACGGTCACCGTGCCGTCGATGAGGCGCACCATGATCTCCGGCGAGCTGCCGACGAGCGTTGCGGAGGGGGTGCGGAGGAAGAACATGAACGGACTCGGGTTCACCACCCGCAGCGTCCGGTAGAGCTCGATCGGCGGGTGCTCGAAGGGGATGTCGAGGCGTCGGCTGAGGACCACCTGGAAGACGTCGCCAGAACGGATGTACTCGATCGCCTTGTCGACGGCGGCGAGGAATCCCTCCCGGCTGAAGGTAGAAGTCGCCGTGCCGTCGCTGAGGCACCGGGGCTCGTGGCGGGGGCCGATGTCGGCGGCGGAGGGCCAGTCGGCCGCCGCGAAGAGCGTCTGGATCGTGGCGTCGATCCGCCGGCTCGCCTCGGCCCGCCCGCGCTCGAGCGCCCGAGGGGAGCCGTCGCCGACGTCGGCGAGGACGACAACGTCGAGCGATTTCGTGACGTTGTCGAAAACCACGAGCCGGTCGTAGAAGGCGAAGCTCAGATCGGGGAGGCCACGGTCGTCGGCGGGGGCGTCGGGAAGATTCTCGACGTAGCGAACCGCGTCGTAGGCGGCGTAACCGATGACGCCGCTGGTGAACGGGGGAAGTTCGGGGACGTGCGCCGGGCGGTAGGGCGCCATACGACGCTCGAGTTCGGCGAAGGGATCGTCGGTCTCGAGCGATTCCCCGCCGTCGGGAAGGCCACTACCGCTGACGGTGACCCGACGCCCGCGGGCCTCGAGGAGGAGGAACGGATCGGCGCCGAGGAAGCTGTAGCGACCCACCTTTTCGCCGCCGACGACGCTCTCGAAAAGGCAACCGCAGGGGCCGGCATCGAGGCGGGCGAAGGCCGAAAGGGGCGTCAGGCCATCGGCGAACAGACGACGCCACACGGGGACGAGGCGATGGTCGGCCGCCAGGGCCCGAAATCGGGCCGGATCGGGGAGGCAGGAGTCCGGGAGGGACGGTGCAGGCGACATGGAGCGGCAGTGTCGGGCGGTGGCGCTGCGGGGAATCGCCACAGACTACCCGGACACTCCCCCAACCTCCACCCCGCCGGGCGCAGAGGCCTGTCCACGGCCGATGGCGCGTGGGAGGAGGGATTTGTGTCCGAAGCCCGCTCATGGGGCGACGTTGCGGGAAGGGAACGGATATGATTCAACGTTCCTCGCCGGCACGGTGTGTGCCCGGGAGTGGACAAGCCGAACGTGCGGGGATGCCATGAAGTGCCAGCAGTGCGACAACCCGGCGGTGTTCCACATCACGGAACTCGAGACGGGCAATGTCCGCGAGGTCCATCTCTGCGAGGAACATGCCCGCGTCTACCTCAATCAATCCGAGGGGGGCGACGGTGGCGATCCGGGTGAGCCCGGGGCTGGCGAGGGGAAGGGATCCAAAGGCGGGGCGCTTGTGGGGCCGCTCGGCGTCGGACAGACCGCCGAGGATCTCGCCGTCCTCGACAAACGCTGCTGCGACATGTGCGGGATCACATTCTTCGAGTTCCGCAACCAGGGGCGCCTCGGCTGCCCCCACGACTATCTTCAGTTCGAGAAGGAACTCGATCCCCTCATCGCCAACATCCATGGGGCGACCGAGCACACCGGCCGACGCCCGTCGAGGCCCGTCCCGGC
>CAJBCV010000564.1 GCA_903951635.1 uncultured Planctomycetaceae bacterium
CACGCGCTCGACTGGGAGATGTGGGTGCGGATCGCCGCCGCCGCGCCGGTGTGGTACGACCCGCGCGTCCTTGCCGTTTATCGTCGGCACAGGGGCAACGAATCCCATCGCCTCCTCACCAGCGGGGCGGTGTGGCCCGACCTCCTTCAGGCGATCGAACTCAACGCCAGCCTCCTTCCAGCGCTCGATCGGGAACGGGTCAGGGAGCGGAGCGCCCGCTGGTATGCCGGCTCGGCCCTGCGGACGGTGGAGAAGCAGTTGGCACGGGGCGACCTCGATGCCGCCGGTCGGACGCTCAATCATCTCCCGGAGATGCTCCGCCTTCTCCCTGGCGGCGGGGATCGCAGCGCCCCCCTCCGCCGCGTCGGCCGGCTGCAGGATCGACTGCGGACGGCCCGCCGACGGGCAGCCTGATTCGCGGGCCAGCCCACAAGCGCCCACCGCCCCCTGCGTTCAGGCTGCCGCCATGCGCCGTGCGATCATCCTCGCGCACCACGATCCCGACGGCATCGTCGATCCGCATGTCGTCCATGCCCTCCGCGCGTACCGGGCGCTCGCCGAGAGGCTCGTGCTCGTGTCGACGTCGGTGGGCCGGCTCCCCGATGCCCTCGCAGACACCGTCGACGCGTTCCTGCCGCGCGAGAACGTCGGCTACGACTTCGGCAGTTGGCAGGCCGGCCTCCGCACGCTCTCCCCGTCCGGAGGCTACGACGCGCCGGGCTTCGACGAGGTGGTGTGTGTCAACGACAGCGTCTATGGGCCGCTGTTCGATCCAGCGCCGATGTTCACCGATCGACGCGTCGCCGGCGCCGATCTGTGGGGGATGGTGATCTCGAGGCAGCCCCCCCGCCACGGCGGCGGACTGCCACGGCCCCACCTCCAATCCTGGTTCCTCGCTGCCCGCCGCGCTCTGCTCGCGTCGTCGTGCTGGCACGACTTTTGGAGCGACGTCGTTCCCCAGCCGACGAAGGACGACGTCATCAGCCGCTACGAGGTCGGGCTGTCGGAGCAGGTCATGGCCGCCGGCTTCCGGATCGCCGCCCTCTACGACGCCGGCCGGGAGCCTCCGCCTGGATGGCGCGACCTCGCGGCCGATCTCTCCGTGCGGAGGCCTTTTCGAGCTTGGCGGCTCCTGAGGAAAATCCGCCGACCGTTCCACAACCCTGCGGAGCTCTTCCCCCGCCGGCTCCTCGCCGCCGGGGTGCCCTACGCCAAGGTGTCGCTCCTCCGGGTCAATCACTACCGGCTCGCGCCGGAGGCGATCCGCGCGGCGATCCGGGGGGCGGCGGCAGGCTTCGACCCAGGCCTCGTGGAACGCCATCTGGCCCGGACCGCGCAGGGGCCTGCCTGACCCGGCCGCGGCGAAAACACCACAGCCGTGGCGGGAACGGCGGTCGATTGGAAAGACCGGCGGCGTGTGCGATAGTGTCGGCTCGCCGGGCAGCGACCGCCCCCGGCCCCCTTGCGACAGGAAGACCGGCATGAAGATCCATGAATACCAGGCCAAGGAACTCCTCCGGGCTGCCGGCGTGCCGGTGCTCGCGGGCAAAGTGGCCCGCACGCCCGAGGAAGCGGCGGCGGCGTTCACCGCCCTCGGCACGCCGATCTGCGCGGTGAAGGCCCAGATCCATGCCGGCGGCCGTGGCAAGGGGATGGTGAAGGGATCGACGCAGCGCGGTGTCGAATTGGCCAAGACCGCCGCCGACGCGGCACGGATCGCCACGGGCCTCCTCGATCAGACCCTCGTCACGATCCAGACCGGCCCCGAAGGGCAGGTCGTCCGCCAGGTGTTCGTGGAGAGCGGCTGCGCCATCGAACGGGAGCTGTACTGCGCGATCCTCGTCGACCGTCAGGCCGGGTCGCCGGTCCTCATCGCCAGCACCGCCGGCGGCATGGACATCGAGGAAGTGGCGCACAAGACGCCGGAGCTGATCATCACCGAGCCGTTCGATCCCGACCGCGGCCTCTCCGCCTGGCAAACCCGCCTCCTCTCGGCCCGCCTCGGCCTCCCGGCGGCGAGCTGGCGGGCCGCCGAGCAATTCTTCAAGGCGCTCACGAAGGCGTTCGTGAACCTCGATGCCTCGCTCCTCGAAATCAATCCCCTCGTCCTCACGAAGGACGGCGGGATGGTCGCCCTTGATGCGAAGATGACCTTCGACGACAACGCGCTGTTCCGTCACAAAGACGTCGCCGCCCTCCGCGACGAGAGCGAGGAAGAGCCGGCCGAGACGCGGGCCGCCGCAGCCGGGCTCTCCTACGTGAAGCTCAACGGCACGATCGGTTGCCTCGTCAACGGCGCCGGCCTCGCCATGAGCACGATGGACCTCGTCAAATACCACGGCGGCGAGCCGGCCAACTTCCTCGATGTCGGCGGTGGCGCCGACGTCAAGCAGGTCACCGAGGCGTTCCGGATCATCCTCTCCGACAAGAACGTCAAGGCGATCCTCGTCAACATCTTCGGTGGCATCATGCGTTGCACGACGATTGCCAACGCCCTCATCGAAGCCTCGAAGACCGTCGGCTTCACCGTCCCCCTCGTTGTCCGCCTCGAGGGAACGGAAGTCGAGGAAGGGAAGAAGATCCTTGCCAACAGCGGCACGACGATCATCACCGCCGACGGCCTCACCGACGCCGCCAAGAAGGTCGTCGCCGCGTCCAAGGGACTCAAGGCTTGATCGCCCGAAACCCTCTCCCTCGTCCCTCCTTTCCACGCTGAAATCCCACTCCTCCCCCGAGCGCCTCCCGGCCATCACTGCACTATGAGCATCCTCGTCAACCGTGACACCCGCGTCATCTGTCAGGGCATCACCGGCAAGGTGGGGGAGTTCCACACCCGCGGTTGCCTCGAGTACGGGACACGGATGGTGGGCGGCGTGACGCCCGGCAAGGGAGGGGAAACAGTCGCCGACCTGCCTGTCTTCGACACCGTCGCCGAAGCGGTCGCCGCCACCGGCGCCAACGCGACGATGATCTTTGTCCCGCCGGCCTTCGCCGCCGACGCGATCCTCGAGGCGGTCGGGGCGGAGATGCCGCTGGTGATCGCGATCACCGAGGGAATCCCGGTGATCGACATGGCGCGGGTCATGCCGGTGGTGCGGGCGTCGAAGAGCCGGCTGATCGGCCCCAACTGCCCCGGCGTGATCACCCCGGGCCAGTGCAAGATCGGCATCATGCCCGGCTACATCCACACCCCGGGTCACGTCGGCGTGATGAGCCGCTCCGGCACCCTCACCTACGAGGCTGTTTGGCAGCTCACCCAACTCGGCCACGGCCAGAGCAGCTGCGTCGGGCTCGGCGGCGATCCGCTCGTCGGCTCGAGCTTCATCGACATCCTCGCCCTCTTCGAGGCCGATCCCGACACCCACTCGATCCTCATGATGGGGGAGATCGGCGGTTCGGCCGAGGAGGAGGCTGCGGAGTTCGTGAAGCATCATGTCACGAAACCGGTGGCCGCTTTCATCGCCGGACAGACCGCTCCGCCGGGCAAGCGGATGGGCCACGCCGGTGCGATCATCTCCGGCGGCAAGGGCACGGCCGAGGCGAAGCTCGCCGCCCTTGAAAGTGCGGGCATCGAGGTCGCTGCCAGCCCCGCCGACATGGGGGCCGCGATGGTCCGGGCAATCGAACGCAAGAACAAGAAGAAGTGATGGACGTCGATCTCTTCATCCCCTGCTTCGTCGATCAGATGAACCCGCGGGTGGGGATGTCCGTGGCCACGGTCCTCGAGCGCCTCGGCCATACCGTCAACTTCCGCCCCGCCCAGACCTGCTGCGGCCAGCCGAGCTTCAACTCCGGCTATTGGGACGAGGCCCGCACGGTGGCCATCCGCGCCCTCGACGTCTTCGAGGGGGCCGGCGCCGTCGTCGGCCCGAGCGGCTCCTGCGTGGCGATGATGCGCGTCTTCTACCCGGAACTCCTCGCCGGCACGCCGCACGAGCAGCGAGCCCTCGATCTCGCCTCGCGGACGTTCGAGTTCGGCGAGTTTCTCGTCGACCGCCTCGGTGTCACCGATGTCGGCGCCCGCTTCCCCCACCGCGTGTCCTACCACGACGGCTGCCATGGCCTCCGCGAGCTGAGGATCAAAGCGGCGCCGCGGAAGCTCCTCGGGGCCGTCGCGGGACTCGAACTGATCGAGTGCGACGAGCCGGAGAGCTGCTGTGGCTTCGGCGGGCTTTTCAGCGTGAAGTTCCCGATGATCTCCACGGCGATGGCGGAGGTGAAGGCGGGGTCACTGGCCCGGACGGAGTGCGATTGGATCGTGTCGAGCGATCCGAGCTGCCAGCTCCAGATCGACGGCTGGCTCGGCCGCCAGGGGAAAAGAGCCCGCACGATCCATCTGGCCGAGGTGCTCGCCTCGACCTGAGCCCGCCCGAATCCGCCCGAATCCGCCCGAATCACGGAGCGGCCGGCGGCCGCCGCGATCCCAGCAGCGCTTCCCGGGCGAATCCGACCACGTTCGCCCCCTGCCAGATCCCGAGGGCCGCGAGGATCGCGAGGGTCCGCCCGGCGACGCGTGGATCACCGCGCAGCCTCCGCAGCCGCGGCAAGATCGAGACGTGGAAGCCGATGTCGTGGACGATGCCCTTGGAGCCTCGCTCGACTCGGCGGCGATGGTGGAGGTAGGCGCCGCGTCCGTACCGGTAGTGGAGGTCGACGAACTTCCGCAGCGTCTGCGCGTGGCGGTGCTCGACCCGCGCCTCAGGCTCCCAGACGAGCGGCCAGCCGGCCGCCCGCCAGCGGTCGCAGAAGTCGCGGTCTTCGGCTCCGGCGCGGGGGAAGGTGACGTCGAAGCCACCGAGCGCCTCGAAGCGCTCGCGTGGGCAGAGCACGTTGTTGCTGGTCAGGAACGTCGCCCGGGAGGGATCGGCGTTGAAGTGGTCGTAGACGAGATCGACGATCAGTTGACTGGCGCTGGCGAACAGCTCCTTGTCGAGCCCGTTGATCGTCGTGCCCCCGATCATCGCCCCGGGGGTGAGGGCCTCGCGGCGGAGGAGGGCTCCGAGCCAGTCGGGCTCGGGGAGGCAGTCGTCGTCGGTGAAGGCGATCAGTCGCCCGCGGGCGACGGCGACACCGCGGTTGCGGGCCCGCCCGGGCCCGGCATTGAGCTGTCGCTCGAGGCGGAGGTCGAGCCGGCCTTGAAACGCCTCGGCGACCGAGTCGAGCGGCTGAGGGCTGCCATCATCGACGACCACCACCTCAAAGGGCGCCTGGCAGCGCTGCGCCGCCAGAGCCATCAGGCAGGCGGCGAGTTGACTCGGCCGGGCGTAGGTGGGAATGACGACGGTGATGAGCGGAAGCGTCAACGGAGAACCTGGCACAGCGAGATCACCTTGCTCCCCGGCTTTCCCGCCCGCCGGGCTTGCAGGCTGCTGGTTGCCGGAGCGTCACGACGGTCAAACGACGCGGCTGTCGCCGCCGCACCGCTGGGCCATAGGACCCCCCAGTATTACAGGCCGTCGAGGCCCGGGGTGCCCTCCGCTCGTGGGGGCGAGGGCCGATCGCCCTATTTCTTCGGTGCCGGCTTGAAGGGATTGGCAGGACCGGGCGGCGGCTTCGGTGCCTCATTGGCACGCCCCGGCACCTCGGCCGGAGGAGTCGGAGGGGGAGGCGTCGTCGACTCAGGCGTGGGGCCCGGCGCCTGACCAGCCGGCACGCCAGGTTGCTGGGGCACGCCTGGCTGAGGCTGCGGTACCCCGGGTTGCTGGGGCGCCGTGGGCGTCAGCGCCGCGGGCTGGCCGGGCTGCTTCGGGACGCCGGGGAGGGTTCCCTGCCCGGCCGGCTGGGGAACGGACGGAAACGGCTGTCCTGGCTGCGGGGATGGCACTGGCTGCGTTGGAGGCGTTCCCCCCGGGGCAACGGGCGGCTGCGGAGGAAAGGCCGGAGTCCCCGGAGGAACGACGCCCGGGATCGGCTGTCCGGGGACGCCGGCGGCGGGGTCGGTCACGGTGGGACGCGCTGCGGGGGGCGTCACCCCCGGCCCAAGACCACCCGGCGGAGGATAAGGAAGGCCTTCCACCGGTCCGAGCTTCCCGTTGCGCTGCAGCCGCTGCACATCCATCTTCGTAACCGCCCGCACCGTCACCCAGGGCCCGAGGGCATACCGCTCGCGGAGCCCGATGTCACGGGTCTTGTTCGTGTTGACGTCATTGCTCCGCAGGCACCAGGTGAAGGCGCCGTTGTCGTCGGCGTCGAGGTACTTCTCCCCCTCGTCCCACTGCTGATTCCAGTTGACGTCGGCGTACAGCTCGCTCCACTGCGGCAGTTCGATCTTCTCGAGCACCGGCTGCGACGGATCGACCGGAGCCGGCGGCGGCGCGGCCTTGGCGGGATCCTCCTTCTCCGGCCGGAAGCCCGGCTCCCCGTCCATCATGATCCCGCGTTCCTCACTCGACATCGACGGAGCGCAGTGGCCGACGAGATCGATGATCCCCTGGCCGAGATCCCAGCCGAGCTTGGTGTGGTCGAAGGCCATCGACTCGGGGAGGGGGGCCATGGCGAGGATCACCTGGAGCGTGCCGGCGACGACGAGCCCGGCCAGAGCGCCGACGACGCCCCCGCCCGCCAGATCAACCAGCGGTGGATAGTTCGTCGCCCCTTCCTGGATCGCCCCCCCGACCGCCAACCGGATGACGATCGCCACGAGCGCCACGCTCGTCACGAAGGCGATCGTCTGCCGCCATATCATCGCGAACTCGTTGGTCATTCCGGCCCACATAAGCAGCCCGTCGACATGGTCGGTGATCGCGAACGCGGCCACGACCGACGCAAGGGCCTGAAGGCCCCAGACGGTGGCCAAGAACAGACCGTTGCGCGAGCCGAGCCAGGCAAGGAGGGCGACGATCAGGATGGCGATCGGCCCTGCGGACTGCTGGAGGATCGAATCGGCGAACAGCATCGGTATTCCCGTCACTTTGCCACCCGCTGCATCTCGTTGACGCTCGTGATCCCGGCGAGCACCTTGCCGATGCCCGACTCGAGGAGCGTCTTCATGCCCCCCTTGCGAGCCGCCTGCCGGATCGTCTGCATCGAGGGGCGGCCGACGAGGAGCTCGCGGACCGAGTTGTCGAAGATCATCAGTTCGTGGAGGCCGGTGCGCCCGCGGAAGCCGGTGCCATGGCACGCCGGACACCCCTTCTCCTGGTAGACCGTCACGTCCTTCGCGACCGCGATCCCCCATTTCTGCTTGAGTTCGTCGGAGAGTTGGACGGCCTGCTTGCACTTCGGGCAGAGGACGCGGACGAGCCGCTGGGCGAGGACCGCCGAAACGGCCGACTGGATGAGTGTCGCCTCGACACCGATGTCGAGGAGCCGGGTGATCGTGGTGGGGGCGTCGTTGGCGTGGAGCGTCGTGAACACGAAGTGGCCCGTCATCGCCGCCTGCATGGCGATCTCGGCCGTCTCCTTGTCGCGGATCTCACCGACGAGGATCACGTCGGGATCCTGCCGGAGCGTCGAGCGGAGGATCTTGGCGAAGGTCAACTCGGCGGCGACGTTGACCGCGGTCTGGGAGATCCCCTCGAGCCGATATTCGATCGGGTCCTCGATCGTGATGATGTTCTTGGAGTTGACGTCGATCTCGGAGAGGGCGGAATAGAGCGTCGTCGTCTTCCCCGACCCGGTCGGCCCACAGACGATGAGCATGCCGTGCGGCTGCTGGATGATCTCGCGGAGCTGGGCGACGACCGCATCCTTCATGCCGATCGAGCCGAGCCCCCCCTTCACGATCCCGCCATCGGCGTCGAGGAGCCGCAGCGCCATCTTCTCGCCGAAGTTCGTCGGGGCCGAGGCGGCGCGGACGTCGAAGCGCCGGTCCTCCATGAGGACGGTAAACGTGCCGTCCTGGGGGCGCCGCTTCTCGGCGATGTCCATGTCGCCGAGCACCTTCATCGCCGAGAGGACCGCTTTCCCCTCCTCAGCGGGAAAGGCCGCGATGTTCTGGAGGATGCCGTCGATGCGGCAGCGGACGACGTACTCGTCGTTGTTCTTCGGCTCGCAATGGATGTCGGTGGCTCGGAGATCGACCGCCTTGAGAAACATCTCCTGCACCGTCTTCACCGCCTGGGAAGTCTCGCGGTCGAGGGCCCCGCTCTTGCCGTCGACGGTGGTGCCGTCTTTTTTCAATAGGACGATTCGCGGAGCGGGGCCGGTCCTCGTCAGGCCGCCGGAGGCCCCTACGGGAAAAGCCCGGTCGAATTGCCGCTCGAGCCCGAGTCGGACGGCAAGCTTTCG
>CAJBCV010000565.1 GCA_903951635.1 uncultured Planctomycetaceae bacterium
CCTGATCATGAACCTCGGGGCACTTGCCATCCTCGGGCCGCAGGCCGAAGCCGGCCTCGGACGGGGCCGTACTCTCGTCGTCTATTTGCTCGCCGGGATCGGATCGATGGCCACCGTCGCGGCCCGGAGTTGGATCACCGGGGAGCGTCTGATCGTCGTCGGGGCCTCTGGCGCCGTGATGGGGCTCATCGGTGCCTCCGCCGCGATGATGCTCCGCGGCTGGCTCAACGAGGGAGCCGTCGCCGCCCGCAACCGCGGCTTGGCGATGGCCGGGGCGGTGATCGGCCAGATGGCGATCGACACCCTCGTGCCGCAGCTGAGCTTCACAGGCCACCTCTCCGGGGCTGCGATCGGCTTCATCGCCACGCTCCTCCTCGGCGACCGCCTCGCGCGGCCGTCCCCCCGGCCGGCCGCTCGGCGCTCTGGCCGACCACCAGATTGACTCAAGATCCGGCGGAAGCAGAATGACAAGGTCCTTTCCCCGGAGGCGCCGACCATGTGGTTTCCCTACTTCAAGGGCCAACCGACCGACTACATCATCCGCTATTCCGGCGGGCAGCTGCGCGGTGAAGGGCAGGCGAAGGCCTTCTACTACTGGCGCTACAACACGCAGGTGGTGGCGGTGCCGACGCAGAGCCAGGACGTGAGCTTCGTGTTCAACGAGCTCTCGGCCGACCACCAGCAGGTCACGATCCAGGGGCAGGCTACTTTTAGGATCAGCGAGCCGAAGCGGGCCGCCCAGCTGTTCAACTTCAGCGTCGACCCGCTCACCCAGGCGCCCCTCTCCGACGACCGCGAGAAGGTCGGCCGCCGGGTGGCGAACCTCGTCCAGGTGGCGACCCGCGGCGAGATCGGTACCCGCCCCCTCGAGAAGGCCCTCGGCGACGCGCCGGTGCTCGCCGCGGCGGTCAGCGGCGTGCTCGGAACAGGGGGAATGCTCGAGGAGATGGGGGTCGAGATTCTTTCGGTGGAGTTTCTCTCCGTCCGCCCCACGCCCGAAGTCGCCAAGGCCCTTGAGGCCGAGCTTCGTGAATCGCTCCTCCGCCGCGCCGACATCGCCGTTTACGCCCGGCGGGCCGCGACGATCGACGAGGAGCGGAGCATCCGCGAGAAGGAGCTCGCCTCCGACAAGGCGCTCGAGGAGCAGCGGAAGGGTATGATCGAGCTCGTCGGTGCCAACAGCCTCCGCGAGGCGGAGAACGCCGCGGCGGCCCGGGCGATCCAGGCTGACGCCGACGCCGACGCCGAGCGAAAGAAGCTCGCCGTCTATGCGGGGCTCGAATCGAAGCTCCTCCTCGCTCACGCGATGCGCGAGCTGGCCGACAATGCCGGCAGCATCGGCAACCTGACGATCACCAGCGACTTGCTTGCAAGCCTTCTCAATGACAAGGCCTCCGGCGCGGAGCATGCCTCCGGCCGGGCCGGCGGACACTGACACCGCCCCCAAGGGCCTCGGGGAGACGGGCGATGGGAGCGGGAGAGCGTTTCACGAAGATCGTGGTCGTGACGCGAAAGACGATGCTCGAGGAGCTCGTCGAGCGGCATGGCACGCGTGGCCAGGCCCGCTTCCTCGCCGAAAACCGGGGCGAGTCGTTCGCCGAGGTGGAGCAGGCCCACGAGACCTACGAGGAGGCCC
>CAJBCV010000566.1 GCA_903951635.1 uncultured Planctomycetaceae bacterium
CGCCGCGTGGATGACCCAGATCAACCGGTCGGAGTTTTGTCGATTGTTCGTCTTGATCACGAGTTGATTCTCCCCCTGATTCAGCCTGATGGGGAGCCTCGCCGTCTCGAAACCAGCCGAATGATCGAGCGTGGCGAGCTTCGTGCCGTTGAGCCAGACGGTGGCCCAGTCGTCGAAGGCCAGCCGGAGCATGGCCCGGCGTTCGGTGGCGCTCGAGAGTGTCGTCCTCGCGTAGATTGAGTGGTCTGTCGGTGGGTAGGCCGGGCGATGCTGGCTGACATGTTCCAGCCGCAGCCAGCCATGCTCGCTCTTGAGCGTGTGAAGGGGGAAGTCGGCGGCACCGATCGTGATGCTGGCGGGGAGGGCGGGCTGCGAGAGTTGCCGGACGACGTCGTCGGCTGGTTGGCGGAAGGCATCAAAATCGGCGCCGTCCGGGATCAGCCCCACGGCCACCCAGTCGGCGGGCGAATCGACGAGCGGAGCTTTTGACTGCGGGACTTTGTAGTAATACGACACCGCCTCGTAGTCGTCAGCCCGGGCATTCGAGGTGAACAGCAACGACGATCGAAACAGGACCGGGTCGGGCCCGAAGAAGCGGTAGAAGACGCCGTCCTGGTCGTTGCGGCCCCGGTTGTCGCGGTAGGGGCATCCCGCCCACGGCGTCTGATACTGGTTGAATCCCCAGGAGAAGCCGAAGTCGTCCTCGACGTTGGCGCCGCAGATCACGTGGGGATCGGTCTCGCCATCGATCAGCATCCGCGTGCCGCTGTTGTGAAACACCATGTCGCCGTGATCCTTCTGGCGATACCCCATGACATAGCCGGCGAGAAACCCGACCCCCTCCGTCTCGAGGATCGGAAACGGCTCCGTCGGCGACGCCGGCTCGGCGAGATGTCGCTGGGCATGGAAGCGCAGCGGAGTCAGGTCGACGTCTGCGGCGTACTGCTGCCAATCGACCATGGCCGCGCCATGCTTGGGCGACATGCCGTGCAGCCGGATCACGCACCGGGTGGCGAAGGGAATCGGGAGAAGGCAATTCCAACCGGGGGATGCCTTGGCGGGAATGAGTGGGTCGTTGGTCACCGTGACGTTGGGGAAGGTGACGATGCCGGCGCTTTCGATGTGGTAATCCTCGAAACCGATGAGCGTCCCGAAGAACGAGCGCAACGGCATCCGCACCTGGGGCGTTTCCGCCCCGTCGACGGTGATCTCGATCTCGAGGTCATCGAGATCCTTCTCGGCAAACACGAACCACAGCTTCCGCAGGCATCCCGGGCCGGCTTCCTGGGCGGATGTGAGCGGCGCGGCCAAGAGCACGCCGAGCGCCACGCCCCCGAGAATGCCGATCAACGCCCTGCCGGTGGCCGAAGGCATCGTACGATGCCTGTCTTCAAGGAGTGACACCATGGCTGCCTACGGTGAAGGGCTGTTTGTGGGCGACGTCCAGGCCGACCCCAGTGTGTGGATCTCGAGGGAGTGAAAACGTGCCGGGCCACCGATCGACCTGACGCTCGCGCTGCGGTCATCGGCCGGGAGATTCACCGGCATCGGGACGTAGGTCAGGCCGTCACTGGCAAAGACCTCGAGCCCCGTGCGGTCGGCGAGGAGGACAATCTGTTGGCGGCCGTCGCGAAGCGGTGCCGGGGCCCGATGACCGTTGACGACGATTTCCTCCGTCTTCGACTCCCAGACCACCTCGACGCCGCGGACGCGGAAGGCCACGTCGCAGCCGCTCTCGGGCTCGAACTCGGCCCGGATCTCCATCAGCTCCGCCGCGACGTCGGCGAGGGGATTGGGATCGGCAGGCTCGAGGACCTCGAGTGCGATCCGCTGTGAAGCGATGCGGAGGGATTTCAGTTCCTCGATCGGCGTGAACGTCATCCGCGGGCCTGCGGCCGTCGAGACGAGCCGCAGTTCGAGCGGAACGGACATCGACTGGTTGAAGGGCATGCCGCGGGTCTCGGTCTGGAACCAGCCGACGAGGATCCGCCGGCCATCGCTTGCCGGGATGTCGCTGAACGACTGCGCTGCATAGAAGCCCCGGCCGCGGTGCCCCGGCAGCTTTGGCGACTCGGGCGTGAACGCCTTCCCGTCGAACGACCCCACTTGGTATTCGCTGCTCGCCCCGAGGAGCACCCATTTCCTGTTCGCAGCATCGCCGTCGATGGGAAGCTCGAAGAAGTCGGGGCACTCATAAAACCCCTCCGTCGTGCTCCGGCTCGTCCACGTCTTGAGATCGGGGGAGGTGAGAAAGCGGATCGTGTGGACCCCCTTCTCCTCCACATAGAGCGTCATCACCCACTGCCGCGTCGGCTCGTGCCAAAAGACCTTCGGGTCGCGGTTGCCGGGGGTGAATTGGCCGATGACCGGATTGCCCTCGAACTTCGTGAACGTGCGGCCGTCGGTGCTGTGGGCGAGGGACTGCACGGCCGGATTGCCGGCGGCGGTGTAGAGGAGGACGAGCGCCGGCTTGCCCTCCGTGCCGAAGCCACTCGTGTTCTTCCAGTCGACAACGGCGCTGCCGCTGAACATCGGCCCCGTTGCGTCGGGCGCGAGGGTCTCGCCGAGTTCTTCCCAGTGGACGAGATCCCGGCTCACCGCATGCCCCCAGTGCATGTTGCCCCAGCCCCAGCCGTAGGGATTGTGCTGGAAGAAAAGGTGATAGTGCCCTGCAAAGAACACGAGGCCGTTGGGGTCGTTGTTCCAGCCGCGGCGCGGGGAGAAGTGAAGCTGTCCGCGAAGCGCCTCGGCGTAGAGGGGATCGGGCGAGCCTGGCCCGAGGAACGTGTCGGTCGCCTGGATGGCGGCAAGCGCGGCAGAATCCTCGGGGAGCTTGTCGACGACGAGGGCGAGGTTTTTCCCCTTCCAGGCCGAGATCTCCATCGGGGCCCACCAGTCGGCCGCGCCGTCGGCAAGCTCGATGTCGTTTCTCACCACCACCTCGCCATCGACCAGGAGCGTCACGAGCCGCTTCGCGGCGCCGTTCTTGATCGGGATCTGGAGGAAGCGAGTCTCGGCGACGAGCTCGCGGCGGGCATCTTTGAGCATCCCTTTCGGTCTGATGTCGGTCTGGACGATCTGGTCGACGTTGAGATGCCCCCAGCCCCCCGTCGCGGCATCGATCACCCGCAGCGTGGCGGTCTTCCCGGCGAACTCCGCCACATCCCACGACTCGCGGAGGAGCGTCTCGCTCCCCCCTGGCCGATCGTTTCCGCCGGTGGTGCCGCGGACCGGCTTCCCGTCGACGAGGAGCTCGAGGGCGAGCTTGTCGGGATTGTTGCCACCGCCGATGAGAAAGCTGATGAAGGGCCGCTCGATCCGAAACGGCGGCGAGGTGAGCGTGCCGGTGCTGTCGTCGCCGCCGAGGAACGAATTGACGAGCCCCTTTCCCAGAAAGCCGTCGACGGCCATCTGCCCCGGAAGCGCCCCGCGCGCCGGCGCCGTTCCAAACGCCGATCCCTCGACGGTCCATGTGCCGTAGGACTCGCCGTCGAAGTCGGCGATCACGAGGTCAGCCCGCGGCGGGTCGGCCGCCGGCACTTGGGTGGGAGCGAGAAGAAAGCCGGCGCCGACGAGCCAAGGGACGAACGGCCGGAAGGAAGGCATGGCGAAGGATCCGTCGTGAGGAGGAGCGATGCGGGAGTGGGAGCGATGCCCCAGGGGGTCTGCTGGCTACGGAGCCGGTTCGATGACGAGGCAATCGAGGCCGAAGAAGAACCGGGCGCCGGCTGATCTCGGATTGGCGCCGGTCACCTCGGCGCGAACCAGAAAACGGCCGTCGCGTGGGGAGAACGTGCCGAGTTCGATGGTACCACCGGGCTCGACCTCCACGGCCCACGCGTCGAACGTTGCAGCGCTCGCGACGCCGTTGACCGCGAAGGCGAGCGTTCCGAAGTCGGGGGCCTTCGTGAGATCGAGGAGAAGCCTCCGTGGCTTGTCGTCGTCGGCCGGTACGGCGAGTTCGACGAAGTCGCCCTCCTGTCGGGCCATGACCGTGAGATGTTCGCCGCCGCTCCAGTGCGTGGCGTCCCAAGGGCTCATCTCCTGGGCAAAGACACGAAAGTCCCCCGAGGAGGCGACGACATCGAGCGATTCGCACTCCCGGGCCCCCGGCTTGCGACGGATCTTCGCCAGCGCCGCTGCCTTCGCCCCGGCGAGCGTGGGGATCGGTAGCACGGCCTGATCGGGGAGTGGAGCACGGTTGGTGGTCACGCCCGGGAAGGCATACCAGTGGGTCGTCGCTGCGGAGGTCAACTCCGTCGGCTTCCAGGCGATCAGTTCGAGATCGAAGTCGAGCGACGTGTGAAACGGGATGGCGTCGAGGTGCCGGGTGCGGCTCATGACGTTCCAGCCCTGCGTCATCGGCTCGTCGATTCGCACCTGCCCGCCGAAAGGGGTCTGGATGATTCCCTTCGGGGCATAGGAGTAGCCGTAGTAATCCTCCGTACCGGTCCCCAGATGCGACGGGAAGGCCTCGCCATCGACGAAGATTTTTTCATCCCCCTCCCCGTACCAGGTGGCGACCGGATTGAACAGCGCCAGCGAATCGCCGACATAGACACCGCGGCCGGTGAGGCGAAGAAAGTTCCAGTCGCTCGGTGGCGGCGTCGTCAGCCCCGACTGCTGGTGCCATGCGGTGTGAAAGTGCATAGAGCGGTCGTCCCATCGCCATGGGGAGACGGTGGCGTGGAGCGTGATGCCAACGGCCTGGTCGCCCAGGTTCTCGAGGGCGATGCGGGCGGACTTCTCGTAAGGCATCGGCCACCGACATGACATCGTGCCGTCGCGGCCGACGGTGCGGAAGAAGCTGCGCAGTTCGTTGATGCCGATCGCGGTCCCGAAAAAGTCGGGGGCCGGACACCACACCGTTTCGCCGCCGTCGAACGCCATCCGCACGATCACCGAACGGAGGGCCCGTTCCGGGTCGGCCTCGTGCGCCGGGGTGAGACGCAGTTCGAGCCCCCTCACCGCCGCCGGGCCTGGGGGTAGTTCGAGCGTCAATCTTCCTCCCGGCGGGATCGACTCGTTGAGGGAACGAATCGTGCCCGGCGTGAATCCCGGTGGCGATTCGAGTTGCCGACGGACCGCGCCGAGCCGATTCCGCGCGGCATCGAGCGCGGCCCGCGTGAAGGTCTCGACGGAGGTGGTGGGAGGGTAGGTGCGGTAGTTGATCTGGTAGTAGCGCTGCCCGGCGCTCCGCTCTTCCCAGGTCACCTTGCAATGTTTGGCGTAGGGGATCGGGAGCCAGAGGTTGTTGCCCCCGCCGGTCGGCGAGTAGCCGGGATGGGGCTGGAGGAGGGGCGGGGGGAGATCGAGATCCCCTTGCATGAGATCGAAGGCCCGGAACGTGAGGGATGGCTCGGTGGCGCCGTCGAGATAGATCCGCAACACCCCATTCTTCTCACCCCCGGCGGTGAGCCAGAAGCGGACGAGCGTGCCAGGGCCTGGCTCGTCGAGCATCACCTGCTCGGTGCGGCCGTCGATCGAATCGGTTCGGAGGAAGTTGGTGTTGTCGTTGTTGGCGAACCATCCCGGCTTGTCGGGGGCGATCTTCGCCCGGTCGTAACTGCTTGCCTGACGACAGGAATACGCGGGGGAGGGCCAGCGGGCGATCGAATCGACGTCGATCAGGTCGCCCAGGAGCGACGCCAGCGTGATCGGTGCAGCGGCCGCGGTGGGCTCCGCCGCGGGCAGCGCCGCGGTCCAGAGGACCATCAGTCCAACCACGAGCGGCACGGTCAGTTGCGGGCGCGAGAAACTGGCGATCCATCGGCTCAACGTTCCGGCTCCTCGTTGCTGACGATTGTTCGTGCGTCGCGGGTGGCCATCGCTCGACAACGGCGTCAGGGCGTCGGCATCGATTCCCCCTGGATTTGGCAACCTTTCCAATCGTAGCCGTGGGATTCAGCGGCACAATGGAATACGATGCTGTGCGTTTGTGATAGATTGCGGCCGCTGGCGGAGGGCGACGAAGCGCTTTGCGAGGCACGGGGCGAGCCGAACCCTCTGGAGGTGAAAGCGATCATGCCGCAGTCGCTGGCGACACCGCCGGGGTTCGTCATGTGGCGGACGCTGCCGCAGGGGGACGACCCGGGCTGGAAGCGGCAATGGTTCGGCAACGAGCTCGATGCCGGGGCGGTGTTGAATGTCCGCGGCATCGGTATCCGCGAGCCGATGTTCAACGCCGACGTTCATCGGCCAATCGGCACGGGTGACTGGCTGATCATGTTCTTCCACCGTCCCGCGCGGCTGCGGCGCGGGGAGGTTGAGCCATCGGTCGAGGCCAACACGCTCGTTCTCTGGCCCCCCGGGGCGGAGCAGTTCTACAGCTTCGGCACGGTGGCGAACGTCGAGCCTCATTCCTGGATGCACGTCGAGGGGAGCTGGGTGGCAGCGCAGGTCGACGAGAACCGGCTACCGGTGGGGACGCCGATCGTGCTCGAGGACGATGCCCTCGTCGTAGCGACGCTCGAGTCGATGATGGAGGAAATGACCGCTCACGAGGTGCCCGATCGGATCATCCTCGGGAACCACTTCCAAAACTGGGCCCGATCGGTAGCCCGGTCCCTCCAGACCCGAGATCCGCAGCATCGGATTCCAGCGGCGATCCTCGCCGTCCGGGCTCATCTCGACGAGCACGTCGCGGTGCTGCCGGTGCTTGACGACCTGGCCACGATCGCCGGCATGTCACGCAGCCATCTGTGCCACCAGTTCCGCCGCTACTTCGGCACGACGATCAGCCGGTATGTTGTCCGCAAACGGATGTCACTCGCCGAGCGGCTCCTCTACGACGTCACGGTGCGACCGGGCCAGATCGCGTGCATGGTCGGGTATCCCGACATCTATCAATTCTCGAAGCAATTCAAGAAAACCTTCGGTGTCAGCCCGACGCGCTATCGCCGGCAGCACGCCCGCGCGAACGAGGGGTGATCGAACGCGGCTGGCGACGCGTTCCCATGCGACCTTCGTCGGTCGGCCGAAGACTGCTCGGGTCAATCGCACCACACGAAGTGTTTCTCGTCCAACACCGGCTCGCCGTCCCAGCGGTAGGCGCACAGAAATCCCCCCTTCGCGACGCTCCAATCGAGGCAGGCCACGTTGTGGCGGAGGAGTTTCGGCCTCGGGCCGCTGAGCCAGTAATGCCCGACGAAGACGGGCGGGGCGTCCTCCGGATAGGGGACGGCGGCACGCACGACGTCGGCAGGCAGAAGCGCGTCGGACGCAATCGCTTCACTCGCCAAGGCGTAGGTGCGGAGGGTGTGCCCGTCCGGAGGCTCGTACCACTTCACCCGTGTGGTGTCGCGCTGGTGGCCGTCTTTGTCGCGGAACGACAGGCCCGGGGGGAGAGGCAGTTCTTTTCCCTTGAGAAGCGACTCGACCGGCCCGAACAGGCTGCCGCCCGGCACGCAGGCGGCCTGGAGGAAGGCGTCGGTGACCGGGCCGTCGATCTTCGCCATGCACGTCTCGTCCCAGCAGGCATGGACGACACGGAGGCCGCCGAGATCGAGCCACATCGGCAGGGTCCGGAACCAGTCGAGGTACGACGAAAGGTCGTCCGCGGGAACCTGCCGCATCGTCTCGGCGTGCTGTCGCGAGTTTGACTCGTTGTGTGGTCGGAGATGCGTGCCGGGATGGCGGGGGTCTGGAGTATGGAAGGCCAGCGCATTGAGCTCGTGGTTGCCCATCACCCCGAGCGCCGCCCCGGAGTCGATCATCCGGCGGACGATCGCCAGGGTCTCCCGGATCTCCGGGCCACGGTCGATGAAGTCGCCGAGGAAGATCGCCTGCCGGGCGGGATGCCGGTAAACGCCTGCGCGGAGCGAGTAACCGAGCTTGCCGAGAAGCTGCCGGAGGGCACCCGCGTGGCCGTGGATGTCACCGATGAGGTCAACCATGGGCTGAACGACGGTGCCCTTCGTGGACGCTGTCTGCACGCAGACCTCAATCCCCCTTCGGGGTCGCGGCGTTGTGCTCGAGGGTCATCAGCCCCGCCTTGAGGGCGCGGTCCTTTTCGCGGAGGACTTCGAGGGTCTCCGGCGGGAGCTTCGTCTCCCAGCCGTGGAACGGCGCGAGGGCTGCGCCCCCCCGCGCCAGGGTCGAGAAGTCCTGGAGATCTTCGGCGTGGACCACGCCCAACGACGCTTTCTTGACGATGTAGTCGGCCAGCGGCGTCATGTTCCACACCGGGCCGGTGATCACGCATTCGGGAGCCTCGCTGAATTGGTCGACGAGGTTGCCGAAAGCGAACACCCCCTTCTCCTTCGCCCCGGCGATCGCCCCCTCGCGCTCGGCGTAGATCACGTCGGCACCGGCCGTGATCTGAGCCAGCGCCGCGGCCCTCGCCTTCGGCGGGTCGTACCAGGAATCGATGAACGTGACCTTCACCTTCACCGTGGCGCTGGCGTCATGGGCGCCGGCGATGAAGGCGTTGATCGTCCGGTTGACGTGCGGCTCGGCCTTCCCACAAACGACGCCGACCATCCCCGACTTCGTCAGGCTGCCGGCGAGGATGCCGCAGAGATACGCCGGCTCCGCCAGGTCGCTGTCGAAGATCGACATGTTCGGGGCCTGCGGCTCGGCGGCCGTGCCGATCACGAACTTGATGCCGGGATTGGCGGCGGCGATGGCGCGGATCTCCTGATCGCCATCGGCGGCATCGGCCACGATCATGTCGGGCTTCGTGGCGAGGCTAGCGGTGATCGCCGCCGCCATCGGCGCGACGCCGGCGAGGTTGTCCTTCCAGGTGTAGCGGATCTTGCCGGCCCGCTCCTCCATCTCCATCGCCGTGTGGATCACCATGTTCCACGGCTCCTCCAGCGGCGTCGCGTAGAAAGCGGCGACCACCGGCACTTTCGCATCGGCGGCCAGTGCCTCTCCGAGAGCCGGGCCGGTCAGCGCGGCAGCGCCAGCCAGCGCCGCGAGGGCGAGCATCCGGCGACGACCGGGAAGGGAGGGGCGACTGACCGAAGCGGCGGATCCCATGCGTTCAGCTCCTAGCGGGGGTCTTCATCCGGGCCGAGCGTACCACGCCGCGGGCGGGCGGAGTGAGGCCGTTTTTGGCCGTTTTTCGACGGTTTTTCGGCTCGCCAGCCAGGTTCGTCGGTCGGTGAGGGAAGGGGATTTCCGAGGGCCAAGCGGGGGCCAGAGGCGTCGGGGCAATCGCGTCACAGGAGGGCCGTGACATGGGCCGCTGCCGCCGAGGCGAGCCCGGCCGGGGCGTAGCCCCCCTCGAGCGTCGACACGATCCGTCCTCCGGCATGCCGGTCGGCGATCTCGCGGACGATCCCGGTGAGCTCGGCGAAGTC
>CAJBCV010000567.1 GCA_903951635.1 uncultured Planctomycetaceae bacterium
GAGAGTGTACGGAAGAACAGTATCTTTGGCAAGGTTTGTCTCGGCCAAACGCGTCCGAGCGATCGGTCGAGCGAACCGTGGCCGTCCGGAGACGGGTCGGGAAAGAGCCGGCCTGGTCTGCGTGGGATCGGCCTGCGTCGATTCCGAACCGGGGGATAGAATGGAACCTTCTCTATCCGCCGGTCTGCGCCCCGGAATCGCACCATGCTCTTCGCCCTCGATCGCGGCGCTGGCCGTCAGCGTGCGCTTCGGCTGCTCGCCGTGCCCCTTTGGACGCTCGCCATCGCGGGCCTCGCGGGCCTGCCCGCAGCGTCGGCAGCCGAGGTGCCGGCCACGGAGACAAACGCCGCGGAGGCGTTTCCCTTCGTGGCCCTCGACGGCAGCGCGATCGAGTTCGATGCGTCAGCCCGCTGCCATGTGATCGCCTTTCTCGGCGCCGGTTGCCCGGTCGCCCGACACTATGCCGGCCGCCTCGAGACGATCGCCGCCGACTACGCCGACCGGGGCGTGCGTGTGATCGGCGTCGATGCCAACCGCCAGGATTCAGCCGACGAGTTCTTGGCGGCAGCCCGGGAGACCGGGGTGACGTTCCCGCTCGTGATGGATCCCCGTCAGCGGATCGCCCGCGCGCTCGGCGCCACCCGCACCGGTGGGGTCGTGGTCCTCGACGCGCTCGGAAGCGTTGCCTATGCCGGCCGGATCGACGATCAATTCGCCCCCGGCCTCGCCCGCGCCGCCGCGACGACCCACGAACTCACCGCCGCCCTCGACGATCTCCTCGCCAGCCGCCCTGTCGCCGTGCCGCGCACCGAACCGGTCGGCTGCCTGATCACGTTCGACCGCGACGGCGATCTGGCCGCCGAGGCCGCCCCGACCTTCCATCGAGACATCGTCCCGCTCCTTCAGACGCATTGCCTCGAATGCCACCGCAGCGGTGAGATCGGCCCCTTCGATGTCACGACGATCGATGAGGTGCGCGGCTGGGCGGCGATGATGCTCGAGACGATGGAGCAGGAGCGGATGCCCCCCTGGCACGCCGCCCCGGATCACGGCAGCTTCAAGAACGCCCGCCAATTCCCCGCTGCGGCGACGGCGCTGTTCAAGACGTGGCTCGAGGCGGGGATGCCTGCCGGCGATCCGAGCGAGAGCCCGCCGGCGCCGGCGCTGGTTGATGGCTGGCGCCTGCCGCGAGCGCCTGACGCGATCGTGCCGCTCGGGCGCCGGCCCTACGCCGTGCCGGCCTCGGGCACCGTCGACTACCAATACTTCGTCGCCGATCCGCACTTCGCGGACGAGACGTGGATCTCGGCGGCGCAGTGTGTGCCGGGCGCCCCGTCGGTCGTCCACCATGGAATCGTCTTCGTTCGCCCCGAGAACCTCTCCGATTTCCAGGGCATGAGCTTCGTCACCGCCTACGTGCCCGGCCAGCGGGCCACCGCCTTCCCACCGGGGCATGCCCGACGGATCCCCGCCCGGTCGAAGTTCGTCTTCCAGATGCACTACACCCCCGACGGTCGCGAGCGTGACGATCTGACGAGCGTCGGCGTCGTGACGATGCCGCGCGAGGAGGTCACCCACGAGGTCGTGACGCTCGCCGCGGTCGATCAAGACTTCGAGATCCCCCCGCACGCCGCCGATCACGAGGTCCGCGCCGAGCTGAAGGGATTTTCCAAAGGGAGCACTCTCCTGGCCGTCTCCCCCCACATGCATCTGCGCGGCAAGGCGTTCGAGGTGCGGGCGCGCCGCGGGGAGGCGAGGGAAACGCTCCTCTCCGTACCGCACTACGACTTCAATTGGCAGCACACCTACGAGTTTTCCGAGCCGCTGCCGCTCGATGGCATCGACGCGCTCGAAATCGTGGCCCGCTTCGACAACTCTGCCGCCAACCCCACCAACCCCGATCCCGCCGAGACGGTGATGTGGGGAGAGCAGACCTGGGAGGAGATGGCCTTGGCCTTCTTCGAGGTCGCCAAGCCGCTGGTGGCGGCGGAGGAAGTGGCGCCGGAGGCAACGGCGCCGGCCGTGGCGGCTGCCGGCGCGGAGCCCGAGGACAGCGTCGCCGCGGCCCGGGCTGATTCGTTCCTGGCCCGGTTTGACGCCGATCGAGACGGCGTCGTCGTCCGCACCGAGGCCAGCCGCCTCGTCCGCGACTATTCGTTCTCGATCCTCGATGCCGACGGCGATGGCCGAATCACTCGCGATGAGGCGCGCCGCGCGATGCGGGGGCGCCGTTGACGCTTGACGCCGCGCCGTCGGGCCCCGAGCCCGGCGGGACACCCCCC
>CAJBCV010000568.1 GCA_903951635.1 uncultured Planctomycetaceae bacterium
CCTTTTCGCTCAGCCATGCCAACACCCCCTGTTGCCTGACCTCGGACAGACCCCGCGCGTGGAGGTGCTCGACGATCGCTCGGGCCACGGCCGACTTGTTGTTGGGGAGCCTGCCTTCACGCAGGTCATCGCGGACGGCGTTGAGCTCCTCGAGGACATCCGGCGGGAGCCGGTGCCACCAGCGGACCACCGGCCGACCAGTGGTCGGGATCGAGGCCCGGATGGCATCGGCAAGGGATGTCACCGCTTCGGCTTTCGGCATCGTCGGCGCTCCTTCTTCTCGGGCTCTGTCGGGGGCGGATCCTGGGACCGGCGGCCGAACTCGACCAGCTGGGCGTCTTCGGCCTCCTCGGCCCCGGTGATGTCGCCCTCATCGAGCCCGGACCAAGTTTGTCCAGGAGCCTTCTTCGCCTGCTTGCGTGGCATGGGCAACCTCCTTTCGCGCGGCCTCGATCGCCCGACCGACCATGATCCGCGCCGCGGTGGCGATGAACGGCAAGCCCTTCTCGGCCGCGGCTGTCCTCAGGTGCTCGACGATCTCCTCGAGCCGCCGCCAGCATTCGTCCGGGCCCCAGGCGTCCATCTGTGCGGCGTAGGAGTCACACCCACAGGAGCCGTCGGAGCGGATTCCCCACCACGCCAGAGAGCGTTTGAGTTGGCAGCCGGGGCCGCAGTGTGGATTCGTTGCCAGTGGGCATTCATGCAGCGAACGAACACCAACACCGCCGTAACCACACTCGCACAAAGCCACTTTGTGGCCGCTTGCGTTCTCGGTGAGTTTTGCACGGCGAATCATTAGTTGATTGTCATAGCGTATGGATCGGCTGGAGTGAGCCCGCTCGCAGCCCACGCACCGCCAAGAGAAAAACGTACGGCGTACGCTTGGCCGCAGCACCCTGGCACCTTGTCACACTCAGGAGAGTAATAATAGATCGGCGTTCCGTTGTTGATTAGAACTACCCAGTACCTATCCCCTCCGGTGAGCGCATAGCTTGTCGTGAACTCCCATGAATCACTGGCCAGAACCGTTGGGCCTGACAGCTGAATTAGCATCGAGCTAGGCTGTGCGCTAGACATTCCGCCGGACGAAGTGCTTGAGTAGAGATAGCACTTTGGGTAGTTTGCCGGAACGCTGCCAGGCATTCCTGAAACGATTGGCTCGTATGAATCAATGGCCCAGGTGGCCTTAGTCAACGTAGTAACGCCAGAAGGAACAACGAACGACTGAGCGATCCATGTAATACCGTCTGCGGCCGTGTCGCTCACGATCGGGCCTTCGTATGTGCATTCATTCCCGCAACACACACACCCCGGCATCAGCAACCCTAGCGGGTACATCGTGGCCGCGAACGCCAGTACCGCCCACAGCGGCCACGCGACAGGATTGGCGAGGATCTCGGCAAGCATCACGCACACTCCGCAGCGACCACGTAGTAATACCCGTGACGGTGGAGCATCACCGTACACCACTTGCCAGAGGCAATCGCCGCGTAGCGGTTGTAAGCCGTGAGCGTCACGCCGGTATTCGTCTCGCTCCCCGGCTGGCCCGCCCAGATCTGGAGCGTGGCGGATGAGCCCTTCGCCCAGGCGGAGGTGGTCTTGCAGAGGACGGCGTCGGCGTCGTCTGATCCAAGGTGGGGAGCCCCGGCCGTGTTATCCCTGCCACCGTTCTCGCTCCCACGGACGGAGCGAGCGACCCGGGCCCATGTTTCGCGGGATGCCCCGATGATTCTGCGGGTCATGCTGGGTCTCCGAACCGCGTCCCGAAGTTGACCTTTTTGTATGGGTCAAAGTCGA
>CAJBCV010000569.1 GCA_903951635.1 uncultured Planctomycetaceae bacterium
GGTCATCGCGGACGGCGTTGAGCTCCTCGAGGACATCCGGCGGGAGCCGGTGCCACCAGCGGACCACCGGCCGACCAGTGGTCGGGATCGAGGCCCGGATGGCATCGGCAAGGGATGTCACCGCTTCGGCTTTCGGCGGCATCGGCGCTCCTTCTTCTCGGGCTGTTCCGGGGTCTTCGACCGTCGGCCGAACTCGATCATCTGCTCGGCCTCGGCCTCGTCGGCCCCGGTAACGTCAGGCTCTTCGAGCCCCTCCCAGGTGCGGACTTCCCCCTTCTTCGCCTTGCGCGGTGGCATGGGCAACCTCCTTTCGCGCGGCCTCGATCGCCCGACCGACCATGATCCGGGCCGCGGTGGCAAGGAACGGGAGCCCCTTTTCCGCCGCGGCTTGCCGCAGGTGCTCGACGATCTCCTCCAGCCGCTTCCAGCATTCGTCGGGGCCCCAGGCGTCCATCTGCGCGGCGAATGAGTCACAACCGCAGGAGCCGTCGGAGCGGATGCCCCACCACGCCAAGGACTTCTTGAGCTGGCAACCGGGGCCGCAGGCGTAGATCGAAACGCGCTCGTGGAACTCGGCCGGCGAGTAGCTGCGGACGAGATCCCAATAAGCCGCGTCGGGGATGTCGACGACCTCGCCGACGCCTGGCTCCTCACGAACGACACCGCTCCCGAGGATGGCATCCATGTACCCATCGGGGCGCATGTGCTCGACGGCTTTCAGTGCATCGACGACGACAAGCATCAGGGAGGGCTCCCGATTGCTGTGCAGTTATTCCACGCGGTAGAGCTACTAACGAGGGATGCCTGAAATGAGTTTCCGCCAGACCCGCAACTACAGAACTGGACTATGAGGCCTGACATCGTGACGACCCGACCAACAGATCCAGGCGGGCAAATACTGCCGTTGGCGGAGCCGTCGCAAGGCTGCCCGTCAGGGTAGACGAACACACCGAGGGACGGAACGTAAACAGGATCCCGATAGCACTTCCTCCACCGGGCCGATGTCGTGGCGTAGTTGATTGTCTGAGTGAAGCAGTAACAGTTTCTGTGGCCGCAACAGCAGTCCTTGGTATTGGCAAGTCCACCGCCAGCGGCGAGAAGTTGACCGTTGAAGGTAATGAGTCCCATTGGTCACCCCTGGTACGTTGGCACGCACTCGGCCAAGCCAAGCTCGACTGGCGTGCCTTCTTCGATGGAGTGGACCCATACGGTTTTTCGGCGGAATACCAGCTTGCTTGTCGTGACTCCTCCGGATGTTGTGGCGACAATCTCTGCCAAGTAAACGACTTCCTGTTGGTCCGCTTCCGGAGCTATCAAGTAGTTGTTGCCGTCGGGGTTCTCTCCGATCATCACCCATTTCCCGGAGAGAACCTTCCCGAAGTTGTTATAGGCGGTGACCGTCTCGCCGGTTGCTGTCTCCGATCCTGGCGTCCCGCCGTAGACGGCCAGGGACATCGACGAGCCCTTCGCCCAGTCCGACGAAGTTCTTGCCAGCCGGACGGAACCGCCGCCGGCCCCTACGACGTAGTAGTACCCGTGCCGATTCATCTGGACCGTGACGAAGTCGCCAGACTTGAACGCGGCGATCCGGTTGTAAGCCGAGAGCGTCACGCCGGTATTCGTCTCGCTCCCCGGGTGGCCGGCCCAGATCTGGAGCGTGGCGGATGAGCCCTTCGCCCAGGCGGCGGTTGTTTTGCACAGAACGGCGTCGGCGTCGTCGGAGCCCAGGTGCGGGGCCCCGATGTTGTTGTCCCTGCCACCGTTCTCGCTCCCACGGACGGAGCGAGCGACCCGGGCCCATGTTTCGCGGGATGCCCCGATGATTCTGCGGGTCATGCTGGGTCTCCGAACCGCGTCCCGAAGTTGACCTTTTTGTATGGGTCAAAGTCGA
>CAJBCV010000570.1 GCA_903951635.1 uncultured Planctomycetaceae bacterium
CGGGCGAGGTTGCGGCGCAGCTGTGGCAGCGCCGCGGTGCCGGCGAGGGCCACCGCCGCATCCGGATGCCGAGCCACCGACGGCGCGAGGCCAAACCAGACGAGCTTTGGAAACTGCGCATCCGCCGCGAAGGTGTCGTGGGTGGCAAGCGCTCCGGCAAGGCTCCAGGCCGGGCCATCGGCGAGCCGACCGACGGCCGAGGCCAGATGGAGCTGCACCGGGCCAGCCAGATCGGTAGCCGCCAGGGCAACAAGCCGCTCGACGACCGCCGGCGAAGGCTGCCGGCCCCCGGGCGAACAGGCGTCGACGAGGAGCCGCACCCCCCAGCTGCGGACGAACGGATCGGGATCGTCGAGGCGCGCCAGGAGGAAGGCCTCGTCGAGGGCGGTCGGCTGGTCGATCGCAGGCTGGTCGATCGCGGCCAGGGCCCACAGGGCGCGGAGGCGGTGAGCAGGATCAGCCGCCGCAGCGGCGCGTTCGCGGAGCCAGGCGATGTCGGCGGCGAGGTCGTCGCCACGCAGCGCCCGCTTCTGCCACTCGCGCACCGCGGCGCGGCTCCACCACTGGTCGGCGACGAGGAGATTGCCGCGGAGGGCCGTTCCTTCGAGCCCGGCGACGTCGACGTGGGCCGGCGTCCGTGCGGCCCCGTAGACGAGCTTGTAGATCCGGCCGCTGGTGCGATGGACGCCGTCATGGTCGTGGCACTCGCCGGTGTCGGACCAATCGGCGATGAAGACCCCGCCATCGGGACCGCTGACGAGATCCATGCCTCGATAGAACGGATCGGCGATGAAACAGAGATCGTCGCCATGCGACGCGGTGTACCCGGCCCCGAGCGGCTTGAGGAGATCGTGGTTGATCCGCCGGCCGTGGAGGTTGAGCGTGAACACGCCGCCGCGGTACTCCGCCGGCCAGTTGGTGCCGCCGTAGATCATCAGGCCGATGTGGGCATGGCCCCCGCCGGCGGCGCTGGTCTTGTCGGAGACGCCGAAGCGGATGTCGCTCCACTTCTCGCCAGTGTCCCAGTGAACATGGTCGGCCACTTGCGGGACGAGGTCGTAGACGTGCGATTCAAGATCCGTGCCGTACATCCGCTCGGTGTGCGCCCCGTACACCGCATGCCAGAGATGGCCGATGACGGTGTTGATGACGAACGTCTCGCCATGCTCGTCGAAGTCGGTGCCCCAGGAGTTGGTCATCCCGGAGATCACCCCCTCGACGACCTTGCGACCGGGGTGGTAGCGCCACACGCCGGTGTTGATCTCGACGCGCTGCGAATCCCCCGCGCCGGGGACGCCGATCCGCGACGTTCCCTGGATCCCGTGCCGGGCCCACAGCCAGCCATCCGGGCCCCACTTGAGGCCGTTGCACGGCGTGTGGCCGACGCTCGTCTCGTTGATGCCGTCGAGGACGATCTCCGGGGGGCCGTCGGGGACGAGGTCGTCGTTGCGATCGGGGATGAAGAGGAGGTGGGGCAGATCGATCACCCACACCCCGCCGAGCCCCACTGCCACGCTCGTCAGCCGCGTGCCACCGTCCCAGAACACCGTCCGCTCGTCGTGCGTCCCGTCGCCATTGGTGTCGGTGAGCACAGTGACCCGGTCGCGGAGCGAGTCATCCCATCCGCCGAGGTTGCTCCCGGCCCAGGTGAAGTTCTCCGCCACCCACACCCGGCCTCGTGCATCGGTGCACAGGCCGATCGGGTTTTGGACATCCGGCTCGGCGGCGAAGACCTGGAGCGCGAAGCCGGGAGGGAGCTTCGCCGTCCGGCAGACCTCGGCCGGATCCATCGGCTTTTCGGTCGACTTCTCGGTGTTCGGCGGCGTGGGGAAATCATCCGCGGAGGCGCCCGCCCCGAGGAACATCGAGCTGATCATGAGCCCGAGCATCGTGACCGATCGGAGCCAAGCGTTGAATCGCATGCTGATCCCTGCAGGAAAAGAAAAGCCTCGGACGGGGCGTCGAGCCCGAAAGCGCTGCCCCATCCCCACGGGCCGCTCGGGGTGAAATTGTAGCCGGGGCCGCGCGGCGGCGGGACACCCGTTCTGCGGGGGTCACCTCGGTGAGCGTCAAGCGATCCCGAGGACGTCGCGCATCGAATAGAGCCCCGCCGGCTTCCCGGCGAGGAACGCCGCGGCGGCAAGCGCCCCGCTGGCATAGCAGTCGCGATTGGTGGCCCGGACGTTGACGGAAAGCGACTCCCCCTCGAGGCCGAAGAGGATCGTGTGCTCGCCGGGATTGTCGCCGGCGCGGACAGCGTGGTAGCCGATCTCGTCGGCCGGCCTGGCGCCGGGGCGCCCCTCACGGCCGTGGGCGGCCTTTGTCTGCCCCATCGCGTCCTGGACGAGGCTGCCGAACTTGAGCGCCGTGCCACTCGGCGAATCCTCCTTGTGGCGATGGTGGCATTCGACGATCTCGACGTCGGCCCGCACGCCGGTGCGGTGGAGGAGCGCGGCGGCCCGCGACACGAGATCCATCGCCACGTTCACAGCCAAGCTCATCGACGGCGACTGGAGGATCGCGATCTGCTTCGCCGCTTCGTGGATCGCGGCTTGGTCGGAGGCCTCGAGCCCGGTGGTCGCCACGACGAGCGGCACCTTCCGGGCGACGCACGCCGCGGTGATCGCGGCCACCGCACCGGGGAGGGAGAAGTCGATGACGACATCGGCCGGGCAGGTCCAGCTGTCGGCGATCGCGACCCCGGCCGCTGTCACCCCGGCGAGCGTCCCGGCGTCGGTGCCGGCCCGCGGATGACCGGCCCGGTCGATCGCCGCCACGAGCTTCCACTGCGCCGGCTCGGCCGCCGCACAGGCGATGATCCGCTGCCCCATCCGCCCCGCGGCGCCGTGCATCACCAGCCGGAGTGGCTGCCGGGGCGTCGGGGCAGGGGAGGGGATCGCGGAGGCAAGCGGGCTCATCGGGCATTCCTCGATTGGTGTCTGGGCTGCGGGTGCCTGGGCGTCACGAGGCATGGGCCCCGCTCGAGCCTCCATCATAGGAAGCGCTTTCCGCGACACCACAGGACCTCCCCCGGTGCCGGCAGGGTTTGCCGCTCCTGCCCTCTTTTCCGCGAGGTGGGTGGGCTGGAGAAGGTGACTCACCCCCGCGGCCGCCCCCTGAAGCAGGCTTCCGTTTCGCGTCGATGCCTTTCCCGTCGGCAGGGCGGTCCTTACGGAAGGGGGCGCCCGTGCGGCTTGAGGAGGGGAGAGCGATGCTCTACAGCCGCCAGCATTCGATTGCCTTTGCCCACTACCCGAAGACGGCTGGGCATTCGATGGTGAAGTGGTTTCGGGCGACCTTCCCCGACGCCGCCTTCGTCACACCCGACCCGATCCACCCCGTCAGCCATCTCTCGGTCCGTGAATCGCTCGACAAGCTCGGCATCGCCCCGCAACCGCTGCGGTTCCTCGGGCGCGCCGGGCGGAATGCGGTCGGCAGTCTCGCCCGCCACATCCTTCCCTTCCCGCATCCGCAGCTGCGGATCATCGGCGTCGTCCGGGAACCGATGGCGATGCTCGTGTCGCTGTTTGAATACTGGCAGAGCTACGACTTCGGCACCGAGCCGATCACGCCGCTGATCGCCGCCGCGAAGACCGGATCGTTTCCGATCTTCCTCGAGCGCGCGATCCTCCGCCGCGAGCTCCCCAAGTACGACAACTTCTTCGACGTCGGCGGCCAGGCTTGGGCGAACACCCGACTCCTCGATCTGGAATCCCTCGACGACGACCTCGCCGATGTGACCGACGAGTGGGGGATCGAGACCCCGGTGACGCGGCTCGATCGCTGCAACGTCGGCCCGCGCCCGGTCCGCGATCTCTCGCCGTACCTCGAAGAAGCCGGCGCTCTGGCGACGGCTGCCCGCAACTACTTCGGCTGGTACTACCGCCGCCACGCGGCCGCGGCTGCGTCAGCCCGCCGCGCGGCCTGATCTCCTCGTCCGCCGCCGGCAGCGCGCAATCCCAGATGGGGTGCCCACAATGACGGCTGCTGCCGTCTATGGCCATTTGCGGGAGGCCTCCGCCACCACCTAGACACCCTCACGTGCGCGGGATTTCGGCATTGGTATGATGCAGCCCCATCATTGGATCGGATCCTTTCGACCGGGGCATGGACATGGGCAGACTGATCGACCGCACGAGGCCCGCAGCGGCCGGCGGGGCGAGGCGTTTCGCCGCGATCCTTCTCCTGGCGCTTCCGGCGGTCTTGGGCTTCGGCGCGACCGCCACGGCGGCGTCGCTCAAGTTCTCCTTCGTCGCCACCGGGACGCTCGCCACCCTGCCGGCGACCAATCCCACCCTCTACGCCAACGTGACTGGTGGCTTCGCCGCTGCAGGCGCGTACTGGTCGAGCCAATTCCAAGACGACATCACGATCAACATCGAGATCGACTACCCGGCCCTCGCGCCGGGAACGCTCGGAAACGCTGATTTCCAGAGCGTGGGCATCGGCTACGCCGACGTGCGGTCGGCCCTCTCCTTCGACCGGAGGAGCGCCGACGATTTCACGGCCGCATCAAGCCTCCCCGCCGGCACAGCGCTCTCCTTCCTCACCAACAACGAGCAGACGGGCGCTTTGCAGGTCGACGCGAACGGCTCGATCAACAACACGGTGCTCGACGTTCCCCGTGCCAACGCCAAGGCGCTCGGATTTTACGGCACTGGCTTCGACCCGAACGACGCCGTCATCGACGCCGCGATCAACTTCTCGAGCAACTACTCCTGGGACTTCGACCGCTCCAATGGCATCAGCCCCGGGACGATCGACTTCGTCGGCGTGGCGATCCACGAGATCGGCCACGCGATGGGCTTTGTGAGCGGCGTCGATACCGTCGACCTCGTATCATTTCCCAACGGCGACGCCGCCTATCGCGGCACCGAGCTCGACCCCTACCGCGTGTTCAGCGTCCTCGATCTCTACCGACACGGGGCCCGCAATGGTGGCGGACTCGATTTCGCCACCGGTGGCACCGGCACGAACACTCCCTACTTCTCCCTGGACGGAGGGTTGACGTCGCTGGGTAGCTTCGCGACCGGTCAGTTCAACGGCGATGGACGCCAAGCCAGCCACTGGAAGGACAACCTCGGCTTGGGGATCATGGATCCGACGTTTGCGTACGGGGAGTTGGGGGTCGTGAAGCCGCTCGACATCCGCGCTTTCGACGTCATCGGTTACGACTTGGTCGTCGTTCCGGAGCCGGCCACCCTCGGGCTTCTCGCCCCGGCGGTGATGATCGCCCTCTGCCGCTCCCGCCGCCGTCGCGGCTGACACAACGCGGGCACTTCGTTTGAGGGGTTGCCCGGTCGTGCTGTCGAGCGCTGGAAGCCGCGGATTGACTCCGTGATCGAGAAGCCGGGCGAATCCCTTCGGACTGTTCTTGGCCATCGCCCACATCAGGAGGCCGAGGCCTCGAGTGCCGGTTGCATTGACGTCAGCTCCCTGGGCAACGAGGGCGTCGATTTGCTGAACATCCTCCGCGGCAACCGCGTTGGCCATTCGGATCATGACCGAATCCTGGTAGAGGTCACGCGACCGCCAGAAGATCGTCAATGGAATACCGTTCGACATCACGCCATTGACGAACGTCGCTGCGACCACCGCCACGAAGGCCGCGAGCGATCCAACCACCCAGAGCCAGCGACGGCGAGGGAGAGGCGGCGGTGAACTACGATCATTCACGGTGATCCACCAAGCGGCGAGGTGCTGCGGGGCTGTGACATCGACGACATCCGCGGGCTAAAGGCGGCTACGAATCAACGAGCCCCAGGAAAGCTCCCAAAGCCGTGCCCGTCAATCGTTAGCCATCCCGTGAAGTCGTGGAGGATGACGTCTCCGTGCCTGTAGCCGTTGATGGCAAGATCATTGAGACAGAGACTGATCGCACGGGACTTCTGATCTGTATGGTGCATTGCTGATTTCCAGTGGCATTCACAATCCATTAAAACGCTTGTCCGCCTGGGCGACTCCGCGAATACAGATCCGACCACTTGCGCTCAAGTTCATTGAGCGTTTTCACACCCTGTTTATCTGGACCATATATTTGGTGGCTGGCACCTTTCCTTACCTTTTCTTCCCTTAAGATGTCAGAACGCTGCCTCGAGAAGTCGTTGCACCGTTGCGAAAACCGCAGGCTCTCCGGACAACAGCGACTCAAAGACCACGTCAGCAAGCTTTCGAAAGACGTGGTTGTTGGAGCCGGCGGCACCGTGGGCGGCGATATCGAACGTAAGTCGTGCCCGCGGTAACGTTCCAAGATGCCCCAGAAGCCCCTGCTGCAGAGATTCGCTAACAGCATCGACATATTCCTCGCAGAGGCCGACCCGCACTTCGTCGACATCCGGAGGCAACAGTGATTGCGGATAGATCACGCCGTCTGATGGGACGCTCTTAACAAGGATTTCAAAACCCTCAGCAGAGGGGTCGAGCGAAGCGCCGAGAAGGCCATACATCGGGAATCCGACAGGCACCATGACTTCGACCACAATGCGGCGGGACTCGATCGGGACGTCGGAGTCGGACTTGACCGATCGACGGAATGCGATCGTGCCACCGCCATCGATGGGCGACTCGTCGATCCACACCCGCGACTCCTTAAGCCCGCTGAGCGGGATAGTGATGGCCGTCATTGCATCCCCCAGTAGTTGCGCCAGTTCTTGTTGAACCATTGTGGCAGTGCAGCCACGACCGAAGGGTGGTAAACGCTGCACTGGGACACCCCATATTTCTGGAGTGACGCAGCATGCGCTGCGGGGTAGCTGAGGCCTCTTGCCATAAGTGTCGCCTCTGCAGCCTCATGCATGTAAAAGCTGGCGACTGCTCCGGATATTGTGCATCCGTCCGCGGCTGCCGATCGTAGTCGCTGCATCATCATCGAATTCTGCTCGCAATCGCCGAATCGGGAAAGATGATTCCTGATCAACTCCAGCCCTTTCTGCGAGACACGAACAGAGTGGGTCTCGAAGAGCCCAAGCCCAGAACCGCCCCCGGCGGCACCCGGCAGGTATGCGCCAGTAGCTTTCCCTGCAGAGAGTGGCATCGTGCCGATTGCCGCCGCGCTCCTAATTCTACCAATCGCCCCCGGCCCGAGGACGCTGGCGGCAAACCCGAGCGCCCCCCCTTGCTCAGACCGTGATCGAAGTCCGATTCCTGCGTGACCAGGCCCTTGGACCAGTCGGGCGAGGGGATGTACGGCAACCGAATCTTCATGTGATCCGGCACGTCGAAGAAGAGTGCCTCAGAGACCGAGGCCCCGAAGTTGACCGACGCGGCGGGGACGTTGAGGAGGCCGCCCCAGATTTGGTGGCTGGCACCTTTTTGCTATTCCAAACAGGCCGGGGGTCGGCTGCCCTTGAACCCCCACCCGTACAAACCTCGGGTGGGGCCAATACCGGCTCGTTATATCAACTACTGTCGGCTTACGACCGTCCGAATCCTGCCATCTCTGCTATCCGGCGATTCAATGCAGGCGGTCGAAGTAGTTCCCTCCGAAATTACGCACTACGTTTTCATGGCTATCTAGTTCAAATTCAACGTCGGAGACACTACGATAACCTCTCCCAACAAAATCCAAGGCATCAAACACTATTTTCTTGACTTCAGCTTCAAGGCCCGATGCGCTAGCTTTCGCGATGTCTTTGTCCTGTGGGTAAAAGACATATGCATGAAACGTTTGATCCGAACAATCCAGGATAAAAAACTCATGAAGCGACCCGCTCGCCTCGAAATGCCTCAATACAAACTCCCGAATTTCACTCAATCCTCTCGATCGTTTCTTCATCGCAGCAGAGGCCCTAGCGAAATCCTCTTCCGAAGGGATATTACCGCTCATCGTACCGCCTCCCAAACCCATTTGTTTTTTTGCCGGAACGAGTAACCCAGCTCACGAAGAAATTCAACTTCTCGCCCAAAAAAAGAGCCCGCCCTTGCTTTGGTTGGATCATGAGAGAACAAAACCTGTTTTCCTTGCCGAAGTTGTTGCGAGAGGAACGTCTCGTTAATTCGCCAAATCTCATCTTGGCTGAGCCCCTTTGTGACCGCATCATAGTTCGCAACTTTGAAGTACGTCGCTTTGTAGTGCGCGGCCGCTTTTTGGTAGCTCGTACCCTCTCTCGCAAAATGTCCTAACATAACCTTGTTGCTATCGGCGTTACGAGTGGCACTGCGCGCGACCTCGTCAAACCAGCTTGCTCCTCTAGCTGGAGCAAGAACACCTCTTCCCGCAGCTACTCCCTTTAGTCTACCAATTGCTCCCGGTCCGAATATGCCGACCGCGACCTCCAGGCTTCCCTTGCTCAGACCGTGATCGAAGTC
>CAJBCV010000571.1 GCA_903951635.1 uncultured Planctomycetaceae bacterium
CTCGGGAAGGGGGGCGTGGGGAAGACGACCGTCGCCGCGGCCATCGCCGTCGAACTCGCCTCGCGCGGCCACAAAGTGCATCTCACCACGACCGACCCGGCGGCCCATCTGGCGATGACAGTGGAGGCCGATGTTCCCTCCCTCACCGTCAGTCGGATCGATCCCCATGACGAGCGCGAGCGTTATCGCCACCATGTCATGGAAACGAAGGGAGCCGCGCTCGACGACGCCGGCCGGGCGCTGCTCGAAGAGGATCTCCGTTCCCCCTGCACCGAGGAGATCGCGGTCTTCCAGGCTTTTTCGCGGGTGATCCAGGAGTCACGGCACTCGTTCGTCGTCGTCGACACCGCCCCCACCGGGCATACGCTCCTCCTTCTCGACGCCACCGGGGCCTACCACCGCGATGTCGTCCGACACATGAATCCCGATCTCCACGTCGTCACGCCGATGATGCGCCTCCAGGATCCGCGGGAGACGAAGATGGTGATCGTGACGCTCCCCGAAACGACCCCCGTCCTCGAGGCCGAAGCGCTCCAGGCCGATCTCCGCCGTGCCGGCATCGAGCCGTGGGCCTGGGTCGTCAATGCGTCGCTCGCGGCCACAGGCCCGACCGATCCGTTCCTCGTCGCCCGGGCCGCTGCCGAAGCGCCGCACCTCGAGCGGGTCGCGAGCCAGAACCCCCGCGTCGCCGTCATCCCCTGGCTCGTCGAAGAGCCGATCGGCAGCCGCCGGCTCCGCGAGCTCGTCGGCGCCTGAGCCCCCAGGAGCTGCCTTGGGCTAGGTCGGAAGGCGAGCGTGACGCGCATGGGGATGCTCACGACCACGACCACGACCACGACGGCCACAGCGAGGAAAACTCGTCTTCCTGGCGACGGCGACGCCGGGTAAACCGTGGGGCTCGCAAACGCCCCCCAACGAACGACGGGACGGCGGACACCACCAAGGAGATTCCGAGATGGGCATGAGGTCTGCGTCAATCAAGCGGCTGGTCGGTTCCTTTTCGGCGATCGCAGCACTGCTTTTGATCGCGTCGATGGCCCAGGCCGCCCCGCCCCAGCTCAGCGCGAATCCGGCCAATCTCGCGATCTTCCCGGCCCGTGGCCAAACGCCCGACCAGCAGCGGGCCGACGAGGCCGCCTCCTATGACTGGGCCACGCAGCAGACCGGCTGGGATCCCTACCAGGCGAAGACCGTGCTCGATCAGCAGTCGCAGGCGGCGACCAACGCCGCCGGGGCCGCTCGCGGTGGCGCCGTGAAGGGCGCGGCTGGTGGTGCGCTCGTGGGCGTCGCCGTCGGCGCGATCGCCGGGGATGCCGGCAAGGGCGCGGCCATCGGCGCCACGTCGCTGGGCCTGACTGGCGGCATGCGTTCCCGGCGCGCGGTCAAGGCTGCGGGAAACACCTCGGACACGGCCGTGGCCGCCTACCAGCAGAAGTTTGGGGTCTGGACCCGCAACTACATGGCCGCCATGGAGGCGAAGGGCTATTCGTTGCGATAAGAAGGGGGATCGTTCCCGGTCCTCGTCTCGGCCCACGCCGTTCATTTTCAAGACAGACGATCAGCAAATCGACATCGAAGGGAGTTGATGGATGATGATGTGTACGATGCGGATGGTGGCGATGACCTTGGTGGCCAGTGGCTTGCTCGTCGGCAGCGCCTGGGCCGAGCAGACCTGGATCTGCGCCGTCACGTCGGCCGTGGCCGTCGATGAGGACGGCACCGTCGGGCCCCCCGATGTTGGCGACAAGGAACGTCCCACGTTCTTCCGGGTCGACACCGCCAAGAAGGAATTGACGCTGCTCGCCCCC
>CAJBCV010000572.1 GCA_903951635.1 uncultured Planctomycetaceae bacterium
AGAGTTCACTCCCTTTGCCGAGATCGTCGTCAAGGCAGACGATTTCCGCGCGGTCTACGAGCAGCGACTACTCGATGACAAGGGGACCGAGACGGTCGTCGTCACCGCCGATGGCTTTGACGACCAAGGGATCCCGAAGGAAAAGACGTGGGTCCGACGTCGCCCCGACGGGCAGCACGAAACCACCTCCTACGCGATCCTGAACGCGAAGGTGAATATCGACATCCCCGCATCGGAGTTTGAGTTCAACCCGCCTGAAGGGTATCTCGTCAATGTGATGGGCCCTGACGGCCGGCCGATCAAGAGCGACGCCCCGCCTCCGCCGGCCATTGAACGAAAGCCCTTTACCAATCGGCTCTGGGGCCTCAATCTCCTTGCCGTCCTCGTCCTCGCCGCGTTTACGATCCGCAAGTTTCTCCTGCGGCGGCAGACGGCCGCCGGGGGTTGAAGCGACTCATGCAGCCACAGACAAAAGACCAGCTCACGCTTGCTGCCGCTGGAGCCGTCCTTGCGTTAGTGCTCGCGGCCGGGGCCTGGGTGGGGACGTTTCGCCCGTGGGCTACCGAAGGGCCTCAGGCATTGGGCGCCGCGGCCGGGATCCGAGCCACCGGCGTCGACAATCCGCTTGACGTTGAACTCGGCGAAGTGAGGCGGATGGCCTGCGGGCTCGTCAACGCCACCGGCCGCACCCTGGAGATCGCCTCGATCTCCACTGGCTGCGCCTGCCGCACAGCGTCATTCCGGCCGAGCACCCTCGGGCCCGGTGAAAAAGCCGACGTCGAGATCGTCTATGACTCTTCCCATGGCACGGCCCGGGATTTGAAGTTCCCCATCGTCGTCACCTGCGCCGATGGCGAAACGATCAAGGCCGACAAGGAGATCTCGATCCACCACGAGCAGTCGATCCGGCTGCAGGGCGCGCCGCTCGACCTGGGCGAGGTGCCTGTTTTATCCACCGCCTCCGGCGAGTTTGCCATCGCGATCCCGGCGGGGGAAAGGATCAAAGGGGTGACTGCCACGACGGCCATCGCGGGGCTCGCAGTACGCGTGGCATCGGATCCGGCCGCGCCAGGCTTGCACACCATCCACTGCGACCTGGCTCCGCTTCAAAGCTGCCCCCTGACGAAGCCTGCGGGCCCCGCCAGGCATTCGGCCGCCCCGCTCGCGAGCTGTCCGGACGCGTGCAATCCGCACATGTGGCCCCGGGGAACCGAACCCGAAAGCCCCGCGCGAAATCCTTGACGCCCCCCCCTAGAATAGGCTCACGGCCAGTAGGGAGAGCTTGAGGGGATCGAATCACTCGGAGAGGGAAACGACGATGCACAAACCCGCTTCTGCTGCTCTCCGCCAGACAGCGATTCGATGGACGAGCTATGCCTGCATCGCGGCATCCTTGGCGGTCATCGCGCCGCACCGGGGCACGGCTGACGAGGTGTCTGCCCCGGATGTCGTCGACATGTTTTTCAAGGCCCTCGAGCAGCAGGGCCGAAATCCCCGAGTGATCCAGTCGGGGGACATTTCCTACGAGGAGTACAGCGTCCGTGTCCAGGCGACACAAGAGAGCGACCACGAGACCAAGAAGCGAATGATCACGGGGCTCGAGACGCTCGCCAAAAACGCAGTCAACGATATCGAGCGGGAGCGATGGAAAAGCGAGATTCAGGCGATTCGCAATGAAGAGGCCGCAACGGAAAATCGCCCCCGAAGTGCGAAGGAGTGGATTAGCAGAGATGTATTCGTCGGGAACAATCCCCGAAAGCGATCGCGGCAAGAATCATCTCACAGGGAATCATCTAATGGCTCGAAGAGTGAGCAAGTCCAAATCTGTGAGTTTGACGGATCAAACCGGGCGTTCCTCTCTCGCTTTCCGGAGGCCCGCGATACCTCACTCTCTACCAATACCTTCGCGGTATCGTCGATCGAATATTGTGGAAGAGCGCGCAGTCCAATGGCTCTTGCGATCACAACGCTGCTCATGGCAGACGGCGGCAACCATGAATCGTTTACTTTTTCTCCCTCTACTGTCGCCTCGCTGAAGCAGGTCTTCGAAGCCACTGCGGCCACCGAAGGATTGGGAGTTGAGCGAATCCCGCATCTTGTTGCGTCCCGCACGTTCGAAGGGAGCGACGTGTTCGAAATCGAATACGGTATGCAGGAAACACCGTTGTTCGCGAAGATGCAGACGAGGCTGCTGAAGCTGACGGTCGATCCAAGTCGTGGATTTATCGTGCCAGTCGAAGAGGAATACCACGACGGAAAGCGAGTGATTCGACTGGAGTCCTCCGACTACCGGCTTGCAAGCAAAGACGGCGTCTGGTTTCCATGGTCCTCGAAGGAGACGCACTACGATCCCGCGACCGGCGAGGTCGTCAGCGAGCGGGAATGGCGTGTGACCGCAGCCGTATTGAATGATCCCATCGACCCGAAAGAGTTTGAGATTGTCGTACCCGCGGGCGAGGCGATCAGCGATTCCCGCACGTCAACCACTGCCACCACCTACCGCACCACAGCCCCAGTCACGATCGGTGCGATAGCTCCGCGAGGTGATCTGACGTCGATCCCCGGAGTCACCAAGGCGGATGTTCTCACCGGCCGCCAACTGCCCGCTGCGTCGGCTTGGTCGTGGGGCAGACGACTCCTGCTTGCGCTCACCGGCGCTTTGCTCGTCATACTCATCAGCATTGCCGTTCGAAGACGACACATGAGTTGACGCGGAGCCCCAGCGAAATCATTCCGAACGCGTTGATCGCCACCGCGGGGCAGCAGCGACGCTCACCGTGAATAGCGGACGATGCACACGATCGCCCACAGGGCGTCGCGAAGGCCGATCTTCTTGCCGGCGGCCCGCGATCGTCCGGTATAGCCAACCGGCACTTCCACGATCCGGCAGCCCGCGCGGGCGAGCTTGGCCGTGATCTCCGGCTCGATCCCGAAGCGGTCTTCGACGAGATCGAGAGCCTGAATCACTTCGCGGCGAAACGCCTTCTGCCCCGTTTCCATGTCGGTGAGCCGCAGGCCGGTGAAGCGGTTGGAAAGCCACGTGAGCAGCCAGTTCCCCGCCCGGTGAACAGGCCCCGTCGCCTGGCTCCGGGACCCGAGGAACCGGCTCCCGTAGACGGCGTCGGCCTCGCCCCGCTCGATCGGCCCGAGGAGGATCTCGAGCGCTGCAGGGGCGTATTCCAGATCGGCATCCTGGAAGACGACGATCGGCGCGCTTGCCCGGGCGATTCCGGCCCGCAGCGCCGCCCCCTTGCCACGGTTGCGGGGAAAGCGGACCACCACGATCGACGACTCGGCGGCGGACCGGTCGAGGATCGCGGCGGTGCCGTCGGTCGAGCCATCATCGACGACGATCACTTCAACCGCGCCCGGCAGGGCCGAAAGCGCGGTGAGGACGTGCGGCAATGAGCGGGCTTCGTCGAAGACCGGGATCACGACAGTCATCCGCCACGCCATCGCCATGCACGCCGCACTTCCCCTGTGTCGATCTACCGAATCCTCGGCCAGCCACTCCTCCCGCGCGCCCACCACCGCTGGGATTCTCCCCCCCCACACACCGGGGACGCAAGGCGGGAAAAGTCATACAAGCGCCCTTCGACGGGCCATTCACTCAAGCGAAGACTCCGGCGACCACGACTTCCTGCCGGGAATCGATCCGTACCCGCTTCCCACGCCTCCGTGCTCGGCACGAACGCCGACAACGTCCCTGCGCAAGTCGGGGCGATTCGCTCCGTGCCGCCGGCCGAGATCGCCGCTGCGATCGAAGTGGTGAAGGGGGGCGGCGGATCTTCGGCTGAGGCAATGGCGGCAATGCCGATCCTGGCGTGAGCGAGGCCTTCGGGCAGTGGAGGGGCATTCCCTTCTCGAGGGAACCTCGGCACTCCCCTGGCGGGAACCCGTGCCGGGGCCTCCCTGCCCCGGCCGCCGCGGCTCTTTCGCCACCCATCACGCGATCGTGGCGGCCCCCTTCCTGCGGCGAAGGTACGACACGAGGCTCATGGCACCGGCCAGCGCCAAAGAGCAGTTCGTGCCCGGCTCCGGGACGGCCGACACATAGGCCGTCGAGTGTCCCCCGATCGTAAACGTGTAGTCTCCCACGCCGAGCTGGCTCGCCGTGAAGGAGATGGCTCTGCTTCCGGGATAGGTACTCGTGATGCTGCTCGTCCAGTTGTTGTACTCCAGCGAGCCCGCCAGCCCGGAGGAGAGATGCCTCGTTGTCGAAGGATTCAATCCCAAGGGATAAAGGGGCGGCTCGGAGAATACCGACTGGTTCTGGGAATTGAGAATGTCGAACGACAGCATGTTGGAGGCCGTCGAGATGTTGAGCGTCGGCTCGTGCGAGTAGACGACCATCCTTTCGGTCAGATTGAAGCTCAACATGACATCGGTCCACTGCTCGTCAGGACTGTCACTCGTGACCTTGAACTTTCCCGTGATCACCCAGTCAGCAACGGCAGATGCGATCGAATTATGCGTGACATCCGTCAGCAGGACTTCGGCGACCGAGTCGACTGACATCGTCCCCTTCCCGACGTCAGCGAAGAGCGTGCTGGTCGGCATCGGAGTCCCGACCTTCGGCCATGCCCCTGGCGAAACCGCATTGGTCGTCGTGCCAGGAATCGGGGTCTGATCGGGGACCGTGGCATAGGCATCGGCCCGCGAAAAGCCCTGGCCTTCATAGGGAAGCATGAAGCTGCCCAGATCGGTGGCATTCACCCCTTTCGCGTTGACGACCGGTGTGGGCAGCGCCTGCTTCAGGACGACCTCGCTCGTGACACTGGAGTTGGGGGTGTTCCAGACGAAGTTGTTGCCTGTCGCCGCCGGAAGAGTGGGGGTGAAACCGGGGGCGGGGAGATAGGCCACCGCGGCATCGACGCCACCATTTTGCGCCACCTTGCCGGGGGTCGTGTCCGAGGCGGCGGCGGTTGTCTGCTTGATGGAGAATCCGAGCGGGTCCCCCACAACCTTGGCATGCTGCTGCGTGCCACTGATGCTCATGCCGTAGACCTTCTGCTGGGCGAAGGCATAGACAGCGGACGTGGGCACCGGCGTGGCCTTGGCCACGGATGGGGGGAAGACGACGACCGCCAAGCCGGCCAAGGGAAGGGCAAACAGGTACGAGTGGAACGATGTGAGCTTTCGCATGGAGTGTTCCTCGAGACGGATGGGATGCCCAGTGCCGGAGGTGACGAAGCACCCAGCCGGAAACGGGGCCAAAGGACGGTCAGAAGGGGCCGCGATTGCGGGGCCGATGCGAACGCTCCAGCGTTCACCCCGCATCGGCCTACGCAACGCCCGGGCTCCCTTGCTGGGGCACCCGGCGATCCGTCGTCCGAGAGAAGAGTCAGGACCCGCTCGCTTCCAGCGGCGTTGCGGTCGTCCCCCGCTGGTGAAGGCAGGTGACGGGTGCTTTTGGCTCCGACTCGACGCAACCTTCCGTGACGCCGTGCTCACGGGGCAAATGCCGCGAGAAAAACGCGCGTGCGGCGTTGGGGCTCCAGCCAGACACCTGGGGAGCGACGGATGCCCCGCCTCGCCGCCGGATGCCACGGATAACCCGGTGGAGAGAGTCCGTGGAGGGCGTTGTCGACCAACGGCAGCGGGCTTGCCGCAGGCCCCCCTTCGACGGGCCGCGCGTTCCAGCGCTAGAATGGATCTTTCGCTCGCCGCCTCCCGGAGCCTCACCATGCCCGTTCCGCCGACTTCCACGCTCGACTGGATCGCCGACTACGTCACCGCGCAGGATCGGGCGATCCGCTCCGTGCCGGCGGCCGAGATCGCCGCCGCGATCGAGGTGGTAAAAAAGGCCGGCCGCGAAGGGCGGCGAATCTTCGTCTGCGGCAACGGCGGCAATGCCGCCAACGCCGCCCACTTCACCACCGATCTGGGGAAGAATGCGTCGCTGGCGGCCCCACGGCCCTTCAAGGTGCTCTGCATCGCCGACAACACCGCCTGGATGACCGCGATCGGCAACGACTTCACCTTCGATGACGTGTTCGTGCGGCAACTCACGAACCACGCCGAGAAGGGGGACCTGCTGATTCTCTCGAGCGTCAGCGGCAATTCGCCAAACCTCGTCGCCGCCTGCCAGTGGGCCCGCGAACATGGCCTCGAAACGCTCGCGCTCGTCGGCGGCAAGCGGGGGAGGGTCGCGCCCCTGGCCGACCATCTCCTCGTCATCGAGGAAGGGCACTATGGCCGCGTCGAGGACGCGCAGATGAACATCCTCCACATGATCTGCTACGCCGTCTGCGAATTGGGGGCGTGAGCGCGGTTTTCTTCCATTCAGTCATCCCCACTCTCCCTCCGAAATCGTCATCAGGAGGGGCTGCCAGTGCTCCGTGAGCCGGCGTAGCCGACAAGCGCAGCCATGGATGGCGAAGCGCAGGCGGGTCCGAGCGAGCGGAGGCCTCGGAAGGCCGTAGCGAGCGTCCGGCGACGGGGCACGGGCAGCCCCGACCCGGCGAAGGCGATCGAGCGCCAAGCCCCACCGCGAGCCCCGACCCACCGCGAGCCCCGACCCACCGCGAGCCCCCCTCGCGCGAGGCACTCTCCTCGGGCTTGCTTGCCATCCGTGAGCGGTTCACGGGACTTCGCTCGGAGCACCGATGCTTTCAGCCCTCTCGGCAAGGGTTTAGAATTGCCCCCGGGGGAGCCGATATCTTGCACACAATCTGCAAGGTCTTCCCGACGGCATCGACTTTCGTGCCGTGCCCAGACCTCCCGAACTGCGCAGGCTGACGCTGGCCTAGGCCAACGACATCCGGCAGTGCGGATCCGCCCACACCCGAGGACACCCATGCCCCGCGACGAAGCGAAGTCTTCCCAGCGCCCCGCGACCAGCCCCCAGCCCCCCGCGACCAGCGCGAAGAGCAACCGGCGGCAGTTCCTCGACACGACGACGGCCACGGTCGCCGGGGCGCTTGCCGGCGCCGCCGCTACGAAGGCGGGAGCCCAAGAGAAGGCCGACGTGCCGAAGGTGTTTGCCGGCGGCAGCGACGCCATCCGCCTGGCCCTCATCGGCTGCGGCGGGCGTGGCGGCGGTGCGGCGGTCGATGCGCTTTCCGTCCAGGGGGCTCCGCTCAAGCTCGTCGCCATGGCCGATGTCTTCAAGGAGCGGGCCGACATCGTCCGCCGCTCGATCGGCGAGCAGTTCGAGGGGAAGTTCGACGTCCCCGACGAGCGCGTGTTCGTCGGCTTCGACGCCTACAAGGAGGCGATCGACTACCTCAAGCCGGGCGACATCGCGATCTTCGCCACGCCGGTCGCCTTCCGCGCTCCCCACTTCGCCTACGCGATCGAGAAGGGGGTGCACACCTTCATGGAGAAGCCGGTCTCGATCGACGGCCCGAGCACGAAGCGGATCATCGAGCTGGCAAAGAAGGCAGATGAGAAGAATCTCAAAGTCGGCGTCGGCCTGATGTGCCGCCACTGCGATCGCCGCCAGGAGCTTTATGACCGGCTCCAAAACGGCGAGGCGGGGGAGCTGATGGACTTCCGCGGCTATCGGATGCACACGCCGGCCCAGAGCCCCGAGCTCTTTCCCGGGCCGCCGGAGGGGGTGAGCGAGATCCTCTGGCAGATCCGCCGCTTCCACGGATTCCTGTGGGCGTCGGGGGGCATCTACAGCGATTACTACGTCCACCACATCGACGAGGTCTGCTGGATGAAGGGGGCTTGGCCGGTGACGGCCGAGGCCACCGGCGGCCGCCACGTGAAGGGGAAGATGGACGACCAGAACTTCGACAGCTACGCCGTCGAATACACCTTCCCCGACGGCACGAAGTTTTTCTACTCCGGCCGCCACATCAAGAACTGCGACCAGAAGTTCGGCGTCTTCGGCCGGGGCACGAAGGGGGCGTTCACGATCTCCGCCAGCGGCCACTCGCCGGCCCGCTGTGCCATCTACAAAGGGCAGGCAGAAGACAAGGACAAGCTCCTCTGGACGGCCGAGCAGCCGGAGCCGAATCCCTACCGCCGCGAATGGGAACACCTCGTCGATGCGATCATCAACGACAAGCCCTACAACGAGGCGGTCCGTGGGGCCGAGGCGAGCCTCGCCACGGCGATGGGGCGGATCGCGGCCCACACCGGCAAGCTTGTCACCTATGACGGACTCTTGAACGGCGACTACGACCTCACCGCTGGGGTGGCCGACTTCAAGGCCGACTCCCCTGCCCCGGTGCGGCTCCTGGCCGACTACACCTACCCCGTCCCGACGCCGGGCAAGTTCAAGTACGAATACAACGACTGATCGCGGCCACGGCCCGGTCGTCTCCGCAACCACACCGGCCCCGGGAGAAATCACTCCCGGGGTCGGTCGTTGCCGGGTCTTGGTCATTGCCGGGCTCTCCGTTCCGCGTTCCTCTTCTCCAAAGGCATTCCCCCGATGGTGCGTTCCCCGATCACGCGGCCGATCGTCCAGATCTCCCTCGACCTCACGAACATCGATGAGGCCCTCGACACCGCGGCGCTCGCCATCCGTGCCGGCGTCGATTGGCTCGAAGCGGGGACGCCGCTGATCCTCGCCGAGGGGCTCCATGGGGTCCGCGCCCTGCGGCAGGCGTTTCCCGGGGTGCCGATCGTCGCCGATCTGAAGACGATGGATGGCGGCTATCTCGAGGCGGAGATGATGGCCAAGGCCGGCGCGACGCATGTCGTCGTCATGGCCAGGGCCCACGCCGAGACGGTGAAGTGCGTCGTCAAGGCCGGGGCCGATTTCGGCGTCGGCGTGATGGGCGACAACATGATCTGTGAAGACATGGTCGCCGGCGCCAAATGGCTTGAGGATCTCGGCTGCGACTACGTGATCCACCATGTCGGCTACGACGAGCGGCGCGGAATCGCCGCCGCCGGGCAGCGCATGCCGAGCCCCCTCGACCAACTCCGCGAGGTGGTCGCCGCCGTCACCATCCCGGTGCAGGCCGTCGGCGGGCTCTCGCTCGAACAGGCGATCCAGTGCCCGCAGTACGGGGCACCGCTGGTCGTTCTCGGGGCGCCGCTGACGATCGATGCAGACTCCTTCAAGACCGCCGACGGCAACCTCGAAGCCTCGCTGCGGATGATCTGCGACGCCGTTCACTCCCAGAAGGTGCCGGCGAAGGCCTGACCGAATCGCGTCGGGCCGATCCCTCGCAAGTCGTCACCCAGCCTCTTTCCAGCCAAAGATCCCGGAGAATCCCCGATGAGCCAGTCGTCCCCTGGAGTCGTGAACTTCGCCGCCGCCCGCGGAAGCGTCGAACTGCGTCCGATGGAGCGGCCGACGATCGGCGACAGCGACATCCTCCTCGAGGTCGCCAATGTCGGCGTCTGCGGCAGCGACCTCCACCAATGGACCGGCGACCATTCTTGGCAGGTGAATTACCCGGTCGTCCTCGGCCATGAGTTCGGCGGCACGATCGCCGAGGTAGGGACGTCGGTCGAGGGCTGGAAGCCGGGCGACCGGGTCGTGAGCGAGACCGCTGCCATCATCTCGGCCGACAGCCCGCTCACCCGCCGCGGCCTCTACAACCTCGACCCCACCCGGAAGGGCTTTGGATACGGCGTGAATGGCGCGATGACCCGGTTTGTCCGCGTGCCGTCGCGGATTCTCCACCGCGTTCCCGACAGCCTCCCCTTCGAGCAGGCCTGTCTCACCGAACCCTGCTGCGTCGCCTACAACGCCACCGTCAAGAACGCCCACATCGAGCCGGGGGACCGGGTCGTCGTCCTCGGGCCTGGCACGATCGGGATCCTCTGTGCCGCGATGGCGAGGCTGTGCGGGGCCGAAGTGGCGGTTGTCGGCCTCGAGGCCGACAAGGGGCGGCTCGCTGTCGCCAAGACCTATGGCTGCGAGGTGGTGATCGGCAGCCCGAAGGAGTGGGCCTGTGCCCGTGACGGCCTCGGCTGCGACGGGGTCATCGATGCCGCCGGCGTCAGCGCCACCCTCGCCATCGCCCTCGACATCGTCCGCCCCGCCGGCTGGATCAGCAAGGTCGGCTGGGGGAAGCAGCCGCTGGGGATTTCGCTCGACCCGCTCGTTCAGAAAAACGTCACGCTCCAGGGGAGCTACAGCCACAACTGGCCGATCTGGGAGCGCGTCCTCGCGCTCCTCACCAGCGGCCAACTCGACGTCAAGCCGATCATCGGCGGCGTCTGGCCGCTTGAAAAGTGGCACGACGCCTTCGAGCAGATGCACGCCGGCCATGTCGTGAAGAGCGTCCTCGCCCCCCGCTGATCCCCACCACGGAACACCCCCATGCGCCTCGCAGGCAAAGTCGTGATCGTCACCGGCAGCGCCACCGGGATCGGCGCGGCGATCGCCCGCCGGGCGGCGGCCGAGGGGGCGAGCGTGGTCATCCACGGCCTCGAGGCCGATCTCGCTCGCGATGTCGTCGCGGAGATCGGGGCCCGGCACGGGAAAGGACGAGCGGTCGTCCATGTCGAGGAGCTTTCCACGCCCGGCTGCGCCGAGCGGCTTGTCGCCCTCGCGGTGAAGACGTTCGGCCGGCTCGATGGCCTGGTCAACAACGCCGCGATCGTCGCCTCGGGCGATCTTGCCACGACGACGCGCGACCTGTTCGAGCGGATCATGGCGGTGAACGTGCTCGTGCCACTCGAGCTCACCCGCGCCGCCCTGCCCCACCTGCGGCAGACGCGCGGCAGCGTCCTCAACATCGGCAGCGTCAACGCCCACTGCGGCGAGCCAAATCTCCTCCCCTACAGCCTCTCCAAGGCCGCCCTCCAGGCGGCGACGCGGAACCTCGGCGACACCCTCTTCCGCGAGGATGGTGTCCGGGTCAATCAGGTGAACCCCGGCTGGGTGCTCACCGAGAACGAGATCGCCCGCAAGCGGCAGCAGGGACTCGACGACGATTGGCCCGGTCGCGTCGGCGCGCAGTTCGCGCCGTCGGGGAGACTCATCGCGCCGGAGGAGATCGCGGCGGTCGTCGTCACGTTTCTCTCCGACGAATCGGGCCCGATCAGCGGCCAGGTGTGCGATCTCGAGCAGTACCCGCTCCTCGGGCGCAACCCGCCGAAGACGATCCAGCCCGCGAAGGGCTCCTGACGCTCCACAATCCGCACCATCTCCCGCCACCCGCTCCGGATCTCCGCCATGCCCGCGCTCCCCGCCACCGCCCACACCGCCGTCCCGCGCCTCGCTGCCTTCCCGAAGGCCTACATGCAGGCGCTCGTGAAGGATGGCAGCATGAAGCTTGCCGAGTGGATCGAGCTGGCTTCGACGCTCGGCATCGACGGCCTCGAGTGGTATGCGGGATTCCTGGAGATGGCAGACGAGTCGGCCTGGCCCGGCTTCCGCAGGGCGGTCGAGGCGCGCGGGATGGTGATCCCGATGCTCTGCTGCTCCCCCGACTTCACCCACCCCGATCCCGCCTTCCGGAAGCGCGAGATCGAAAAGCAGCAGACCTGGATCCGGATGGCCCATGCGCTTGGCGCGGGCTGGTGCCGGACGCTCTCCGGGCAGCGGAGGCCGGAGCTCAGCCCTGAGCAGGGGGTGGCCCTCGCCGCCGAGTCGATCCGCGCCTGCCTGCCGCTGGCCCGCGAGCTCGGCGTCACGCTCATCATCGAGAATCACTACAAGGACGACTTCTGGGAATACCCCGAGTTCGCCCAAAAGATGGACCTGTTCTGTGCGCTCGTCGATGCCGTCCGGGATCCCAACTTCGGCGTCAATTACGACCCGAGCAACGCCTACATCGCCGGCGACGATCCGCTCGAATTGCTCCGGCGCGTGTCGAGCCGGGTGGTGACGATGCATGCCAGCGACCGCTTCCTCATCGAAGGGACGCTCGAGGACTTGCGCCGCGAAGAGGGGGGGAGCGCCGGCTACGTGAAGCGACTCCGCCACGGCGAGATCGGCAAGGGACTCAACGACTACGACGCGATCTTCTCGGAGCTCAAGAGCAAGGGCTTCTCGGGCTGGATCAGCATCGAGGACGGCGTCGACGGGATCGACCAGCTCCACCGCAGCGTCGCCTTCCTCAAAGCGAAGATCGCCGCGCACTGGGCTGGCTGATACGTGTTCAGTCGAGCGGCCCGGCGAGGATCCGATCGTTGTCGCTGTCGGCAACGACGAGGTTTCCCACCGGATCGATCCGAGCCGCGTGGGGGCGGGCAAGCTGCGTCGTCCGCCAGTCGCTTCCGACCGCGGTGCCCGGCCTGCCGGGGATGCCTGCCACCGTCACGATGATCCCGGTGACGGGATCGTAGCGACGGATGCAGTGATTCTCGGTGTCGCAGACGAGCACGCGCCCCTGGCCATCCATCGCCACGTACTTCGGCCCCGCCAACAGCGCCGCCGCCCCCGGCCCGCCGTCACCGGCGAAGCCCGCCTTCCCTTCGACATTCACTGCCACGCTCACGCGTCCTTGGCGAATCGCCACCAGCGCGTTTCCCTCGCGGAGCGCGAGCCAGATCGTGCCGTCGGCGGCCGCACAGGCGGCGCGGGGGCCGGCCAAGGGGGTCGCCGTCGCAAGCGTCCCTTCCTGCGGAGGTCCCTTCACGCCATTCCCGGCGACGGTCGTGACCACGCCGGTGGCGAGGTCGATCGACCGCAGCCGGGCGTTGCCGATGTCGGCGACGAGCAGCGCGCCCCCGCCCGGCACGAGCGAGACGCAATACGGCTGATCGAAGCGGGCCAGGGCCGCCGGGCCGCCGTCACCTGAAAACCCCGACTCGCCGGTACCGGCGATCGTGCGGACGCGCAGCGACACCCGATCGAGGGCTCGGATGCGATGGTGGAAGGTGTCGGCGAGGTAGATCGTGTCGTCGGGGCCGATGGCCAGGTCGTGGAGGCCGTGGAAGCGGACGCCCCCTTCGCGATCGATCGTCTCGGCCTCCGCCGTCGCCCCGTCGGTGCGCCGGAACTTGCCAACAACGAACTCCGGCGTCGTCGTGCCGCCGGCTGGAGCGGCCGGCAGGCGAAACACCCGGTTGGCCCGGGTGAACTCGACGCCCCACAGCCGCCCCTCGAGATCGAAGGCGGTGGCGAAGGGCTCGTTGATGGCCCCCTCGACCGGCTCGGCGCCACTCCGCCCCTCGCGCTTCCCGGCGATCACTTCGACACCGGCAGCGCGGGCGTCGGCCGCACACTCCGTGGCGAGGAGGAGGACCCCGAGAACGAAAAAGCCCTGTCGACACCGCATGACGATCCCCTCTTTCTCCTGCTCGCTTGCTCCCCGGCCGCGTCGGCACGAGTGTCGGGGGCGGCAGGGGGAGCGGTCAATTGCCCTCCCCTCACGGACGAGGCCACAATGGGGCTTGGGAACCCAGGTGGGGAAGCGGGGGATCTGGTCATGCACTCCACGAGAGCCATCGCGTTGCTACGCCCCGCCCGTCGCCACCGACTCCTGTGGATCGTCGCGACGATCGCCGCGACTGCCCTGTGGCTCTCGGGAAGGGTGACGCCTGCCAGCCCGCCTGTCGAGCGCTTCGAGACGACGATCCGTCCCCTTCTGGCCACCCACTGTCAGTCGTGCCATGGGCCCGAGATCGCGAAAGGGGGCCTGCGGCTCGACAGCCTCGTCGAAGTCCTTCGCGGCGGGGATTCGGGTCCGGCGGTCGTCCTTGGCGATCCGGCCGCAAGCCTGCTCCTCGCGGCGGTCCGCCACGAGTCGGTGGCCATGCCCCCCGACCGTGCTCCGCTCTCCGCCGTCGAGATTGCAGCGCTCGAGCACTGGGTAGCTGACGGCCTCCCCTGGACCGGATCGGCGCCGGCGGCCGACCTCCTTGCCGCCGGGCTTCCTCCCCGCGCCGAAGCCGGCACGGTTGGCCCGAAGCTCCGGCCGCGGCCGATGGTGGTGACGGAAGAGGATCGGGCCTGGTGGGCCTATGCCCCGGTCATCAGGCCTCCTGTTCCCGAAGGTCATGGATCCCACCCGATCGATCGCTTCATCGACGCGCGGCTGGAGGCCGAGGGGCTTCTCGCCGTTCCCGAAGCCGATCGGGCCACGCTCATCCGCCGGCTGTTCTTCACGACCGTCGGCCTTCCCCCTTCGGCCGAGGAAGTCACGGCGTTCGTCGCCGACACCGATCCCGCCGCCTGGGAACGACTCGTGGACAGGCTCCTCGCCGATCCCCGCCATGCCGAGCACCTCGCCCGCCACTGGCTCGACCTGGCCCGGTATGCCGACAGCGACGGTTTCCGCCAGGATGCCTTCCGGCCGAATGCCTGGCGCTACCGCGACTGGGTCGTCGCCGCCTTCCAGGCCGACCTCCCCTTCGACCGCTTCGTGATCGCACAGCTTGCCGGCGACGAACTCACCGACGACTCCAGCGCCGCGGTCGCCACCGGATTCCTCCGCCAGACGCCGTATGAATACAACCAGATCGACGTCCCGACACAGTGGACCGACATCCTCAACGACGCCACCGAGACGACTGCCGACGTCTTCCTCGCCATGGGCCTCGGCTGCGCCCGGTGCCACGACCACAAATACGATCCCCTCCTCAAGGCCGACCACGAGCGTCTCCGGGCCTTTTTCGCGGCTGTCCAATGGCACGACGACGGCCTTCCCGAGCCCGGTATCCTCTCGCCGGCCCAGCAAGCCTGGGCCGACACCGTCGGGCGCCTCAAGCGCGAGCGGGCCGCGCTGCGGGCCTCGGCCCGCGACGAAGCGGCTTGGGCGGGACTGCAGCGCTTCCCACCGCTGATCAAGAGGCTCGTGATGATGCCGGCCGCGGAACGGACGGCGCTCGAAGAGCAGTGGGTGCGGCTGGCCGAGAGACAACTGACCTTCAAGCCTGAGAAGCTCCCCGAGGCCGACAGGCTCGTCTACGAGAAGCTCACGGCCGAACTTGTGGCCTTCGAAAAGGAACACGCCGCCGATCGCCCGCCGTCGATCGCGGCGACCGTCGTGGCGGAGGGGGAAGTTCCCGAGGGAATCGAACCGGGCCTTCCGGAGGTTCTCGGCGGCGGCTGCCCGCCAATCGAGCCGGTGACGCGTGGCGAGCCGTCGAGCGGACGGCGGCTCGCGCTGGCCCGCTGGATTGCGGCGCCTGCCAATCCCCTCGCGCCGCGCGTCCTCGCCAACCGGCTCTGGCAGTGGCATTTCGGGGAGGGGCTCGCCTCCGAGGCCAACGACTTCGGCCTCCTCGGAGCCCCGCCGAGCCATCCGGATCTCTTGAATTGGCTCGCCGCCGATCTCGTCGAAGGGGGCTACACGGTGCGGCGGATCGAGCGATTGATCCTCACGAGCGCCGCCTTTCGCCGCGCCTCGCACGCCCCCGACGCTCCGCCGTTGGCGCTCGCCGCGGCGCGCGATCCGCAGGCCCGGCTCCTGTGGCGCCGTCACGCGCGCCGCCTCGACGCCGAGCAGGTCCGCGATGCAGCGCTCGTCGCCAGCGGGGAGCTCGATGCCACCCCTGCCGGCCCCCCGGTGCCGCCGGCCAAGCCGCGCCGGGCGCTCTATGTCTCCGTCCTCCGCAACACCCGCGACCCCCTCCTCGACGCCTTCGACTTCCCCGACGCCGCGGCGAGTTGCTCGCGCCGCAACACGACCACCACCCCCTCGCAAGCGCTCCTTCTCCTCAACGGCGAATGGCTCCTGGCCCGCGCCCGGGCCCTCGCCCTGCGGATCGATCGGCAAGGGCTCGCGGATGATCCCGGCCGGGCCGCCGAGGCGCTCCGTGCCGTCATCGGCCGCGAGCCATCGACGGAGGCGATCCACCGTTGCACGGCCTTTCTCGGCGACCAGCGGAGCCGGCTCGACACGGATGCCTCCACGTTCTCCGTCGCTCTTTCCGAGCCGATGCCGCAGCGCGAAGGGCTCGCCGCCACGATCGACCCTTCCCGCCCCGACGCCATCCTGACGGTCCCCGGCAGCGCCTCGGCCGCCAAGCCGGAAGCGGGCCCCTTTCCCGCCGACGATTTCACGCTCGAAGCCTCTGTCGTGCTCCGGTCTTACCCGGCGGAAGGGAAGCGGCGCTCGATCGCCTCGCAGGGTTTCGGCAGCGACGAAGCTCCGGGCTGGAGCCTCGATGTCGATGCCACCGGGTGCCTGATCGTCAGCCTCCGCGGCACACGGAAGGAAGGTGAGCAGCGGATTCCCGTCCGGGCCGACATCGACGCCGGCATTTGCTTGGCCCTCGAGCGCCCCTACGCGATCGCGGCTGCGGTGCAAATCTCGAGCGCGGCGGATCGACGCGTCGATTTCCAGGTGCGGGATCTCTCCGACAACGACGCCCCCCCGAGCCTCGCGACCGTGCCCCACGCCTTCGACGGCAGCCACGCCACATCGCAGCCCTTTGCCCTCGGGGGCCGAAGCAACGCCGCGGATTCCAGCTGGGATGGGCTCCTCGACGAGGTTCGTCTGTCGCGGAGGGCGCTCCAGCGGGCCGAGTTCCTCCAGGAGCGAGGCTCGGCCGGCACGGCGACCGTCGCCGCCTGGACCTTCGAGGAGACGCCGGGGTTCGCCGTCGATACGTCAGGGCAGAGACGCGATCTCGTCCGCGGCGGGCTCGAAGTCGCCCCGGTTCGGGATCTCCGCGGCTACGAGGCCCTCGTCGATCTCTGCCATGTGCTCCTCAACTCGAGCGATTTCCTCTACGTTGACTGACGCCCATCCATGTCGAGCCTTGCCCGCCGTCACCGCCTTCCCCACCATGCCCCCGCGACGTCGCGGCGCGACTGGCTTGCGCGCGCGGGCTCCGGCTTTGGTGCCCTCGCCCTGGCGGCGCTCGAGCACGACTCGGCGCGTGCGGCCACGACCTCTCCTCTCGCTCCCAAGATCGCCCCCGCCGTGCCGCGTGCCACGAGCGTGATCTTCCTCTTCATGGAGGGGGGGCCGAGCCATCTCGACACGTTCGATCCCAAGCCACTCCTTCGCACGCTCGCCGGACAGCCGTTGCCGGAGAGTTTCGGGCGGGTGATCACGCCGATGGGGGAAGCGGAGAGCCCCCTGCTTCCCGATCGCCGCACCTGGGCCCGGCATGGCCGCTGCGGCGCGTGGGTCAGCGACTGGCTCCCCCATACCGCGGGCATCGTCGACGACCTCGCCATCCTCCGGTCGTGCGTCTCGGACGGGCTCAATCACTCCGGTGGCGTCTGCCAGATGAACACCGGATCGGTCCTCGGCGGCCGTCCCTCCCTCGGCGCCTGGACGACCTACGGCCTGGGGAGCGAGAGCCAGGATCTCCCCGCCTTCGTCGTCCTCCAAGATGGCGAAGGGCAGGTGGTCAACGGGCCGCGGAATTGGTCGGCCGGCTTCATGCCGGCGGTTTACCAGGGAACGCGGCTCGGCAGCGGCACTCCGCCGATCGCGAACCTCGTCGCCCCGAAAGGGGTCGGCCCCGCCCGGCAGGCGGCGAAGCTCGCCCTCCTCGCCGAGTTCAACCGCGCCCGTGCGGTGGCCACGCCGGAGCAGTCCGAACTCGAAGCCCGGATCCAAAGCTACGAGCTCGCCTATCGGATGCAGGCGGCGGCCCCGCTAGCCGTCGATCTCGGCGAGGAGACCGCCCAGACGCGCCGGCTCTACGGCCTCGACGATTCCGTCACCGCAGCCTGCGCCCGCAACTGCCTCCTCGCCCGTCGCCTCGTCGAGCGCGGTGTCCGCTTCGTGCAGGTGTATCACGGGGCCGGCAGCAAATGGGACGCCCACGCCGGCATCGAGAAGAACCACGCCGACCTCTGCCGGCAGGTCGACCAGCCGGTCGCGGCGCTCGTCGGTGATCTCAAGCGCCGCGGCCTCCTCGACACGACGCTCGTCGTTTGGGGCGGCGAGTTCGGCCGAACTCCGATGAGCGAGAAGGGGGATGGCCGCGATCACAATCCCTACGGCTTCACGATGTGGATGGCCGGCGGAGGCGTGCCGGGGGGAATCACGATCGGTGCCACCGACGACGTCGGCCTCCGGCAGATCGACGACCGCTTCCATGTCCACGACCTCCACGCCACGATCCTTCGTGCGCTCGGCCTCGACCATCTCCGCCTCGAGTTCGCGTCGAAGGGGCGCCCGGAGCGGCCGACGCTCAACGAGGGGCGGCCACATCCCCGCCTCGTCGGCGGCTGACGGCCCCAGGCGTCGTGCCTCGCGCTTCAGGCCACGATCGCCTCGAGCACGCGGCCATGGACATCGGTGAGCCGGCGGGGGATGCCGTTGTTGTAGACGGCGAGGCGCTCGTGATCGAGGCCGAGGAGGTGGAGCGCGGTGGCATGGAGATCGTGCCAGGTCGTCGGATCGACTTCGGCCTTGAAGCCGAGTTCGTCGCTCGAGCCATGGGCCACGCCCCCCTTCACCCCTCCCCCGGCCATCCAGGCGGTGAAGGCCCCAGGGTTGTGGTCGCGCCCCTTCCCCTGCGCCGCCGGCTGCCGACCGAACTCCGTCGAGCCGATGACGAGCGTCGATTCGAGGAGGCCGCGGCCGGCGAGATCGGACAAAAGCGCACTGGCCCCGGCATCGAGGATCGGTCCCCAGTAGCCGTGGTCGCGGACGAGGTCCTCGTGCGAATCCCAGTTGGGGCGGATCTTCAGCGCCGTCGTGTTCTCGGCCCCGCAGTAGATCTGCACGAAGCGGACGCCGCGCTCGACGAGGCGGCGGGCAAGGAGGCACTGCCTACCGAAGGGGCCGAGATCTGGATCTTCGATCCGGTAGCTGGCGAGGGTGTGCGCCGACTCCCGTGACAGGTCGCCGACCTCCGGGGCCGAGAGTTGCAGCCGGGCCGCCAGTTCGAAGGCCTCGATCCGGGCATCGAGATCGGCATCCCCGCCGCGCGCGTCCCGGTGGCGGCGATTGATCGCGCCGAGGAAGCCGAGCCCGGCTGGCTCACCCGCCCGGACATCGGCCCGATCGGCCGGGGGAAAGAGATCGGCGATCGGCGGCTGATCCGCGGCGGTACGGAGCACCGTGCCCTGATGGACGGCCGGCAGGAAGCCGGCGCCCCAGTTGACCGTTCCCCCTGGCGGCAGGCCGCGCGGGTCGGGGAGGACAACGAACGCGGGGAGATTCTCGGCCTCGCTCCCCAGGCCGTAGGTGGCCCAGGCGCCGAACGACGGGAACCCGGGGAGGATGAAGCCGCTGTTGGCCATGAACATCGCCGGGCCATGGAGGGCCGACTTGCCATGCATGGCATGGAGGAAGGCGATCGAGTCGACATGCCGGGCCAGTCCAGGGAAGAGATCGCTGATCCAGCGACCACACTCGCCGTGCTGCCGAAACGGCCAGGCCGACGGCATACACTCCCCCGGCCGCGAGGCGAAGAACTCGAGCTTCCCATCGGGATCGAATGGCATCCCGGCGCGGCGGACGAGTTCCGGCTTGTAGTCGAACGTGTCGACGTGGCTCATCCCTCCCGGACAGAAGATCTGGATCACCGCCGTGGCCCGCGGAGAAACCATCGGCGGCCGCGCCGCAAGCGCCCCCCGTGGAGCTTTCCCGGAGCCAGGCGCCTCGGCCGCCAGGGCGACGTCGAGCCCGAGGCACCCGAGCCCGCCGCCGAGCGTGCCGAGAAATGCCCTTCGGCTCGGCGGTCGGTTGTCGCGACTCGCAGCGGGATCGAGGCTAGGCATCGGGATCATCCGTGGGCTCTCAACGACGCGTCAGTCGATCGAGAAAAACTCGTTGGCGGCGAACATCATCCGGCAAAACTGAAGAAGCCCACTCTGCACGACGAGCGTTTCCCCGGCAGCGGCCTCGTCCCGGTCTGGGTCGCGGCCGAAGGCGAGCTGGAAACCGAGCCGCACCTGCTCGACGGGGCGCTCTCCTGCCCCGCGCCTGAGCCGCTCGGCCCAGGCCTCGGCGTGGCGGAGGGTGAAGTCATTGTTGAGGATCGCCAGCGACTGCAGCGCCGTCGTCGTCCGCGCCCTCACCGGCGCGAGATTGGCGGGATTGGGACAATCGAGCGTCGTCAGGAAGACGTCGGGCGTGCCGCGGACGACGCAGCGATAGATGCTGCGGCGGCGCAGGTCGGGGCGGTCGACGGGGATCGTCTCGTAGATCGGGGCATAAGCCTCGGTGACGCGGAAGTCGCGAAAGCCTGGCCCACCTCGGGCCGGATCGAGCGTTCCTGAGACGGCCAACACCGCGTCGCGGTACGACTCGGCATCGAGGCGCCGCGGGCTCATCCGCCAGAGGAGACGGTTGCCGGAATCGATCGCCATCCCCGCGGCGGCTCCAGGCACCCCGTGGCTCCGTTGCCGAAAGGCCTTGCTCGTGCAGATGAGGCGATGGATGTGCTTGAGCGACCAGCCATGATCGATCAGCTCCGCGGCGAGCCAGTCGAGAAGCTCCGGGTGCGAGGGGCGTCCCCCGCCGGCGCCGAAATCGCTCGGCGTGTCGACGAGCCCGGTGCCGAAGTGGTGGTGCCAGAGGCGGTTGACGATCACGCGCGGCGTGAGCGGGTTGGCCCGAGCGGTGATCCAATCGGCAAGCGCCCGCCGTCGCTGGCCGTCGCCGGCATCGGCCGCCGGCTGCGCCATCGGCACGTCGATCCACCCTGGCAACCCCGGAGGAATCTCCCCCGATGGCTTCTCCGGATCGCCGCGGACAAGGAGTTGCACCGGCGGCGGCGGCTGGACGACAGGACCGTAGACGTGCGCCGTCTCCGGCAGGGCCGCCAGCTCCTGCCGCACAGTCTCGATCCGCGCGCGGGCGGCGGCGAGAGCGGGCTGGTCGATCGGGCGCGATGGCGTCCCCTCGATCCGCGGATCGCCGAACCAGATCTGATCATGGCCGATGCCATCCCCGCCGTCGGTGGCGACGAGCGTGAGATGGCGGGCCTCGTCGGAAAGAGCGATGTCGAGCGGCTCTCCGGAGCTCGCCTGATCGAGGCGAAACTGCGCCACGCGCCGGCCATCGACATGGACGGCCACCTCGGCACCGGCCGTCTCCGCCCGGCCACCGTAGGCGACCACCGCCCGGAAGCGGCGGTCCGTGGCCGGATGCCTGGCCCGGATCGCCGCCAGATCGAAGGTGATCGCGGCATTGGCATGGAGCCCCAGGATCGCGTGGCCAGCGGTGGCATAGTCGATGCCGGTGGTCGTCGTCGAAGCCTGGGCGTTGACCGGGCCGTTGCGGATCGCGTCCCATCCCTCCCGGGCCGTCGGGGGGATGCCGTCGATCGGGTCGCCATCGACGACGAATCGGACCGGTCCGCTGCCGTCGGGCACGAGCACCGCCGCCACGAGCGCCGACGGCCCGGGGAGCGGTCGATTCGCTTCGATCCCTTCGAGGAACGAAAGCGGCGTCCGATCGCGGGCCATACCTGTCCGCGGGTCGATCCCCGCCCCTTTGATGCCGTTCCCCGATCCGTCACCGCCGCCGACGATGTCGGCCAGATCGACCGGCGCCCCAGCGAGAGCATGAACGTCGGCCGTCGCCGTGCGGAGCGCCTCCTCGAGCTCCCGCCGCCGGGCGTCGCGGGCAGCCACCGCGGCGGGGCTGACGGGACGCTCGCCGCGGGTCACGCCGGCGAGGAGGGCCGTGAGCGCCGTGTAGTCGCGCTGCGGGATCGGATCGAGCTTGTGGTCGTGGCAGCGGGCGCAGTTGATCGTCACGCCACACGCGGCGGCCATCACCTGCGTGAGCATGTCGTCGAGATCATCG
>CAJBCV010000573.1 GCA_903951635.1 uncultured Planctomycetaceae bacterium
CACGCTGCCGCTGCCGGGCGTCGTCCCCGAAATTGTCGATGCCGCGGGGGCGCCGGTGACGCCGGGCCATGGTGGCTGGCTGGTGATGACGCAGCCCTGGCCCGGCATGCTCCGCGGCATCTGGGGGGACGACGAGCGCTTCGTCGAGACGTATTGGTCGAAGGTGCCGGGCAAGTATCTCGCCGGCGACAACGCCCGCCAGGACAAGGACGGATACTACTGGATCATGGGGCGGATCGACGACGTGCTCAACGTCGCCGGCCATCGGCTCTCGACGATCGAGATCGAAAGCGCCTTGGTCAGCCATCCGAGCGTCGCGGAGGCGGCGGCGGTGGGGCGGCCGCACGAGGTGAAGGGGGAAGCCGTGGCGGTGTTTGTCACGCTTCGCGGGGGCGTGCCGACCGACGGCCTCAAGGATGCGTTGCGGAAGCATGTCCGCCAGCAGATCGGGGCCCTCGCCGCCCCGGACGACATCCACTTCGCCGCCACGCTTCCGAAGACGCGTTCGGGCAAGATCATGCGCCGCCTCCTCCGCGACATCGCCGCGGGACGCGAGACGGTCGGCGACACGACGACGCTCGAAGACTATACCGTCCTGGCGACGCTCCGCGGCAACGACGAGTGAGCGGATTCGCGAGCGCTCACGTCATACCCGCTCCTGACACGCCGATGAATCGCGGCCGCCGAACATGATCGCGAAGACCACGACAACGACGGTTATCGACCATCACGCAGGCGGTCGAGAACCTCGTCCCAAGTGAGCAACTTCTCGGGGGAGCGTTCATGGGCCAAGATCCGCCGCTGCAGTTCCGCCTGCTGCTCGGGAGACATCTCCATGGGCGATGCTGCCGGGATGCTGTTCCATAGCGACTCGACCACGCGCAGGCGGTCATGAATCGGCAGGGCCGTCAGTTCGATGAGGGCTTGGTTGATGTCGATCATACAAGTATCCCACCACAGATCGAACGGTCCTGGTCAATGGCTCGCTGACGTCATGAACTCCGTTCTTCGCTGAAGCGGTGCCGATCCGTCGAGTTGCAGTTCGCCGGCGATCAGCGCCGGAATCGTGGAGGCTTGGGCTGGGCATCACCGGGCGACCGCTGAGGGCACCTCGCACGAATCGGCGATGGACGGCAAGGGATCTTCCGGAAAGCCGTAATGGGGTAGACAAAACTCTCCGAGCGGTCGTGCGCAGTCCCTTGGCGGGCCGAATCGATTTTCGCGCACATGCGTGATCACCTCCTGTTGCAGGTCCACGGACTCGATTCGGATCCGCTCCGGCAATGGCGAGCCATTCCACACTTGGAAACTTGTCGTCACGTGAACTTCGAACGGCGTCCACTGGGGAGAACGCGTCGTCTTGCTCGAGGTCATGCCGCTCCGAGAAACAAGCCAGAATTGCGAGGGAAGAAGTTCCGCCCAGAAAACATTCCCCGGCTGGAGCATTGAGTCCTCTTCCGATGCCTTTCCCATGTAGTTGTAGACGACCCTTGCCACTTCGTCGCCCGCTTCGTTCACGCCAAAATCGGCGCCCGTCATCTGGAAATCATCGTCCGCCAATATCTTCGCGACCGGCATACAAAAAATGTTCGAGCCCATGGCAAGGATGAATTCGACGTCTTCTAGCCATCCGGCCATTGGCTGTGGCGAGTCCGGATGCCACAGTTCGCAATACTTCAGGGTGGGAATGTCGCCCCTTCGGACCCTGAAGGAATACCGGCTGTTCGTGACATCGATGCTTGAGTCGCGTTCGTGTCGTCGCGAGACACCATCCTTCAGGATGCAGTACGTCGACAGGATCGGTGGTGGGGCCGGATTTCCTTCGTCATTGGGATAGTAATCAGCCCACGTAAGATCCAGTTCAATCCCGCGCAGCCGTTCCTGCAGTTGCTTCCACGCCGGCACGGCTTCCGTCAGGAACCGCTCCCGGCATGTCGCGTCAACGGTCGTCGGAAGCAGATCGACACCAGCGGGCATGGCGCTATCGGCAGCGAAGCACGTCGGCTCACCCTGCGGTAAGATCGCGACGATCGCAAGCATGACGGTAAGTGTTCGTAGTCGCCAGGACATGGCTGCTACCTCGCTGGGCTTGTCCGTAGACGGTTCTCTCTATCAGCCGACCAAGCGTGTTCGGAAGTTGTGCCGCAAGGCGATCGGTTTGGGTTTCTTGTACCAGGCGATATGAGGGTTTGAGGTTGGGCCTGAGCGAGTCGAACAGCCGCGGGTTCGGCAGGAGCCAAGGCCTTGGCGGTCGGAACGTCTGTGATCCCCTTGCAGGTGGCGGTGAGCTCGCCGAACAGGCTGGTCACGTCGCCGTCGAACGCGGTCAGGTCGATCCCCTGGCTCATGGCGAGTCCGCTGCATCCCCTGGTTCAACGGTTGCCTTCGTTGGAGGCTCTGGCGGCAACAGACGCGATCCATGAATCACGGCAAGGACTTGAACGCCCTCTTCGGAGACCTCGTAGATCACGCGATACGGCCCTTCGATGACCTCACGGATCGCTGGCGACCGGTACTCGGGGACGGAATGGCCGGACAGCGGGAACGTGCCGATTTGCCGAGTACGAGCGGTGATGCGATCCACCATTCGTGAGGCATATCGAGGAGAGTCGAGAGCGATGTGCTCATGGATCGCCACCAGATGAGCAACGGCAGCGTTCGTCCAGCGAACTGTCATTCCGGCAGCCCAAATCGGCGCCTCACTTCGGCAAGATCCACCAGACGCCCTTCCGCCGCATCCTTACGGCCGGCCTCAATCGCTTCGCGCACGTAGACCCGATAGATCACGTCCTCCCACGTAGCGTCGTTCGGAAGGTCGTTCACCAGTTCAAGCACGGCAGCCTTCATGCCCTTCGTTTCAGCATCCGGCATCTTCCCGACTCCTTGTTGATGAACTGGCAAACTGATCAGCAGCGGACCAAGGGTTCCAAGTCACCGCCGGATTCTGCCCTTTGTCTCATCCAGAGGATTTTCAGTCCTTGCCTTCGGTGCTTCATCGATCGGTGCGGCGTTGCGTGATCGCTGCGTCAGTCGCTTCGACGGCATTTGTGGACGCTAGTATACTGCCCCAGTTTCCGACGGCCAACGGATCTTCGTCGGGCCTCGCGCCGAAGTTGAGCGACTCGTCACGAACGGATTTTACCGCGGCCCAGGACGCTATCGCGAGTCCGCTCGAGCGTCTGGTTCTCCTGGTTCCTAGCCTCGATCCGGCACTGATTGAGCGGGCTCACCGTGGCTGATCGGCGTTGATGAAAGCGACCATCGCGTCGATCTCACTTTGCGTAAAGTTGCCGGTGATCATGGCTTGATCCGAAAGAGTCGTTCGGAGTTCCGGGGCAACGATCACTCGGCCATCGACGATGATTGCCAGCGGTCTGTCTTTGTGGTGCTTCGAGAGCTGCGTCATCTTCTTCGCTCCATCCTCTGTGAAGCGAATGAGCACAGCCGGATGTGATCTCCGGTCGAGGACAGCGCGAGCTTCGGCGATGTCTTCATCCGTGGCATCCGCCGCCTCATGGAGATACACCCTGCGCGGTGGCATGAGCACCGCTGCTGCGGTGAGCCCTTCCGCAGGCTCGCGCTCCGCACGGCGAAACTCGACCTTGTGACGGGTGTTGCGAGGAGGCGCCTCCGCCCGAGCGTGCGGAAGCCAAGCGAGGCATGCCAACGCCAGAAACATTTTGAAGCGCGAGGAAGCCATCGTGGTTTCCGATTCTTACCCGAACGACCCAAGCTCGGCGACGGTGTGCCGCTGATAGACCGTCGGTGAGGCCGTCGTGCCGCGGGGCAACTCTGACAACACAAGTCTATGAAAAAAGGTCGGGCCGGCTTTCGCCGGCCCGACCCGTTTTTTGATCGCTCCCGGAGAACCGGGGGCTTTCAGAGAGACTCGATCACAGGCCGAGGGCGCTGAGCGTCTTGAGCATCGGCTCGACGATCGGCCGGAGGATGTCGCCCACGCCGGGGATGGCGAGGACGGTGTCGATGATCGGCTGGAGGGTACCGAGGTTGGTGCCCACCATCTCCTTCACCGTCGCCTTGCCAGCCTCGGGGAGCTTGTCGGCAGTCGCCTTGTAGCCCTCGAGGATGCCGGCGAGATCCTTCAGCCCGGGCACGGCGGCCTCGGCGGAAGGAACGTCGGTGATCCCCTTGAAGCTGTCGGTGAGCTTGCCGAACAGGCCGGCGACGTCGCCGCCGAAGGCGGTCATGTCGATGGCGTCGGTGGCCTTCTCGACCACCGCAGCGACGGCGTCGGTGGTGGTCTTCACGGCCTCGGCACCCTTCTCGGCGGCCTTCTCGGCAAGGGCCTCACCGGCCTTTTGCCCCTCGGCCATCTTCTTCATCATGTCGGTCGAGTTGACGACCGCGGCTCCCTTGTCGACCGGCTTGCCGCCCTTGTCCTTTTTCATGAGGAAGAAAGCAGCAAGCGCGATCAGCGGCAGGGCGAGCCACGGCAGCCACGACGGGAAGCCCGACGACTCTTGCTGACGCTCGACATGCCCGTGCGACGAGTGGCTCGCGCCACCGGAGGCCGCCGACGTCACGGCCTTGGCGATGCTGCCGAAGTCACCCAGCGACAGGCCGGCCGGAAGGGCCGACTGGATGTTGCGGCTCTGGTCAGCGAACAGGCTCTGGATTCCGGAGGCGTCGATCGACTTGCCACCGCTGGTGATCTGCTTGGCAATGGTGCCGAGCACGACCGGAGCGAGGTACGACAGCATCGAGCGGGCCATGCCCCCCTTGATGCCGAGGAACGACGCCAGCGTCTCGACGATCGCCGAGGTGGCGGTGTTGCCGAACAGCGACCCGAGGAGGGTGCCGCCCATGTTGGAGATCTTGGAGGAGTTCGCGCCACCGAGCACACCGGCGAGGTTGCCGAGCATGCCGAGGTCGAGTCCACCGAGGGCATTGGCGAGTTGGCCGGCGCCCTGTGCGTTGCCGGCGAGCTTGGCGAGGCCGCCGAGGATCGCGGGGACGGCGGCAGCGGAGGCGGCCTTCGTCTGGGCCTCATTCGTGCCGACGAGCGACCCGAGGCTACCGAGCACCTGGCTGGTCAACTGATCCTTGACGAGATCAACGATATTCATGCATCACTCCCAGAAGCGAAAAAAAAGACGTCACCGGCCGCGGCGGGCCCACCGACACGGGGGCAGAGTGCCCCCGGAACGGGTGTGATCCTTTGTACAAAGGTGATTTTGTCTTACACGCTCGACGCGGCGATCACAAGCAACCATCCTCTGGCTGGAATTCTTCGTCCCAAGCCGGCAGTTGCGGAGTATCCGGGCGATCTTGCCAGGCCCCCAGCCGGCCGGCCCTATACTCGGCCCGTATGACCCAGCAACTTCCCGCCACCCCCCCCGCCCGACCCCCTGAACTCCTCGCCCCGGCGGGGGACTGGGACTGCATCCGCGCGGCGATCGAAAACGGGGCCGACGCCGTCTATTTCGGCCTCGACTGCGGCCACAATGCCCGGGTTCGGGCGGCAAACTTCCCCGTTTCCGACCTCCCTCGGATCGTCGAGACCCTCCACCGCCATGGCCTCCGCGGCTACACGACGCTCAACACCCTCGCTTTCGACGGGGAACTCGGGGAACTCGAGGGACTGGCCCGGGAGATAGCCGGCAGCGGCATCGATGCCGTGCTCGTCCAGGATGTCGGCGTGGCCCGGCTGCTACGGGCCTGCTGCCCCGATCTGCCGCTCCACGCCTCCACCCAGATGACGCTCACCAGCGCCGAGACGATCCGCCTGGCCGAGGCCCTCGGGATGGAGCGGGTAGTGCTTGCCCGGGAGCTGTCGCTCGAGGAGATCGGGGCGATCCGGCGGTCGACGGCGCTCGCGCTCGAGGTTTTCGTTCACGGTGCCCTGTGCGTTGCCTATTCGGGTCAATGCCTCACGAGCGAGGCCCTCGGCGGCCGCAGCGCCAACCGCGGCCAGTGTGCCCAGGCCTGCCGGCTCCCCTACGAGCTGGTCTGTGATGGCCGCGACGTCGATCTCGGGGCGCAGCGCTACCTCCTCTCCCCCCAGGACCTTGCTGCCTACGACCTCACCCCGGAGTTGCTCGCTGCCGGGGTGTCGAGCTTCAAGATCGAGGGGCGGCTCAAGACCCCGGAGTATGTCGCCAATATCGTCCACCACTACCGGCGGGCCATTGACGCGGCGACGGCGGGGGGCCGGGCGACGTTCACGCCCCGCGACATCGAGGCAATGGAGCTTTCCTTTTCGCGTGGCTTTTCCCCCGGCTGGCTCCTCGGCTGCGAGCACAAGCGGCTCGTGCCGGCGACGAGCAGCGCGAAACGGGGCGTCCGGCTCGGCACGGTGGTCGCCACCGGCCGGGGCCGGGTGACGGTCGATCTCGTCGCGGCACTCAAGCGCGGGGACGGCGTCGCCTTCGATCCAGCCGGCGGAGGCGACGACGCCGCTCAGGGGGGGCGGGTCTACGAGGTCTTCCAGCGGGGGGTGTCGGTGACTGACGTGGTCGATCGCGGCCGGGTCGATCTCGCCTTCGGTCACGGCAGCCTCGATTTCGCCACGATCCTCCCTGGCCAAACGGTTTGGAAGACCGACGACCCCGTCCTGACTGCGGCCCTGCGGGATTCGTTCCGCGACCCGCTCGACCGGCTCCACCGGCGGCAGCCGGTCGACTTGAAAGTCTCCGTGGCCGAGGGAGAGCCGCTGCGCGTCGAGGCCTCATTCGGGGACGCCGAGGAGCGCGGGGCGAGGGTGATCGTGACGAGCGATCAAGCGGCAGAGCCGGCCCGGCGGCATCCACTCTCGGCCGAGGTCCTCCGCGACCAGCTCGGCCGACTCGGCGGCACCCCGTTCGAGCTGCGCCACCTCGAGGCCCACGTTGTCGGGACTCCGATGCTCCCCTTGAGCGTGATCGGCAAGCTCCGTCGCGAACTCGTCGACCGGCTCTCGGCCGAGGCAGTTCGCGTCGCTCCCCGGTCGATCCGTGCCGGGGCGATCGAGGCGGTCGCCCGGGCCGACGAGCCGGTATGGCGCGAGGTGGAAGCCTCCACGCCCGGAGGCGATCCGGTCCTCCATTTCCTCTGCCGATCTCTTGGGCAGGTCGAGGCGGCGCTAGCCGCCGGGATCGGCGACATCGACGCCGACTTCTCCGACATCCGCCGCTACCGCGACGCCGTGCAGGTCGTCCGCCGCGCCGGGGGTACGATCCGCACCGCCACCCCGCGGATCCAGAAGCCGGGGGAGAACGGCATCTTCGAGCTCATGCACAAGCAGCAGCCCGATGCCGTGCTCGTGCGGAACTTCGCCGCGTTGAACTTCTTTCACGCCAAGGGCACTCCGGTCGATGCCGATTTCTCCCTCAATGTCACCAACCGCTTCTCGGCGGCGTTCTTCCGGGCCCATGGCGCGCGGCGGATCGTCCCCTCCTACGATCTCAACCGCGATCAGCTCGCCGAACTCGTGGCCGCGGTGCCCGCGGCAGTCCTCGAGCCGGTGATCCACCAGCGGATGCCGCTGTTCCACATGGAGCACTGCGTCTTCTGTGCCGTTCTCTCCCCCGGCACCGACAAGACCAACTGCGGTCGTCCCTGCGACGAGCATGCGGTGAAGCTCCGCGATCGGGTCGGCGTCGAGCACCCGCTCACCGCTGACGTCGGCTGCCGCAACACCCTCTTCCACGCCGTGCCGCAAAGCGGCGCCGAGGTGGTGCCGATGCTCCTGGCCCGTGGCGTCGCCCACTTCCGCGTCGAGCTCCTCGACGAGCCGACGGAGGCCGTCGAGGGGATTGTTCGTGCCTACCGCGATCTCCTCGCCGGGCGGTGCACCGGCCGCGACGTCTGGACGAGGCTGCGGGCCGTCAACCGCATCGGTGTCACGCGCGGCACGCTCGAAGCCATCTAGCTGCCCGTGGAAAAGTTCATCCCTGACCCTTTTCCACTTGAGACACCCCCCAAAAAGCCAAGGTTTTTCGGGCGTGTCGACCGCCGCATCCGGCGGCGGGGACTCCCCACAGCCTGCTCGCGATCGGCGAACAATCCAACTCTGGTCGAGGGCCTTTCCGCGGAAGTGTCGGCAGCGGTATCCTTTGCCGCTCGCCGCGACGACCGCGGACATGTCGGCCCCGGGGCGTTCCGTATGGACATCAATGACATCCTCACCGTGCGGCTCCGCGTCACTGACGCCGCGGGCACCGTCCGTGATTGCCCCGTGATTGCCTCCGGGCTCCTCGCCTACGAGGGCTATCCCGAGGCCGACTGGGACCGCTTCATTCCCTGGCGGGGCCTCGATCTGGTCGACGTCGTCCCCCCCGGCATCAGTCCGCCGCGGCAGGTAGCGCTCGACATCAAGGAGGTCCGCACCGGCCGCTGCCGGAGGGTGGTGACGCAGATCCTGGCGATGAGCCGGGTGACGATCTCCTGGGACGACGTCCGGGAAAGCCCGGGGCGCTTCGATGTCGTTCTCGACCTCACCGAGCCGCAGGGAGCGGCCCAGATCGCGAGGCTCGAGGCCGATGCCGGCGAGGTTGCGCTCGCGTCGCACATCCGCGTCCGCGGCGATCACATGGAAGACTTGCTCGAAGGCTGAGCGGCTACTTTCCTTCGATCGCGATCGTGATCGGCTGCCCGGCCTTGACCTCGGCGACGAGCCCCGAAGTCGCCGCCTTTTCCGTCTTGGCTGGCACCTTCCGGAGCGTTCCCTCGAGATCGCGGACGGCCACCGGTCGGCCGGGCCCGGCAGTCGCCGCCGCCTTCTTCTCTTGGTCCGCCATCCCGGCGTACATCGACGTCATCACCGCCACCTTGTAGCGGCCGGGCTTGATGTCGTAGAGCTTGAACGAGCCATCCTTCGTGATCTGGCTGCTCGACGACTCCCCGCCCCCCTCCGGCTCGAACACGATCAGCCCCATCTCGAGCGGCGCGCCGTCGAGTGTGGCCGTGCCCGTGGCCTCGATCCCCTTGAGCTGGGTTCCCTGCTGACCACAGCCGACGACGGCCACGAGGGCGAGGAGGACCGGAGCAACGGCGAGGCCACGGGGAAGACGCATGCAGGGGATCCTTGCTGCTGGGATACACGAATGCTTGATCGGGGTGAGGGAGCCTGGGGATCGCTGCGCGTCGGGTCATTCAAGCTCGACGTTCGCACCATCCTTCGGGAGGAGGCTCTGGCTCCAGGGGATCGTGTCGACGGCCGTCGACACCGTCCGAACGCTGCCATCCCCCATGCCGCACAGGAGCACACCGGGGGAGTGGCCGATCGCCCGGTATTCCTGCCAGATGCACTGCGCCGGCTTCGGCGTCGACATCGGCGGGAAGAAGGTCTTGTAGGCCGGATTGTTGGGGTCGCTGGTGTACGCGGTGTTCGTGCGGCCGAAGACCGGCCAGTAGCGATCGTCGGCCGGATGGCCCCAGGCGTTGCCGAAGGTGTCGCTGTTGTTCGGCCCGGAGTCGGGGCCACAGGCCATCCTCCGCTCGGCGAGGAAGACCGTCTTCGAGGTGCCGTCGGTGATGTCGGAAAACCGACGCTGGCCGTGGGTGTTGTGCCACGTCCAGAGGTCGCTTTTGAAGTTCTCGGGGCGGCCAAAAACCTGGAAATTGCAGCCGTAGCTGCAGAGGGCGACGTCGACGGGATTCTTCCACATCCAGTCGGCACGGAAGCCGTCCTTGAAGATCGGCGAGCCGGTGCTGGCGTCATTGGGAGCGACGAGCGTCGGGACGGGCACGCTCATCGCGGCCCGGTTGGCGTCGATCTGCCCCAAACCGCTCCCCTTCCAGTTGGAGATGCTCTTGGGGAGGGCCCCCTGTTCGAAGAAGGGGAGGAGGCAAAAGAAGAACGTGCCGTCGCTGTTGGTGTAGCCGCCGGTGTACTGGGGGCTGCTCCACCAGAAGGCGACCGCCGGGGGGAGGCAGCCAAGGGTGTCGTGGGCGTTGTGCGTCGCCAGGCCGATCTGCTTGAGGTTGTTCGAACTCTGCGAGCGGCGGGCGGCCTCGCGGGCCGACTGGACGGCAGGGAGGAGGAGGCCGACGAGCGTTCCGATGATCGCGATGACGACGAGGAGTTCGACGAGCGTGAAGGCGCTGACCGGCCGGCGTGGCGGGATGCGGGACATGGATCGGCTCCTGGGAAATATGAAGTCAAAGGATCGGAGCGGGCGGAAGACATTTTTGAACGCCGGCCGGAGAGTGTCAAACGGGCCTCGTGCAGGCCTGAATCACCAGTAGACGTACTGGAGAAATTTCTCCCGGTCAGCCTTGGGGAGATCGTCGACTGAGCGGACGACGTACCGGTTTTCCTCGGTGTCGATGAGCATTTTCCCGTCGGTGCCGAAGTCGATCGCCTGGCTCTGCGTCCAGCGGGCGGTGAACTTCTGCCGACCGACGTCGGTGTCGACGTCGAAGTCGAGGTAGCCGTGGGCCAGCTTCACGTCGTGCACCCGGCCGATCGCACGGACCAGCGAGCGCCGCTTGAGACCGGTGCGGACCACCGACTGGGCGGCCTCCGGCCAGTCGGCCAGCCGCCGGATCATCCCCACCTCGATCTCGTCGCCAGACTCGTTCCAGCCGCGCACCGAGAGGTAATCCTCGGGGCGGGAGGCGGGAAAGGTGCGGACAATGAACAGACCGGCCGCGAGCCGCGTGCCGTGCTCCTCGAGCTCGATCCGGTCGTGCGGGCCGATGAGGAAGTGGTGGGTGCCTGGCTCGAGCCAACGGATGGCCCCACTGGCCGGCATCGTGGCGGGAGGGGCTTCCACGGGGGACGTGACCGGTGCGGCGGGCGCCGCGACGACGGGCTGGGGCGATTCCTCGGCCAGGAGCGTGTCGACCGTCGGCTGCTTCGTGACCTGCGTCTGGATTCGCACCAGCCGCGCGTAGATCCCGTCGGCGGCGAGAAGCTCGGCGTGGGTGCCCTGCTCCGCGAGGCGACCCCGATCGAAGGCAAGGATCCGGTCGGCATTGCGGAGGGTGGAGAGCCGGTGGGCGATGGCGATCGTCGTCCGCCCGCGAACGAGCACCGCCAGCGCCTCCTGGATCGCCTTCTCGGCTTCGGCGTCGATGTTACTCGTTGCCTCATCGAGGACGAGGATCCGCGGATCGTAGAGGAGCGTCCGGGCGATCG